>NZ_JBEXIK010000003.1:0-394455 GCF_040608515.1 Micromonospora sp. NPDC005173
GCGCCCCGCGCCCCGCGCCCCGCGCCCCGCGCCCCGCGCCCCGCGCCCCGCGCCCCGCGCCCCGCGCCCCGCGCCCCGCGCCCCGCGCCCCGCGCGAGATCGTGCTCGATCCTGGATGTAGCGGCCTTGGGGCGGGAGGAGACCACTACAACCAGGATCGAGCGTGATCTTGGGGCGGGCGGGCGAGCGGCCGGGCGGGCGGTCCGTGTGCCATGGGCGCCGGGATGCCGCGGGGAGGTGGCGGTGAGACGGCGGGTGGGCGGCGGTCAGGTGGCCGCGTCGCGCTGGCCGGGTGGGCGGTGAGCTGGGCGGGTAGGCTCGCTGGTTGGGCACCCACACCCCGGGTGACCAGCGGCCGCCCGACCGGGCGGCCACGAGCGGGGCCACCTGACCGGGCGGCCACGACACGGCCGGATCCCGCACGACGGGACGACGGCGAGGAAGCGCAGCCATGATCAGTGTTTTCGATCTCTTCAGCGTCGGCATCGGGCCGTCCAGCTCGCACACCGTGGGGCCGATGCGGGCCGCTCGCACCTTCGCGGCCGGGCTCAAGGCCGACGGGCTGCTCACCGACACGACGCGGGTGCAGGCCGAGTTGTTCGGCTCACTGGGTGCCACCGGGCACGGCCACGGCAGCGACCGGGCGGTGCTGCTCGGGTTGGCCGGTGAGGCGCCGGAGACGGTCGACACGGACACCGTCGGCCCTCGGGTCGAGCGGATCCGGGCCGAGCGGCGGATCAGCCTGCTGGACGCGCACGAGATCGACTTCGACCCGGGCCGGGACCTGACCCTGCACCGCCGCCGGTCGCTGCCGTACCACCCGAACGGGATGACCTTCGTGGCGTACGACAGGGCCGGTGCCGAGCTGCGCAGCCGTACCTACTACTCGGTCGGTGGCGGCTTCGTGGTGGACGAGGCGGCTGCCGGCGCGGACCGGATCAAGCCAGACAGCACCAAGGTGCGGTACCCCTTCCTGACCGGGGCGCAGCTGCTGGAGGCGACCACCTCGAGTGGCCTGTCGATCAGCGAGGTGATGCTGGCCAACGAGCGCTCCTGGCGCAGCGAGGCGGAGATCCGGGCCGGCCTGCTGGAGATCTGGCGGGTGATGCGGGAGTGCGTGGAGCGCGGCTGCGAGCGGGACGGCGTACTCCCGGGTGGGTTGAAGGTCCGGCGGCGCGCGGCGGAACTGCGGCGCAGCCTGGAGGCGGACACCGGGACCACGGACCCGCTGCGCGTGATGGACTGGGTGACGCTGTTCGCCCTCGCGGTGAACGAGGAGAACGCCGCCGGCGGCCGGGTGGTCACCGCGCCGACCAACGGCGCGGCCGGGATCATCCCGGCAGTGCTGCACTACTACACCCGGTTCGTGCCGGGTGCCACCGACGATGGCGTGGTGCGGTTCCTGCTGGCGGCCGGGGCGATCGGCGTGCTGTTCAAGGAGAACGCGTCGATCTCCGGCGCGGAGGTCGGCTGCCAGGGTGAGGTCGGTTCGGCCTGCTCGATGGCCGCGGCGGGGCTCGCCGAGGCGCTGGGCGGCACCCCGGAACAGGTGGAGAACGCCGCCGAGATCGGGATGGAGCACAACCTCGGCTTGACCTGCGACCCGGTGGGTGGCCTGGTGCAGATCCCCTGCATCGAACGGAACGCGGTGGCTAGCATCAAGGCGATCACGGCCGCCCGGCTGGCGCTGCGCGGCGACGGGGTGCACGCGGTGTCGCTGGACAAGGTCATCAAGACCATGCGGGAGACGGGCGCCGACATGAAGGTCAAGTACAAGGAGACGGCGCGCGGCGGACTGGCCGTCAACGTGATCGAATGCTGAGTCTGGCCGACTCGGGGCATTCGTTCACCGACTGCTAACCTGTCGTCCGTTTCAGGAGGCGGGAGGCTGCGGTGACCTCTGGCGTCGCGGCGTTGTGGTCGCACCGCAACTCGCTGCGAATCCTGGTCAGGCGCGATCTGGCGGTCAAGTACCAGCAGTCAGTGCTGGGCTATTTCTGGTCGCTGATCGAGCCGCTGGGTATGGGCGCCATCTACTGGTTCGTCTTCGGCGTGCTCTACTCCCGGGACACCGGGCGGCACCTCGGCGAGGCGGCCGGGTCGTACCCGCTGTTCCTGATCACCGGAATCTTCGCCTGGATGTGGACCAGTTCGGCGCTGAGCGAGGCGACCAACGCCCTGACCGGCCAGTCCCGGCTGATCACCACGATGAACGTGCCGCGCCAGGTCTTCCCGATCGGCCGGGTCACCGGCCGGTTCGCCGAGTACGCGGCCGGCCTGCCGATCCTGATCGCCATTGCGGTGATCTACGTAGCGCACGGCCGGATCCACCTGGGCTGGTCGCTGCTTTCCCTGCCGCTGGCGGTGGCCGTCCAGGCGGTCCTGCTGGTGGGGGTCGCGCTGTTGCTCTCCGCGTGGAACGTGCTGATGCGCGACGTGGAGCGGCTCATGCGGCTGATCATTCGGGTGCTCTTCTACGCCACGCCGATCATCTATCCGCTCAGCCTGGTCCGGGAGTCCGGCCTGCCCGGATGGTTGAAGGTGCTGTACGAGCTGAACCCGCTGGTCGGGATCTTCCAGCTGCACCACGCGATCTGGTACCCGGACGAGTTCCCGGACGCCCGGCTGCTCGCCACCACGGTCGCCGTCAGCCTGCTGGTGCTGGCCGCCGGCTGGTGGTCGTTCCGCCGGTTGGAACCCGCCGTGCTCAAGGAACTCTGAATGGGCGCGCCGATCATCGAGGCAGACGGCCTGGGCATCCGGTTCGTCCGCAACCGTCGCCGCCAGTTGCGGCTGCGGGAGCTGTTCATCCACCGGGGTGGGCGCGGTGCCCTGCCCGGCCAGTTCTGGCCGCTGCGCGACGTGTCGTTCACCGTCGAGCCGGGCGAGACCGTCGGGGTGATCGGCCGCAACGGCACCGGCAAGAGCACCCTGCTGCGGCTGATCGCCGGAGTGCTCATTCCGGACGAGGGCAGCATCCGGGTGCACGGCGCCGTGGCCCCGCTGCTGGAGCTCTCCGCCGGTTTTTCCAACGACCTGACCGGGCGGGAGAACCTGCACCTGGTCGGTGGGCTGCACGGACTGTCGACGGGCTATCTGAAGCGGCACTTCGACGAGATCGTCGAGTTCGCCGGCGAGCAGGTGGAACGGGCCATCGACACGTCGGTTCGGCACTACTCGTCGGGGATGAAGGTGCGGCTCGGTTTCGCGATCATCTCGCACCTGCCGCACCCGATCCTGCTGATGGACGAGGTGACCGCGGTCGGGGACGCGGAGTTCCGCAAGAAGTGTTACGCGACGATTGATCGTCTGCTCGGGGAGGGGCGCACGCTCGTGCTGGTGTCACACAACGAAAAGGACCTGACCCGGTTCTGCCGTCGGGGGTTGTACCTCGACGCGGGCCGGTTGACGCTCGACGGCACGATCGCCGAGGCGCTCGACGCGTACCACGCCGCGGTCCCGCGGTGACGGTCGCGATCGTGCTCGCCGCCGGGACGCCCGCGGCGGGCCTGACCACCGCGACCGGCGAGCCGCTGGCCGACCGGCTCGCCGCCCAGTTGCGCCGGGCGGGGGCGGACGAGGTGCGCTTCGCCGCCAACCTCGACGAGTTGGCCGCGCTGGCCGACTCCGCCACCGGTCCGCTGCTGGTCACCGGCACCGACCTGGTCGCGCACACCGCCGTGCTGCGGCACCTGGCCACCAGCCCGGTGGGGCCGACGGTGGCGCTGGTGCTCGGTGACCCACCCGTGCCCGGGCGGACCGCCGTGCGTGAGGAGCGCGGCCAGATCGTCGACGCCGGCGCGGTGGACGCTCTCGACGGCGACGCCACCGGCGTGTTCGGCGGCGCGCTGCGGGTCGGCGTGGACGACCTGCCGAACCTCGCCGCCGCTGCCCGGGCCGCGGCGATCGGCCTGCTGCCCATCGCCACCCCGCTCGGCCCGGTCGGGGACGTCGCGCCGTTCGAGCCCGCCCGCAGGACGGGGCGGCCCGACGCGGGCGAGCGTCCCGCGCCGGTCGCGGCCGGTGGCCCCGGGTCCGCCGTGGACCGGCTCGTCGCGGGTCTCGCCGCGCTCGGCACCCTGATCTTCGCCCAGCGGGTACGCCTGCTCGTCGCGCACCGGGTCGACGACGCGGCCGGGCTGGCCGCGGCCGAGGCTGCGGTGACCGCGGTCGACGAGGACCGGGCCGAGTTGCGGCTGTCGGTGAAGGAGAAGGACGACTTCTTCTCCACCTACTTCGTCAGCACCTGGTCGCCGTACGTGGTCCGGCTGTCGGCCCGGCTCCGGCTCACCCCGACCGGGGTGACGGTGATCTCGGTGCTCTTCGCGTTGGCCGCCGCGGTGCTGTTCGGGGTCGGCGGTCGACCCGCGCTGGTCAGCGGTGCCGTGCTGCTCTACCTCGGCTTCGTGCTGGACTGCGTCGACGGCCAACTGGCCCGCTACACGCGGCACTTCAGCGCCTGGGGTGGCTGGCTGGACACGATGGCCGACCGGGCCAAGGAGTACCTGGTCTACGCCGGGTTGGGCTTCGGGGTGAGCCACGCCGGGCTGGGCAACGGCTGGGCGTTGGCGATCGCCGCGATGACGTTGCAGACCGTCCGCCACATGACCGACACCTGGTACGGGGTGCTGCACGACGAGGCGGCTCGCCGGCCACGGGCGGCGACGGGTGCCAGCGGTGGGATCGGTGACCGGTTGAACGCCGCGTCGACCCGGGTGCAGGCGGACACCGGCTCGCTGTCGTACTGGCTGAAGCGGACCGTGGTCTTTCCGATCGGCGAGCGGTGGGCGCTGATCGCGCTGACCGTGGCGCTGTTCAACCCGCTGGTCAGCCTCATCGCGGTGCTGGTCTGGGGTGCGCTGGCATTCGCGTACACCGGGGCGTTGCGGACGCTGCGGGCCCGCTGGATGTGGGTGCCGGTGCTGGACACCGTCGATGCCACCCTGCACCGCGACGACGGTCCGTTGGCCCGCCGGTTGCCGGTGGTCCGCCCGATGGGGCCGCTCACCCTGGCGGTGATCGCCGCGCTCGGCTCGGCGGCGCTGCTGGTCGCGGCGCTGCTCACCGACGTACCCGACGGGCTGCGCTGGGCGGTGCCGGTGGCGCTGCTGGTGCTGCTGGTCGGCGGCCTGGGCTCCGGGGCCGCGCACAACGGCCCGCTGGACTGGCTGGTGCCCGCCGCGCTGCGGGCCGCCGAGTACCTGTTCGCGATCGCGGTCGGGGTGGTCGGCGGGGCGCCGGGGTGGCTGATCTTCGGCTACGTCTTCGTGCTCACCGTGCACCACTACGACCTGACGGCCCGGCTGGAGAAGCGGCAGGCGGCACCACCGCTGCACCCGGCCACGCTGGGCTGGGAGGGACGCTCGGTGCTGCTGGCCCTCGCGGCGATTGCCGGAATCGTGAGTATCGGCATGGCTACACTCGGTACGTACCTTCTCGTGGTTTTCGTGGCGAGCGCCGTCCTGGCCTGGTTCGTCCGGCCGGCCCGTAGCGCGCGGGCGTCGGCCGCGCCGGTGGGCGCGGGAGGGGCCGCGCCGCGCTGACGGAGGGACGGCCGGATGACCCTGATCAGTTTCGTGGTACCGGCCTTCCGGGTGCAGGGATACCTGCGCGAGTGCCTCGACTCGATCCTCGGCCAGCCGGAGACCGACCTCGAAGTGATCGCCATCGACGACTGCTCACCGGACGCCAGCGGCGAGATCATCGATGAGTACGCGGCCCGCGACCAGCGGGTCCGGTCAGTCCGGCTGCCGGAGAACGTCGGCCTCGGTCCGGCCCGCAACGTCGGGCTGGACCGGGCCGTCGGCGAGTACGTGTGGTTCCTCGACGGCGACGACTGGCTGGCACCGGAGTGCCTGCCGGAGGTGGCCGAGCGGCTGCGAGCCACCCGGCCGGATGTGCTGCTGGTCGACCATGTCCGGACGCACTGGAACGACACCGTCACCCGGAGCGCGATGGCCGAGGTGTTCCCGGAGTCGCCCGGTGCGGCCCCCTTCCGGCTGCGGGAGCGGCCGGAGGCGATGCGGCTGCTGCACACCGCGTGGAACCGGCTGGTCCGCCGGGAGTTCCTGGTCGAGTTGGGTCTGCGCTTCGCGCCCGGCTGGTACGAGGATGTCTCGTTCAGCTACCCGGTGCTGATGGCGGCGCAGCGGATCGGCGTACTCGACCTCGTCTGCGTCAACTACCGGCAGCGCCGCGCCGGTGCGATCACCCGGACCCGGGGTGACCGGCACTTCGAGGTGTTCCCGCAGTGGCACCGGGTCTTCCACCTGATGGATTCCTGGGGGCCGGCGGTGGGCGCCCTGCGCCCCGCGGTCTTCGAGCGGATGATCTGGCACTACCTGACCGTGCTCGGCAACGGCCAGCGGATCGCCCCGGAGCTGCGGCCCGCCTTCTTCGCGCAGATCACGGCGGACTACGCCCGTTGGCTGCCGGACGGCGGCTACCCGGTGCCGGACGGGGTGGAGGGGATCAAGCATCGGCTGGTCGCCGCCGGCCGCTGGCGGACGTTCAGCGCGTTGCGGACCGCCAGCCGGACCCGCGACGTCGCCCGCCGGAAGGTCCGTACCGCGCGACGCCGGGTCGGCCCGGCGGCCCGGCGCGGCGCCCGGCTGACGCGGGACGGCCTGCTGTACGAGTACTACCGGGCGGAGCTGCGCCGGCCGGTGGATCCGACGCTCGCGGTGTACGCGGCCTACTGGTACCGGGGGTACGCCTGCAACCCGGCGGCGATCTACGAGGTGGCCCGCCGGCTGGCGCCGGGGGTGCGTGGGGTGTGGATCGTGCGCCGGGACCGGGTGGACAGCGTGCCGGCCGGGGCGGAGTACGTCATCGCCGGCACCCCGGCCTACTACCGGGCGCTGGCCCGGGCCCGCTGGCTGGTCAACAACGTCAACTTTCCGGACTTCGTCCGTAAGCGGCCGGAACAGGTGCACGTGCAGACCCACCACGGCACGCCGGTCAAGGTGATGGGGCTGGACCAGCAGCGCTATCCGATCGGGGCGGGCCGGATGGACTTCGCCGGGCTGCTGCGCCGGGTGGACCGCTGGGACTACAGCGTCAGCGCGAACAGCTTCTCCACCCAGATGTGGGACCGGGCTTACCCGGCCACGTACACCACCCTGGAGGTCGGCTACCCGCGCAACGACCGGCTGGCCACCGCCAGCCCGGAGGAGGTGCGCCGACTGCGTGCGGAGTTCGGCCTCGGCCCCGACGAGCAGGTGGTGCTGTACGCCCCGACGCACCGCGAGCATCTGCCCGGCTACCGGCCGCCGTTCGACCCCGACCGGTTCGTCGACGCGCTGGGTGACTCCGGCCGGCTGCTGATGCGCAGCCACTACTTCCATGACCGGGATCGCCGCCCCCGCCGGGCGGTGGACCGGGAGCGGGTCCGCGACGTCAGCGGCTACCAGCGGGTGGAGGACCTCTACCTGATCGCCGACGTGCTGGTCACCGACTACTCCTCGGCGATGTTCGACTATGCGGTGCTGGACCGGCCGATCGTGCTCTACGCCCCCGATTGGGAGGCGTACCGGCTGGCCCGGGGGGTCTACTTCGACGTCACGGCGGAGCCGCCGGGCGCGGTGGCCGTCACCTTCGCCGACCTGCTCGACCTGTTCCGTACCGACGCGCTGCGCTCGGACGCGGCGGCCAAGGCCCGCGAGCATTTCCGGGGACGGTTCTGCGCGCTGGACGACGGGCGCGCGGCGGAGCGGGTGGTGCGCCGGGTGTTTCTGGGCGAGTCGGTGGGGCTGTCGCCGCGCTGTTGATCGCGTTCGGCGCCGGCCCTGTGTCGCTTAATTGCAGCGTCATCGATCGAACATGAGACGTTCACCCGATGTGCTAATTCAATGATCCTGGTCACAGTCTTGTGGGGTTCGGTCGACGAGCTGGGGGAGGAGACGGTGACCACCGTCGCGCTCAAGGATGTCACCAAGATCTTCAAGGACGGCACATTGGCCGTCGACAGCATCAACCTGGACGTGAACGACGGCGAGTTCATGGTGCTGCTCGGCCCGTCCGGCTGCGGCAAATCCACGGTGCTGCGGATGATCGCCGGGCTGGAGGATCCGACCCAGGGCGCGGTGCTGCTCGACGGGGAACTCGCGAACGACCTGCCACCACGGGATCGGAAGATCGCCATGGTCTTCCAGGACTTCGCGCTCTATCCGCACATGACCGTCGGCGACAACATCGCGTTTCCGCTGCGGCTGGCCGGGGTGGAGCCGGAACCGCGGGGTGAGCGGGTCAGCGACGTGGCCAGCGCGCTGGGCATCGGCGACGTGCTGGCCCGCAAGCCCGGCCAACTCTCCGGCGGGCAGCGGCAGCGGGTCGCGATGGGTCGGGCGATCGTCCGCCGACCCGGGCTGTTCCTGATGGACGAGCCGCTGTCCAACCTCGACAGCGGGCTGCGCGCCGAGCTGCGCGCGGAGATCTCGGGCCTGACCCGGGAGTTGGGCGTCACCACCGTCTACGTCACCCACGACCAGGCCGAGGCGCTCACCATGGCCGACCGGGTGGCCATCATGCGTCGCGGCGTGCTCCAGGACGTGGGCACCCCCACCCAGGTGTACGGCCGGCCGGCGACGCTCTATGTGGCCGCCTTCCTGGGTAGCCCGCGGATGAACCTGCTGGAGGCGTCGGTCTACGTCCACCTCGACCGGTACGTCACGCTCAACCTCGGCGATCAGTCGCTCTACCTGCCCTGGAACGACATCCGCAGCCGGGCGATCGCGCACTACCACGGTGAGCGGATCGTCGTCGGCATGCGGGCCGAGGCGCTCACCCCGGTCTCCCCGGACAGCCCTGGCGACGTGCTGCGTGGTCGGATCCGCTACCTGGAGCACCACGGGCACGAGTCACTGGCGTTCCTCGACATCGGGGCGACCGCGATCGTGGTCGACGAGATGGGCACGCGGCTGGACCCGGCGCCGGTGGGCCAGCGCGGCCTGCGCCGGTTCGGCTCGGTGATGCAGCGGCTCACCGGCAAGCCCGTGGAGGCGGAAGACGTGGCGGGTGGTGGCACCCGGACCAGCGTGCTCCCCGATCCGGGCCGACACCACCGCAGGCCGGCGGAGCTGGCGGTGCGGCTGGCGCCGTACCCGGCGGTTGCCGCCGGCCACGCGCTCGCCGTCTCGGTCCGGATGGACGCGCTGCACTTCTTCGACGAGCGCGGAGCCCGGATCGACGTGGGGTGGCGTTGACACCACGCCGGAGCGGGGTGGCGGAGGCGCCACCCGGTGTCCTACCGTCTGCGCACCCAGTCCACTTTAAAGACCACCGAGAGGGGTCCACCCGTGTCGGGTGATCGTCCCAGCCCGCTCGTCATCGAGCGCATCCTGCGCGACCGGCAGGGCATCTGGCAGCAGATCGTGGCCGAGCGTGACTTGAACGCGATGACCGGGCGGATGCTGGCCAGCTCCGCCATCGCGCTCGCCTGTTACGGTGCGGTGCTGGGCGCCTTCCACAGCCCGCTGATGGCGCTGACCTCCGCGCTGAAGCTGCCGCTGCTGTTCCTGGTCACGCTGGCCATCTGCCTGCCCACGCTCTACCTGTTCAACCTGGTCTTCGGTGCCCGGCTCTCGGTGCGCCAGTCGCTGGCGCTGGTGATGGTGGCGATCACGGTCACCTCGATGCTCGCGGTGGCGTTCGCGCCGATCAGCCTCTTCTTCCTGATCACCGCGCCCGACTACGGCTTCTTCAAGCTGCTCAACGTGGCGATCCTGACCCTGTCGGCGCTGGTCGGGCTGCGTTTCCTGACCGGTGGCATGCAGGTGCTCAACGACCACGGCCTGCTCGCCCCGGAGGCGGCCCAGGCCCAGGCCCAGGCCCAGGCTCAGGCCCCGGCGCAGGCCGCGCCGGCCGCCGTGCCCGCAGGCACGGCGCCCGCTGCCGCCCCGGTGGCTGTCCAGGTCGCCGAGCCGGTGGCCGTGCCGGCCGGAGCGGCGGCGGCCGGGTCGGCCGGTGCGGTCCCGAACGGCGCCACCCCCGACGTGGCTTCGCCCGCCGCGCAGGTCCCGGCCCAGGTCCCGGCGCAGGTCCCGGCCCAGTGGGCCGGGCAGCCGGCCGTCGCTTCCTTCCCGCCCGGCATGCTGCCGCCCGGTTACGCGCAGCCGCAGCGCCCGTGGGGCAACCCGCCGGCACGGCGCGCCGAGCCGACGCAGCGGCCGGCCAGCATGACCCTGCTCTACATCTGGATCCTGCTCTTCGGCTTCGTCGGCACCCAACTGGCCTGGACGCTGCGCCCGTTCTTCGGCGACCCGGGGCAGGATTTCGCCTTCTTCCGCAGCATCGACGGCAACTTCTACGCGGAGATCCTGCGGACCATCGGCAACCTCTGACGACCCTTGCCGATCACGCAGGCGTGGTGGGCCTGCTGCTGGGCGCGGCCGGCGACTTGATCCTCAGCCAGCGGTTGACGAACCGCTGGGCCGGCCGCTCCCAGAGGAAGTGGCAGGCGGTCGCGACCGCAGTGATGAAGACGACGAGCAGGGTCATCTTGGTGAAGTAGGCCATGAAGCTGTCGTCCACCCACGACGCTGCACCGACCACCTGCATCAGCGGGCGATGCACCAGATAGAAGGCGAAGGAGACCTCGCCCAGAAACACGACGAGCCGGGTGCTGAGAAAGCGGCCGAGCGCGGACTGGGGATACTGGCTCAGGCCGAAGAAGAACAGCACTCCGGGGAGCATCCACATCGCGTCGTAACTGGCGTAGTAGTGGGTCCGGCCGGGCCACGCCATCAGCAGCAGGGTCGCCGCGAGGGGAAGCCAGGTGAGCAACGGTGACAGCACCCGGTCCCGGGCGGCCGACGCGGGCCGCGACCGCTTGGCCTGGCGGAGGAGCAGTGCCGCCACCATGCCGAGCGTGAAGTCCCCCAGGCGGGTGGCGGGTGTTCGGTAGAGCCACCGGTGCGCACTGAACGGGTTCGTGGCGGGCAGACCGTTGCGGAAGTGCTGGAACAACGCCGCGAGTACGAAGGCCGCGACTATCGCCGCCACGGCCACGGCGAGGAGAGCCTTGGCGTTGTTGGCGATCGGGCGCAGCGCCAACACCAGTAGCGGGAAGCAGGCGTAGAGAAAGAACTCGACGCCGATCGACCAGCCCGGTGCGTTGATGCCGTACGTGACGACGAGCGACGGATGCCAGGACTGCAGGGCGAGGACCTGGATGAGGAACCGACTCACGTTGGAGTGGTCGTCAACGGCCAGCCAGACGACGACGAGGACCAGCAGATAGAGCGGGTAGACCCGGGCCAGCCGACCGATCAGGTAGTTCCAGGTGCTGCGGGGGGTCGGCCGAGTGGCGCCGTCGAAGTAGTTCAACGCGATGACGAACCCCGACAAGAGAAAGAAGAAAGTGACGCCGTTGCTGCCCGCTCCCATGATCCGGCGGACCGGATCCGGCAGCGAATCGTGCGCTGCCGAGTGATGAAAGAAAACAGCGAGAGCAGCGAACCAGCGCAATCCGGTCAAGGCGGGGATGTGTAGCTTTTGTGTGATGGCTGCGGGCGTCGACGTCATTCATTCCTCCAGTTCCGCGCCAGGTTATAGCACTCTGCGCTGCCCCGACCGCCCTCCGGGAGGCGCTCTGATCAGGCGTATAGCCCACAGATTCCGGTGCGGGAACACCGGTTGTTCGCCGGCTGTTCACGTGATTCGGCTTGCCGCATTCGACAATTTTCGTGTGCGCCGAGAGGGCTAGTGGAAATGGGTGATCCGCTGGTGGCCGGCGAATGTTCGAACAATGAACACCGGCCGAACCCACGCCGGCCTTGCCCCGGCAAGTTACCCGCGAGTAGCGTCAGGGCATGACCATCGACTCTCGCCAGGTGGCGGCCGGCCTGCTGGAAGCGGTGCCGTTCGCCCGTACGCTCGGTTTCGAAATCGTCGAGGTGGCCCCCGAGGCGGAGGGCGGGGTGCGGGCAGTCGTCCGGCTCCCCGACTCGCCGGCCACCCACAACCACGTCGGCGGGCCGCACGCCGGGGCCATGTTCACCCTCGGCGAGACGGCCTCCGGCGCGGTGGTGCTGGCCGCCTTCGGGCAGCTGTTGGACCGAGCCGTGCCGCTCGCCGTCCGGGCCGAGATCGCCTACCGCAAGCTGGCACTGGGGCCGGTGCTGGCCACCGCGCGGCTCGGCCGGCCGGCTCTCGAGGTGATCGAAGAGCTGGAGTCCGGCCAGCGACCCGAGTTCCCGGTCGAGGTGGAGATCGCCACCGAGGACGGCACGCTCACCTCGGCGATGACCGTGGTCTGGACGCTGCGGCCGCAGTGAGCCGCGCTGGCGGCGGCGGAAACGGGGTTTGGCGGCCTGGCTGGGTGGTTAGATTCGTAGCGTGCTGGGCCTACCTGCTCATGTGACCGCCTGTCTCTTCGATCTGGACGGTGTGCTGACGCAGACCGCCCGGGTGCACAACGCCGCCTGGACGCGGACGTTCGACGAGTTCCTGCAGCAGCGGGCCACGGCGACTGGTGAGCCGTTCCAGCCGTTCGATCCCGGCGCGGACTACAACCACTACGTCGACGGCCGGCCCCGCGCCGACGGCGTCCGGTCGTTCCTCGCCTCCCGCGGGATCGTGCTCCCCGAAGGCAGCCCGGACGACCCGCCGGACGCCGACACCGTCAACGGCGTCGGCAACCGCAAGAACGTCCTGCTGCTGGAGCGCGTGCGCAGCTCCGGTGTCGAGGTCTACCCGGGCTCGGTGCGCTACCTGAAGGAGGCCACCGCCGCCGGGTTGCGTCGGGTCGTGGTGACCGCGAGCGCCAACGGGCGCGAGGTGGTCGCCGCCGCCGGGCTGGAACCACTGCTGGAGGCGCGGGTCGACGGGCTGGTCGCCCGGGCGCAGGGGCTGCGTGGCAAGCCGCACCCGGACACCTTCCTGGCTGGGGCCAGACTGCTCGGCGTCGACGCGACGCAGGCTGCCGTCTTCGAGGACGCGCTGTCCGGGGTGGCCGCCGGCCGGGCCGGCGGCTTCGGCTATGTGGTCGGCGTCGATCGGGTCGGGCAGGCCGACGAGCTGCGCGCGCACGGCGCCGACATCGTGGTCAAGGACCTCGCGGAGCTGCTCGAAATGGGCGACGCCGACCCGTCGGCGGCACGCCCGGCCGGAGAGCGGGGTCTCGCGTGATCCGGGAACGGGCCTATCCGGTCGAACCGTGGCACGTCCGGGAGACCCGGCTGGACATGGACGTGCTGGCCCAGTCGGAGTCGGTCTTCGCGCTCTCCAACGGCCACGTCGGGCTGCGCGGCAACCTCGACGAGGGCGAGCCGCACGGCCTGCCCGGCACGTACCTCAACTCGTTCTACGAGCTGCGCCCCCTGCCCTACGCGGAGGCCGGCTACGGCTTCCCCGAGTCCGGGCAGACCATCGTCAACGTCACCAACGGCAAACTGATCCGGCTGCTGGTCGACGACGAGCCGCTCGACGTGCGCTACGGCGAGCTGCTCGCCCACGAGCGGATCCTCGACCTGCGGGCCGGCACCCTGCACCGGGAGTTGCACTGGCGTTCGCCGGCCGGCCGGGAGGTCAAGGTCCGCAGCACCCGACTGGTGTCGTTCACCCAGCGGTCGGTCGCCGCCATCAACTACGAGGTGGAGGCCGTCGACGGCCCGCTCCGGCTGATCGTGCAGTCCGAGCTGGTGGCCAACGAGACGCTGCCCGCGCAGAGCAAGGACCCCCGGGTCGCCGCGGTGCTGGAGTCGCCGTTGCAGGCCGAGGAGGAGCTGACCACCCCGGACGGTGGGCAGCTGATCCACCGCACCAAGGTCTCCGGGCTGCGGGTGGCCGCCGCGATGGAGCACGAGGTGCACGGGCCAGACCGCACCACCATCGAGTCCGAGGGCTACGAGGACTGGGTCCGCACCACGATCGGCTGCGTGCTCAAGCCCGGCGAGAAGCTGCGGGTGGTCAAGTACCTGACGTACGGCTGGTCGAGCCGGCGGTCGCTGCCCGCCCTGCGCGACCAGGTCGGCGCGGCGCTGGCCGGGGCCCGGCTGGACGGCTGGGACGGGCTCTGCCGGGAGCAGCGCGGCTACCTCGACGAGTTCTGGGACGCGGCCGATGTGCGGGTCGACGGGGACCCGGAGGTGCAGCAGGCCGTCCGGTTCGGCCTCTTCCACGTGCTCCAGGCCGGTGCCCGGGCCGAGCGTCGGCCGATCGCGGCGAAGGGGCTGACCGGCCCCGGCTACGACGGGCACGCCTTCTGGGACACCGAGATGTTCGTCCTGCCGGTGCTCACCTACACCCAGCCGAGCGCGGTGCGCAACGCGCTGCACTGGCGACACAGCACGCTGGAGCAGGCCAAGGAACGGGCCGAGACGCTCAACCTCAAGGGTGCCGCCTTTCCCTGGCGGACCATCGAGGGCCCGGAGTCCTCCGGGTACTGGCCGGCCGGCACCGCGGCCTTCCACATCGCCGCGGACATCGCCGACGCGCTGCGGCGCTACGTGCTGGTCACCGGGGACACCGAGTTGGAGCAGGAGATCGGGCTCGACCTGCTGGTGGAGACCGCCCGGCTGTGGCGCTCGGTCGGCCACCACGACCGGCACGGGCAGTTCCACATCGACGGGGTCACCGGCCCGGACGAGTACACCGCGGTGAAGAACGACAACCTCTACACCAACCTGATGGCGCAGCGGAACCTGCTCGCCGCCGCCGAGGTGGTGATGCGCTACCGGGAGGCGGCGTTCCACCTCGGGGTCACCGACGAGGAGGCGGCGAGCTGGCGGGACGCGGCCACCTCGATGCACGTCCCGTACGACGAGGAGCTCGACGTCCACCAGCAGGTGGAGGGTTTCACCCGGCTCGAGGAGTGGGACTTCGCGCACACGCCGGCGGAGAAGTACCCGCTGCTGCTGCATTACCCGTACTTCGAGCTGTACCGCAAGCAGGTGGTGAAGCAGGCCGACCTGGTCCTGGCTATGCACTGGCGGGGGGACGCGTTCACCCCCGAGCAGAAGGTGCGCAACTTTCTCTACTACGAGCGCCGGACCGTGCGCGACTCGTCGCTGTCGGCCTGCACCCAGGCCGTGCTCGCCGCCGAGGTGGGCCATCCCGAGCTGGCGCACATCTACCTGCGCGAAGCCGCGCTGATGGACCTGCACGACCTCAACGAGAACACCCGGGACGGCGTGCACATGGCCTCACTGGCCGGCGCGTGGCTCGCCCTGGTCGGAGGGCTCGGCGGGTTGCGGGACCACGACGGTGAGCTGTCGTTCGCGCCTCGGCTCTCCAGCCGGCTCAGCCGGCTGGAGTTTTCCCTCCAGTGGCGCGGGCTGGCACTGCGGGTGGACGTCCGGCCGCACCAGACCACGTACTCGCTGCGCCACGGTGGGCCGGACGATGTGGTGGAGTTGCGCCACCACGACCAGCTGCTGCGGGTCACCTTCGATGAGCCGGTCACCGTGCCGGTGCCGTCGGCCGACCCGTCCGGGCCGCCGCCGGAGCAGCCGCCGGGCCGGTCGCCGCTGATGCGGTTGCCCGAGCACGAGCAGTGACGGCCGGGGCGGGAGTGATCCCGCCACGGCCGCCACCTGACGGGCCGGTGCCCGCCCGGTCATCGACTCCGAGGTCAGATGGGCTCGCCGGTCGACGGGCGTCCGATCGCGTCCCGGGGCGCCATCGCCCGGGGATCATCGGGTAGGCGGGCCTGCGCGGCGTCGTCCGCCCAGTCCCGGTTGCGCTCGGCGTCCTGTTGGCGCCGGTCCCGCTCGCTCATCTGCTGTTGCCGGGACGACTGCTGCTGAGCCATGGCGATCCTCGCGATCCGTCGGGGCGCGGCTGCGCCGACACGGTCTGCGGTCGCCCGTCGCGTACCCGGCGGCCCATCCGGCAAACGCGGCCCGGCGGCGGTGCGGGGGCGTGCCAGGCGGCAGGCGGGGTATCCGGGACGAAGGCCAGCACGCGGAGGTGGGGCATGGACGAGCAACGCAGCACGGTGACCATCCCGGTCGGGGACGCCCAGCTCCCCGCCGACCTGATGTTGCCCGCTCAACCGGGAGGCGTGGTGCTCTTCGCGCATGGCAGCGGCAGCTCCCGGCACAGCCCCCGCAACGTGGCGGTGGCCGAGACGCTGAACGGCCGAGGGCTCGGCACGGTGCTCGTGGACCTGCTCACCCCGGCCGAGGACGAGGTGGACGCGCGCACCGCCGAACTGCGGTTCGACATCGGGCTCCTGGCCAGTCGGCTGGCCGGCATCGTCGACTGGTTGGCGGCCGAGCGCCCCGCCGGTGAGGTGCCGATCGGCCTGTTCGGGGCCAGTACGGGTGCCGCCGCCGCCCTTGTCGCGGCGGCGTCCCGCGCCGACCGGGTGGGCGCGGTGGTCTCCCGGGGCGGGCGACCGGACCTGGCCGGCACCGCTCTGGCCCAGGTACGTACGCCGACGTTGCTGCTGGTCGGTGGCCTGGACGAGGAAGTGATCGCGCTCAACGAGCAGGCGCTGGCCGAGCTGGGGGAGGTCGGCGAGCTGCGGGTGGTCCCCGGGGCAACCCACCTCTTCGAGGAGCCGGGCACCCTCGAGCAGGTCGCCGACCACGCCGGCACCTGGTTCACCACCCACCTCAGCCGCGCTGTTCCCAGCCCGGTACGTCGATCATGAGGTCGGCGGGGGATCGGTCACCCCTACTGGAGCGGGGGCGCCCGAGGCGGAGTGGTGGCGTTGCACGGTGTCGATGATGCGCCAGAGGACGGCGGTGATCGGAACGCTGACGAAAGCGCCGGCGATGCCAGCGATGAGGGTGCCGGCGGTGACCGCCACCAGGATGACCGCCGGGTGCAGCCGGACCTGCCGCTTCATGACCAGCGGCTCCAGCAGGTTGCCCTCGATCTGCTGCACGGCGATCACCGCGGCGAGGGTGAGCAGCGCGGTGGTCGGCCCGTTGGCGGCCAGCGCCACCAGCACCGCCACCGCGCCGGCCACCGTCGCCCCGATGATCGGCACGAAGCCGCCGAGGAAGGTGATCAGCGCCAGCGGCAGGGCGAGCGGCACCCGGAGCACCACCAGGGCCAGGCCGATGCCGATCGCGTCGATCGCGGCGATCAGCATCGTGCCCCGGCTGTACGCGCCCAACGTCTGCCAGCCGGCCCGGCCGGCCTCGGTCACCAGGGGCCGGTTCGGGCCAGTCATCCGGGACAGGACCCAGTGCCACATGGACCGGCCGTCCTTGAGCAGGAAGAAGAGCAGCACCAGGGCGAGCAGCGCGGAGCCGACCACTTCGCTGGCGGTCCGGGCACCGGCCACCGGGTCCGGCGAGCTGCCACCCAGCCCCTGCCGCGCCTGGTCGACCAGTCGGTCCAGCTGGGCGTCGGTGACCGGCAGGGTGGACGTGACGAAGTCCCGGCTTCGGTCCAGCCCCTGGGTCAGCTCCTGGCTGAGCTGGTCGAACTGGCTGGCGGTCAGGTTCCACACCAGCGCGCCGACCCCCACCAGGATGCCGAGAAGCAGCAGCACGGTGAGCAGCGCGGCCAGCGACCCGGGCAGTCGCATCCGGCGCAGCCGGAGCAGCACCGGGTCGAGCAGCGCGGTGAGGAAGATGGTTGCGGCCAGCGCGATGGCCAGCGGCGCCAGGAGTACGGCGATCCGGCCCAACAGGTAGAGCCCTGCGACGACCACCACCAGGCAGGCGCTCCACAGCACCGCGGTCCGGACCAGCCAGGGCAGGGCCGCCCACGCCTGGCGCGGCCCGAAGCCGTCCGTCGTCGCCCCGGTGCCCGCCCCGGGTTCGTCTACCGCCATGTCGGTCCTCCTCGATCTCCGCGAGGTCGGTACCCGGCCAGTGGCGCGCCGACACCCATATCGCTCCAACACCGGTTGAAGCGCTGGCGTGGCGGGTGCGCCCAGGTAGTCCGAGCCATCCGGTGAAGGTCGAATTGCCCGGTTTGCACCCGCCGGGGCCTGGCACGATTGTCCGCGAGACGCCCGGGTAACCGTCGCCATGGCCGATGACCGCCCACCAGCCGACCGCGACCGGTCGCGGCTCGGTGAGGCCGCCGAGCTGGGCGGCCAGGCAGTCGAACAGGTGCGGCGCCGGGGCGGGCAGGCCGGCCGGGTTCGGGCCCGGCAGTGGGAGATCACCCTGGTGATCGCGATCCAGGCCGGGCTGGCCGCGGCGCTGGCCGCCCTGATCGCCCAGCACCTGCTCGGCCCCGGAGCGCACGTCTTCGCGCCGGCCGCCGCCGTCGGTACGATCGCCACCGCCATCGGGCAGCGGGCCCGGCGCACCTTCGAGCTGCTGGCCGGGGTGGGCATCGGCATCGTCATCGGTGACGCGCTGCGCTTCCTGCTCGGCTCGGGGCCGTGGCAGACCGGCGCGGTGGTCGCGCTCGCCATCGCCAGCGCGCTGCTGGTGGCTGGACGGGGTGGCGCGCTGGTCGGTCAGGCCGGTGGTACGGCCGTGCTGATCGCCACGCTGGCCCCGATGGGACGCGGCCTGGAGCTGCCCCGGATCTTCGACGCACTGGTCGGTGGGGTGGTCGGCCTGCTGGTCGTCGCTCTGCTGTTGCCGGTCAATCCGTTGCGCGTGCTGGACCGGGCCGTGGCGCCGATCGTCACGGTCCTTCGCGAGCAGCTCGCCGAACTGGCACAGACGCTGCGGGAGCGCGACGCCGAACGGGCGGTGCAGATTCTGGAGCGGCTGCGCGCCACCGAGGGTGACCTGGGTCGGCTGCACGAGTCGCTCAGCGGGGCGGAGGAGGTGGTGACGATCGCGCCGGCCCGCTGGCATCGGCGTCAGCAGTACCGCCGGTACGCCAACGGCGCGGAGCACCTGGAGCGGTTGACGCTGGATGTCCGAGCGCTGGCTCGCTGGACGGCGACCGCTCTCCAGTACGGTGAGCCGATTCCGGACGAGTTGCCGAATGCGGTGGGCCGGCTGGGCGAGGCGGTGGCTGAGATGCACTCCGAGCACCGGAGCGGCAAGGATCCCGAGCGGACCCGCCAGCTGGTGCGGGAATGTGCCGAACTGGCCGGTCGGTCCACTGCGATCGGGGTGCACTCGTTCGGCGACGCGCTGGTGACCGGCCTGCGTACCGCGTGCAGCGACCTGCTCCGGGCCACCGGTTGTGACCCGGACGATGCCAATCGGATGGTGCGCAGAGCGGCCGGCGCCGGTGAGGCGGAAGTCCATCCGCCGCCCCGTCGGCAGATCCACCGGGCCCCGCCGAACCGCGCCGCCCGGGTCCGCAGGCGGACGCGGCTCAGCGCTCGGACCCGGAACGACGACCGGGCCGGCGTCCCCGACTGGGGGAGACCGGCCCGGTGAACCGCCAGAATCAGGAGGAGTAGCCGCGCTCGGCGATCCAGTTGGCGACCTTCGGCAGGCTCATCCAGTACTCGCCCAGCGCCGGGTTGGCCGGGTCGGCGATCCGGATGGTGTCGCCCCCGTCGCGGTAGCCGACCAGGGTCAGGTAGTGGCCGCCCTCGTACGAGTGCGGGTTGCCGTCGGTGTCCACGGCCGTGCCCTTGATGTTGGCCACCACCGGTCGGCCGGCGTCCAGCGCGGCCAGCACGTCCCGGCGTAGCTGCTCGACCTGTTCGGGGCGGGCCACCGAGTCACGGATCTCGGTGGTCCGGTACTTGCCGCCGGTCAGCTCGTTCAGCACGCGGGTGGTGTCCAGGGCCGAGGGAGTGCCCGCCTCGGTGGTGCCGAGGAGCGTGGCCACCTCGTCCTGGGACAGAGCCTTGCCCTGGGCGGACAGCGCGATCCGGGTCGCTGCCGGGCCGCAGTAGTAGAAGTTCGGCTGGGCCTGGTAGTCGATGCCGAGGATCCGCTCGGCGGAGCGGCCGGGCTGGCTGCCCCGGTCGGTGTGGCTCGACGGGGTCGGGGTGCCCTGCACCGGGGCGGCCTGCGCGGCCAGTGCGGGACCGAGGGCGCAACCGCCGGCGACCAGCAGGCCGGCGACGGACAGCGTGCTCTTCTGGATGATCGGGTTCATGGTCGAGTCTCCGTTCGGGGGTTGGTGCCTCCAACTGGTGGAGGGCAGCAGCACCGGGAATGGCGCTCGGCTCATCGAGGTGGGCGACGACCCGCGGCGGCCTCGGGCCGTGGGCTTACCGGGGACGTAACCGTCCTGCTCCGGCGGGCATTCCGCCGCCGGCAACCGGCAAGGCGCGGTGCGATCAGGTGCAACGGCTGCTGGCCGGGCGGGATTCCGGGTTCGACGTGCCGCTGCTCACGGCTCTCCCGCCACACCATCACGGGGTCGAGCGAAGAACCGGACGATCCGGGCAGCGATCAACGGACCGGACACCGGGGACGGCCTGGTCACGACTTGCGTGACCGGCGAAGGATGACCAGCGGCGCAGGTGGCGCGGCGTCAGAGGCTGCCCAGGAGGCCGGTCACGCTGATCTCGATGACCACGCGCTCCGGATTCGGGCGCGGGGTTCGGTACCGCTCGGCGTAGCGGCGCTCCGCCTCCGCGACGGCGGCGGGATCCGACCGGAGCACCGCCCGGCCCTCAATGGTCAGCCAGCGGCGGCCATCCACGTGGCAGACGGCCACCGGGGTGCCTGCCGCGCCGGCGGCGGCTACCTGGCGGGCCTTGCGGGAGGTGCCGGAGGTGATCACCCGGGCCAGCCCGGCTGCCGGGTCGAGGGTGACCCCGACCGGCACCACGTGCGGGGTGCCGTCGGCGCGCAGCGTGGTCAGCGTCGCGAGGTGCCGTTCCGCGCAGAAGGCGGCAACGCGGTCGTCGCGTACGTCCAACTGGTGATCGCCCGCCATGCCTGTCCCCCGTCCACCGAACCGGCCTCGATCATGGCACGCGGCGGCGTACCCGGTCCGGATCCGGCGGCGCGTCCGGCTGCCCGGGCAGCCGGCGATCGGCCGCCCGGCGCTGGTGCACCAGCCGGGTCAGGTAGATCAGCGCGCCGGCCAGGACGCCCATGTCGTCCAGGTAGATCGGGTCCGGGAGCAGGTCGACCGGGAAGATCGTGTAGATCAGCGCCCCGTAGAAGGCGACCTTGCCGCCCGCGCCGAGACCGCTCAGCAGACGCCGGGTCCGTACCACCCGCACCGCCAGCACCACCGCACCGGCCAGTGTGGCGACGGCCAGGATGCCGGCGATCACCACGAGGACCCACGCCTGTCGAGACATTCCGTCACGCTAACCCACCACGGCCGCCCCGGCCCGGTGACGGGACCGGCCCGCTACGCACGGACGCGGGGGCCGGCGGCCAGCACCAGCGCGTCCCAGCGGTCAGAACGCGGGTACCGCCGCGCGTCCGCGGGCGACCACGGTGTCTTCCCGGGTCTGCTCGACCGGCGGCCGGACGACCTCGCTCAGCGGCAACACCGAAGCCGACTCCGCCACCCGCCGTCCGGTGGCCTCGTGGGCCTCCTCGCGCAGGCTGCGGGCCGCCACCACAGCCGACTCCGCGGCCCGCCAGGCGGCCTGCTCCCGCTCCACGGCGGCAGTGTGTCGGGCCGCCAGGTTGTCCCGGATCGCCCGCTGCAACACCAGCTCCTGCTCGACCGGATGCAACCGCGGGTCCCACCCGTCGCGGTGCCCGAAGACGTCACTGAGCTGCTCCACCGACAGCTCCCGCCGCCAGTACGCGTCCAGTGCGGCCCGGTGCAGGTAGCGCTCGCGGTCGACGTACTCGGCCGGGGTCCGGGCCGTGTGCGGCAGCGGCATCGCGGCTGCGGCGCCGAACCGTCGGACGGCCGCCTCGGCCGCCTCGTACGCCTGCCAGGCGGCCTCGACGGTCTCCTGCGCGGCTACCCACTCCGTCCGGCGGCGTTGGGCGGTGGTGGTGGCCCGCTCGGCGGCCACCGTCACCTCCTGCGCGTAGCGGCTCTGCTCCCGTTCCTCGTGGGCCTGTTCGAGTTGGCTGGGCATGGCCGCGCGACGGATCCGGGAGCCCGGGTCGAGGCGGAACTTGCCGGGCCGCAGCAGCAGGGCGGCGACAGCGACCACGACCACCCCGAGCAGGCTCAGCCAGATAGCGGCGGCCCGGGGCACGTCGGGCAGGAAGGCGGAGAGGACGGTCTGCATGATCAGCACCTCGCGGTCGAACGACGGGTATCGACGGGTGGCGGTGGACGGGTGTTCCGGCAACAAGGGCCGGGGCGGGTTGGCCGTCGGGGCGGAGTGAGCCGCCGGGCCCCGGAGCGGTACCGCTGTGCGCGGCTGTCGGGTGGTCACCGTTTGGTGATCTCCGGCCGGAGTGGTCACGCGGACGGCGACGAATCCGGCACCCGGACCGGTGACCCGGCACCGGACCGGGTGGGTCGGGGGCGCCGGTGGCCGGCCAGGATCAGCGGGTGGGCGGGCCGCGTCGGGACGGGGTGCCGTGGCCGGGCTCGACGGTCACCGGGTGCTCCGCGGCGGTGACCGGACCGGTCGCCACGGCGGCGACGACCGTGCTGACCGGCCGAGGTGCGGCCGGCTGGCTCGCCCGCTCGGTGGCGGCGACGGCGTCGGGTCGGAGCGTGTCCACCCGGCTGCTCACGGCGCTGGGCCGCAGCTGCGTCGGTGCGGGGGGTGGCGTCGCGGCGAGCGCGCCGCCGAGGCCGACGGCGAGCACCAACGCGGTGACCGCCAGCCGGGTCAGCTCACGCAGTGACCGCAGCACGGCCCGCCGGGCTGGGCGGACGAGCGCTGCGGAGGACACCCGACCAACCTAACCCCCGACCCGCCGGGTCGCAGCTCGGCAACGGCTCATTCGGGCGTGACCACCGCCACGATGCGCACTGTGGACGGACAGGCCATCCACCTTCCCGACATGACGGTGGCCCCAGCCGGATCGGGTCCGGCCGGGGCCACCGCGGCACGTTCGGGCGCCGCCGACGCTGTCGGGCATCGGCGGCGGATCGGGTCAGCCGGAGGTGCCGAGCACCGGCGGTGGAGCGTCCCCGTGGTCTCCCCACACCATCTCGTCCTCGGTCAGCCAGGTCAGCCGGTCGTCGGACTCGTCGTCCTCCGGCCGGCCGTGCCCGCCAAGCACCCCGGGGCGTTTCGCGCCGCTGCCGGCCGCCGCTCGGCCGGCAGTCTCGCCGCGCCGCCCGTCAATGCTGCGACCCATCCCGGTGGCGGGGCGGTTGTCGGGTGCAGCCGGGCCAGCGGCCGGCCGGACCGAGGCGGTGGGCGTGCTGCTCGAACCGGCGAGGGCAGCGGTGCGAAGCACCCCGCCGGCCGGAGCCCCGCCGTGCCCTCCGAAGAGCAGGCCTGACCCAGCGCCGGCGCTGGCGGTCACGGTGGTCGGCCCGGACAGGCCGGCGGTCCCGCCGGCGGGCGGCGCTCCGCCGAGCACCGGCTCCGCGCCGGCCAGGGAGGTGCCGCCTTCGGTGGCGGAGTCGCTGCCCGGACCGGTGACGACTGCCGGCGCGCCGCCGGTGCCCACGCCGTCCTGGCCAGTGCCTGGCGCGACGCCGACGACCTGTGGCTGGCCCACACGGTCGGGCGTCGTGATGGTCGCGTCGCCGGTGTGTGCCGTGTGCTTGGTGGCGAGGGGCGCGGCGCTCGGCGTGTCGGTGCCCGGAACGCTGCGTGGCGTCGTCGGGTCATCGCGGACCGTCTTCGGCGTCTCGGGGTCGGGAGGCGGCGGGTCGACCACCCGGTCATAGGCGGAGAGGTCGTAGCCGGCTGCCAGCTCGGCCACCACGTTCACCATCCGCTGATGGGCCTTCTCCTGCTCTGCCTTGTCCTGCTGGTGACCCAGAATGCCCCCGACCACCGCGCCGGGCAGGCCGAACGTGGCGCCGCCCCGGAGGGCGCCGGAGATCGTCTGGTCGTTGTCGTCGGTCTCTTCCGGGCTCTCCGCCTGCTTGTGCGCGGTGCGCAGCTGGCCGGCCATCATGGTCAGCCCCTGCTGGACGCCGGCCATCCCCTCGCCCAGCGCCTCGGTGTGGGCGACGATCATCATCAGCCGCCGCTGGAACTCGAGACCTGCCGAGCCAGTCCAGGTGTTGCCGAGCTTTTCGAGGTCGCCGCTCAGCTCCCGGCCGAGACCGTCCAGGATGCCCTTGAGGGCGGACCACTGGGCGGCCACACCCTCGATCTGCTCGGGCTTGCCGGCCATCACGGCGTCGTACAGCTGCTGGTGGCTGTTGCCCTGGTAGCGCTGGGTGTACTCAGACACGCCCGTCCTCCTTCGGCCCCAACGCCCGGTCGACCCCGGTCAGCGCGGCGGTGATGTCGGTGGCGTTGGCCGCGTTGCGCGCCTCGGCGGTGCGGTAGTTGGTCAGGATCGTGCTGGTCGCCTGCTGTGCCGCCTGCACCGCCTGCCGGAGCCGCTCGGCCTGCACCACGTAGGACTGGTGGACATCGCTGTAGCGCCTCGCGTTGTCGGTGGCGTCGGTGAACGAGCCCAACGCCGGAGGGCGGCACTGCATCTCGGTGTTGAGCTTTCGCAGCACCGACTCGGCCTGGCTCAGCCGAGCCGCCAGGTGCAGGTGGAAGTCCTCAAGGGACAGCAGGTCGACTTCCGTACGCCCGGTCATGGCAAACATCCCCGTCGTTCTGGTTGACAACCGTCAGCAGCTCTCAGGTTAGTCCACCAGTGCGACGCGGGGCGACCCGTCCGAGCCGCTCAGTCGTCGGCTCCAGTCGATGCCGCGGGCACCCCGCCACCCGCCCCACCGCTCGCCGGCGTGCCGCTGGGCGAGGCGGGCGGCGTCGGCTCCGGTGCTGGCGCCGCCGACGACGGACCACCGGGCGAAAAAAAAGCCGACGCGTCCGCCCGGTTGAGGTTCGGCCCGGTCGGGATCAACGAGAGCAGCGAGCCGGGCACCGCCAGCGGGGTGACCCCGCTGTAGCCGAGGACGGCCGGCGTCTCAGCCGACCCGAGCGGATACCGGACGCCCTGCGGGCTGATCAGGTAGATCGTCGACCCGGCGGCGACGGAACCACTGGTCCCAGCGCCGGGGGCTGCCTGGGCGAGCACGCCCTTGCCGCCGGGCAGCAGCACCGCCTCGGCCGTGCGCACCGAGTCCCGGGCAGCCTGGCGTACCGGCACCGGGCCTGACGCGCTCGCGGTCAGCTCCGCCGGAGCACGGTCGAAGACCTCGACGGTGGTGGTCGGCGGGCCGCCCCCACTGCCCGCCCGGTACGTGGCGCAGAGCACGGTCTGCCCGGACCGGGCCGCGTACAGCGTGGGCAGCGTCAGGGGCAGGCCCTCCTCGTCCACCCGCTGCTGGGTCAGCAGCCGGCCGGCCTGATCCGGGGTGATGTCGGTGATCTGACCGCCGCCGCCAATCATCAAGAGCGCGGTGATCTCAGTAATTGAGACGAGACCTTCCCGAGTCAGCACGTAGTGCTGCCCGGCGGCCTTGAACACCTGACCGATGTTGGCCTGTCGATCGGCCACGGCCAGGCCGCTGCGCTCGCCCTCGCCAGGCAGCGACGGTTTACGCAGCGGGGGCCCGGCCGGTACGGCATTGAGCAGTTGCTGCCCGACCGGCAGCGGTGTCGTGCCGGTCATCTTCAGCGCCGCGATCGCCTGGTCGCCGCCGAGCACCTGAAGCCGGGCGCCGCCGGTGAGCAGGTACCGCTGACCGTCCACGGTGACCAGTGCCGCGCGGTCACCCAGCGGCGTGCCGCCGGGCAGCGCACGGTCGATCACCACACGGGTGCTGGAGCGGCGCGGGTCGGCCGGGTCGGGCACGTCGCAGACAGACCAGGGCAGACCGGTCAGCGACTTGCGGTCCGGCAACGCGTCCGGCGCGCCGACGATGCCGACGGTGCGGCCGCGCGGCCGGTCCCGCAGCGACGCCTGGGACATCGTCCGCACCGTCGGATCCGCCGTGTCCAGGATCAGCCGGGCGGACGTGTAGTTCAGCGTCGGGAGCAGCTTCCCCTCCACGAACACGTATGTCGCGCCGCTCTCCCGCTCGATGACCAGCGTGTTCTCTTCCAGTGGCGCGGTGTTCCCGGTCAACTGGCCGTACGCGCCGACCCCGCCGAGCACCACGGCGGCGGCGATGACACTGCCGAAGATCGCCATGCCGAGCCGTCGCATCGGCAGGTTGGTGGTCTCCGGATCGCCCGACAGCAACGCCGAGACGATCCGGCGGGTGACGAAGCGGTACGCCTGCACCTGATCGCGGCGGGTCCGCATGACTTACCTCCGGCGGGGTGGATCCGCGACGATCAGGTCGGAACGCCGTCGCGGGCTTCCCTACGATAAGGGGCCGACGGCGGGTCTTTGGGACCACCGCCCTTGGCCGACGCCGGAACGACCCGGCGCAGCCGTACCGTGCAGGAGGGACAGTCACCGATGACGCAGGTTCAGGCGCGACCCGCCCGAGTGGCCAAGAACCCGTCCGGCGTCCCGGCGCGGGCGACCCCGCCGGCCGATCGCCCCGGCCGGGGACGGGTCGGCCCGGTGCTGGTCGGGCAGCTCGTCGTGCTGGAGGTCTGCGCGGTCGCCGTCTGGGCCGCGGGGGCCGGGCCCAGCTGGTTGCTCGCCGCGGTGGGCACGGTGGCGGCGCTGGTCGTCCTGGCCGTGTTCGCCCGTCGGGGTGGCCGCTGGTGGTTCGAGGACCTGCTGCTGCGGCGGCGGCTGCGGCGTCGCCGCGAGCGTGCCGCGGCGACGCTGGCCGACGGTACGGCGGCGGACCCCCGGCTGGCCGCGCTCGCCCCCGAGCTGACCGTCATCGAGCTGACCGACCGGGGCACCCGGCTCGGCATCGGGCAGGACGCCCAGGGCTGGTTCGCCGCGGTCGCGCTGCAACCCGCCTCCGGCACGACGGTCGGCTCGATGGACGCGTCGGCGGTGGACCGGGCGCTGCGGGTGCTCACGGAATTCGCCGCGCCAGTGTCCCGGGCTCAGGTCGTCGCGCACACCCTGGTCTGGTACCCGGCGCCCGGTGCGCCGCCGGCAGCGCACCGGACCGTCTGGGTGGCGCTGCGGCTCACCGTCCGCGACGCTCGGGTGGAGACGGTGAGCCGGGGCGGCGGGCTGCCCGGCGTACACCGGACGTTGGCTGCCGGAATTGGCAGATTGGGCAAAGCACTGACCGCCGCCGGGCTGGCCCACCGGCCGCTGGGCCGCGACGAGCTGCGCGCGGCCGTGGTCTCGGCCGCCGGGCTGGACCTGGTGCCGGAGCCGCCAGCGGAGACCTGGCAGGGGCTGCGCGGCGGCGGCTGGACGCACCGCTGTCTGGCCCTGCGGGGCCGGTCGGACGCCCCGCTCGGCCCGTTGGTGGAAGCGATCACCGCGACCTCCGCGCCTTCGCACACGGTGGCCGCGGCGGTGTCGCCGGACGGGCGGGTGGCGGCGCCGCTGGTGCGCGTCGCGGCGATGGACAACCACGTCGAGGCACTGGTCAAGGTCGTCCAGGACGTCGCGCAGCGGGCCGGCACGTCACCCCGACCGGTGGACGGGCAGCACGCCCCCGGCG
Source organism: Micromonospora sp. NPDC005173 (assembly GCF_040608515.1). NCBI lineage: Bacteria > Bacillati > Actinomycetota > Actinomycetes > Micromonosporales > Micromonosporaceae > Micromonospora > Micromonospora sp. NPDC005173. Next base: position 27,343 of record NZ_JBEXIK010000003.1, read on the forward strand.
TGTACGCCAGCGCACCGGTCGCATCGGCGCTGGGCGGCTTCTCCGGCCCACAACCCCGCTGACCGCCCGCCCGCTGACCGCCCGCCCACTGACCGGCCGTTCGCCTGGCCGGTCAGTTGGGCGGCGGAGCCCTCGGGTCAGGGCCGCAGGTTCACGATCCAGCCGTACAGGCCACAGACCCAGACGGCGAGCGGGACCAGCGAGATGATCAGCAGGATCTCCACGATGTCGAGCAACCGGCCCCAGACCGGGGAGATGCGCTTGCCGGCCACGGTCAGGCCGTAGATCAGGCTGACCACGGCGGCCAGCAGCAGCCCGCCGAGGATCAGGCCGAGCCGGACCGGCAGCGACCCGCCGGCGAAGGTGGCCGCGGCGGCCAGGCCCAGCCCGACGGTGCCGGCCAGCAGCACCGGGGTGCGCTGGGCGCGGCCCAGGAGCGGACGGGCCCGCAGCAGCGAGAGCAGGGCCAGCACCAGGCAGAACAGCACCGCCGGCAGCCGACCGTCCAGGGCCAGCACCAGCTGCGCGCCGAGCACCAGCAGCGACACCGTCCACAGCAGGCCGGTGAGGAACTGGTCGGCCCGCTCGCTGAGCTGGAGCACCTGGCGGCCGTCGACCGACTCGCTGTCGGTCTTCAGGTCCTCCGGACCGGTCGGGATCGACGGCACCGGCAGCCGGGCCAGCCGGTAGGCCAGCATCGGCAACGCCGGCACCGCGCCGAACGCGACCGCCGCAATCACCGCGGCCGCGGCCGGCGCGTCGATGCCGAAGATCAGGCAGAGGACCGCGCCGAAACCGGTCGCCGCACCCACCCCGATCGCGCCGAAGAAGAGCGGGTAGCGGTCGCCGACGGCCAGCGCGGCCACCGCCCCGGCGACCACCACGGCGGTGGCCGCGAGCAGGACGTGCGGGCTGGCCAGGTCGGTCAGCGACCGGTCGCCGGCGAGCAGCAGCAGACCGCCGGTGCCGGCGTGCACCAGGCCGACAATGGCCAGCACCGCCCCGGTCCGGCTGTCACCCGCAGCCCGGGACAGCACCGCCGCGACGACCAGCAGCGCCACCGTGACGAGCAGGGCGGCCAGCGCGCCGGGCAGGTGTGGCGGACCCGCGAAGAGCGCGGCGAGCGCTCCGGCACCGAGCGCGGCCGCGGCGAAGAGCACCGCGAAGGACCGGGTCGAGCCGGCCTGCCAGGCGCCGGGGCGCTGGTTGGTCGCGGTGGCGACCGCGTCCACCACGTCGTCAAAGACGATCTCCGGCGCGGCGGCGGACCGGGGGTTGAAATACAACACCTCGCCGTCGCGCACGCCGAGCTGCGCAGCGGTACGTCCGCCATCCAGGGGGGCACCGCCCAATCGGGACAGTGCCCAGCCGCCGTGCCGCACGCCGTCGTCGGCCAGGTCCTCCCCGGCGTAGCGCAGCAGAGTGGGCAGCAGGTCCGCCATCGGCACGTCCGACGGCAGGGCCAGGTCCATTCGGGTACGGGGTGCCACGATGGTGATCCGGCTCAGACCACCGGTCGCCGTCTTCGTCGCCACAGTGGCCTCCAGGTGTCCGTCTACGATCAGCTGGCCGGGGTGCCGCGGTGCGGGTCCACCGCGCCCACGGGAGATTACCTACGATGGCGGGCACGTACGATGCCCACCCGCGGACTTTGGTTCGCGACTGCACGTCATCAGGGCCGCTTCTGGGGAGGAGACAGCCGTGAGCACGGTCGTGTTCCGCCGGCTCCCGCGTCAGCCGGGGCCTGCCTTGCCGCGCGGTGAGGTGCTACTGGAGTCACCTCCTGAGCTGCCCGAGCCCACGCCCCGAGGGATGGGGCAGGTGCTCATGATCCTGCCGATGTTCTGTGGCGTCGGCGCGATGGCCTTCCTCTACGCCGGCCGGGGCGGCGGCATGATGACGTACGTGGCTGGTGGCCTGTTCGGCGTCTCGATGCTCGGGATGGCGATCGGCTCGCTGAGCAACAGCGGCGGCAAGGACAAGGCCGAGGTGAACGCCGAACGCCGCGACTACATGCGCTACCTGGCCCAGATGCGCAAGCGCACCCGGCGCGCGGCGGAGCAGCAGCGGGCGGCGATGGCCTGGCGTCACCCGGAGCCCGACGCGCTCTGGTCGATCGCCGCGTCCCGGCGGCTCTGGGAGCGACGGATCACCGAGGACGACTTCGGCGAGACCCGGATCGCGCTCGGCCCGCAGCGGCTGGCGGTGGAGATCGTTCCGCCGGAGACGAAGCCGGTCGAGGACCTGGAGCCGATGAGCGCCATCGCGTTGCGCCGGTTCGTCCGCGCCCACTCCACCGTGCCCGACCTGCCGACCGCGCTGTCGGTGCGCGCGTTCAGTCGGGTGGTGCTGCGCGGTGACCGGGAGCCCGTGCTCGACCTGACCCGGGCGGCACTGGGCCAGCTGGCCACGTTCCACGCCCCGGAGGACCTGGTGATCGCGGTGGTCGCCGCGCCCGACCGGCAGTCGGCCTGGGGCTGGGTGAAGTGGCTGCCGCACGCCCACCACAGTGGACGTACGGACGCCGCCGGCGCCCGCCGGCTGGTCTTCGCCAGCCTGGCCGAGGCCGAGGCGGCGCTCGCCGGGGAGCTGGCCGGGCGGCCCCGGTTCGCGCCCGAGGCCAAGCCGCTCACGACCGCGCAGCACCTGGTCGTGGTGATCGACGGCGGCGAGATCTCGCCGACCTGCCAGCTGGTGGGTCAGGGCCTGCTCGGCGCCACCATGATCGACCTCTCCGGAACGGTGCCGCGCGACGCCGGCCGCTGGCTGCTCTGCCTCGACGTGGGCGACGGAAGCACGCTCGACCTGGTCCGGGGGAGCACGTCCTCGCAGCTCGGCCGACCGGACCGGCTCAGCGCCGAGGCCGCCGAGGGGCTGGCCCGGCAGATCGCCCCCTTCCGGCTCTCCCAGCAGCAGACGAGCAACGAGGAGCCGCTGGCTCGCAGCACGGAGCTACCCGACCTGCTCGGCGTCGGCGACGCGGCGGCGGTGGACGTCCACCAGACCTGGCGCCCGCGCGGTCACCGGGACCGGCTGCGCATCCCGCTCGGCGTCGGCCCGGACGGCAACGTGGTCGAGCTCGACTTCAAGGAGTCGGCGCACGAGGGCATGGGCCCGCACGGCCTGGTGATCGGTGCGACCGGGTCCGGCAAGAGCGAGTTGCTCCGTACGGTGGTGGCCGCACTGGCGGTGACCCACTCGTCGGAGGAGCTGAACTTCGTCCTGGTGGACTTCAAGGGTGGCGCGACGTTCGCCTCCCTGGAGGCGCTGCCACACACCAGCGCCGTGATCACCAACCTGGCCGACGAGCTTCCGTTGGTCGACCGGATGCGCGACGCGCTCGCGGGCGAGATGGTGCGCCGGCAGGAGTTGCTGCGGGCGGCCGGCAACTACGTCTCCCGCTTCGAGTACGAGAAGGCCCGGGCGGCCGGCGAACCGCTGGCGCCGATGCCCAGCCTGCTGATCATCTGCGACGAGTTCAGTGAGCTGCTCGCCGCCAAGCCCGACTTCATCGACCTGTTCGTGATGATCGGCCGGCTCGGCCGGTCGCTCGGCGTGCACCTGCTGCTGGCCAGCCAGCGGCTGGAAGAGGGCAAGCTGCGCGGCCTGGACACCCACCTGTCGTACCGGATCGGTCTGCGTACCTTCTCCGCCGTGGAGAGCCGGATCGTGCTCGGCGTGCCGGACGCGTACGAGCTGCCGAACGCGCCGGGCCACGGCTATCTGAAGACCGACACCAGCACGATGCTGCGGTTCCGAGCGGCGTACGTGTCCGGGGCGTACCGGGCGCCGGGGCAGCAGGCTTCCGCGTCGCAGGCCCTGGTGCAGCGCCGGATCGTGCCGTACGGCCTCGACTTCATACCGGCGCAGATCCCGCAGATGCCGGTGGACACCGCGCCGGAGCCGGAGCAGCCGGCCGACGGTAAGGCCGTCGCGATGCTCGACGTGCTGATCGACCAGCTCAGGGGCCGGGGTCGTCCGGCGCACCAGGTGTGGCTGCCGCCGCTCGCCGACCCGCCGGGCCTGGGGGAGCTGCTCGGCCCGCTGGCCGTCGACCCGACGTACGGGCTGTGCACCGCCTCCTGGCCGGGCCGAGGGCGGCTCACCGTGCCGGTCGGCGTGGTGGACCGGCCGTACGAGCAGCGCCGTGACCCGATGATGGTCGAGCTCGCCGGGGCCGGCGGCAACGTGGTCATCGTCGGCCGTTCACTCAGCGGCAAGAGCACCATGCTGCGTTCGCTGCTCGCCTCGCTGTCGCTCACCCACACGCCGCGCGAGGTGCAGTTCTTCTGCCTGGACTTCGGCGGTGGCGCGCTGCGCAGCCTGGAGCGGCTGCCGCACATGGCCGGGGTGGCCGGCCGGCGGGACGTCGAGGCGGTGCGCCGTACGGTGGCCGAGGTGGTCGCCGTCCTGGACGAGCGGGAGGCGCGTTTCGCCCAGCACGGCATCGACTCGGTGGCCAGCTACCGCCGTCGTCGGGCCGCCGGCGAGTTCGCCGACGACCCGTTCGGCGACGTGTTCCTGGTGGTGGACGGGTGGAACACGCTGCGCCAGGAGTACGAGGAGCTGGAGCAGACCATCACCACGCTGGCCAACCGGGGCCTCGGCTTCGGCGTGCACGTGGTGCTGACGGCGGTGCGCTGGGCGGAGATCCGGATCAACATGCGGGATCTGCTCGGCACCAAGCTGGAGCTGCGCCTGGGTGACGCCTCGGAGTCCGAGATCGACCGTCGCTCGGCGATGAACGTGCCGGAAAAGGCGCCCGGTCGTGGCCTGACCCGCGACAAGCTGCACTTCCTCACTGCGGTCTCGCGGATCGACGGCCGCCGGGACATCGACGATCTGAGCGAGGCGTCGATCGCCCTGGCCGGGCACGTGGCGGCCAACTGGCCGGGCCGGCCGGCGCCGAAGGTGCGGCTGCTGCCGCGCAAGCTGCCGGTGGCCGAGCTGGCCCGGATCATCGACCGGTCGGCGCCTGGCCTGCCGATCGGCGTGAACGAGTCGGCGCTGGCACCGGTCTACCTGGACCTGGCAAACGAGCCGCACCTGACGGTCTTCGGCGACGCCGAGTGCGGCAAGACCAACCTGCTGCGACTGATCGCCCGGGGCATCACCGACCGGTACACGCCCGCCCAGGCCCGGCTGGTGATCGCCGACTACCGGCGCGGGCTGCTGGGCGCGGTGGAGGGCGACCACCTGCTGGACTACGCCCCGTCCAACCAGGCGTTCGCCCAGGGGTTGGGCTCGATCCGCAGTGCGCTGACCAACCGGTTGCCCGGCCCGGACGTGACCACCGCCCAGTTGCGCGACCGCAGCTGGTGGAAGGGCCCGGACCTGTACATCCTGGTGGACGACTACGACCTGGTGGCCTCGGGTGGCAGCAACCCGCTCAGCGCCCTGCTGGAGCTGCTGCCGCAGGCCCGCGACATCGGCCTGCACCTGGTCATCACGCGGCGGGTCGGCGGGGTGTCCCGGGCGCTCTACGAGCCTGTGCTGCAGAGGCTGCGTGAGCTGGATTCGCCCGGCCTGCTGATGTCCGGCAGCCGGGAGGAGGGCGCGGTCTTCGGCGCGTTGCGGCCGAGCCCGCAGCCGCCCGGCCGGGGCACGCTGGTGCGCCGCCGCGACGGCCAGCAGCTGATCCAGACCGCCTGGTCGGAGCCGTCGTGACGAGGCCGGGTCAGGCCACGTCGTTCCGTGCGCCAGGATCGATCGGCGCGTCGCTCCGGTGGTGAGTTTGGTGATGAATTTCCGGTCGTATTCCCGATCCACCTGACCCGATTCACCAGTATCCATGGAACGCGGCCGGTCAGGGCTGCGCGGGCTGGACAGGTTCCGCTACGGTCTCTACTGGAGTGTCCGTCGGTGGGGTGTTGCTACCTTGCCGCGGGGGAGGGGTGCGGCAAAGCCGCCGCCACAACAAGACGGAAGGGTGTGAAGCATGGCGTTCGAGGTCGAAGCTGCGACTCTGCATACTGCCGCGAGTGACGTGCGGTCCACGCGCAGCGAGGTCGACGGCGAGCTGAAGAAGCTGTGGAACGTAGTCGACGACCTGGCCATGGCGTGGAAGGGTCAGGCGTCCACGGGCTTCCAGTCGTTGATGACGCGCTGGAACGAGGACACCGTCAATCTGCTGACGGCGATGGACAACATCGCTGACCTGCTCGACAAGTCGGGTACGACGCACCAGGTCAACGACGAAGAGCAGCAGCAGATGCTGGACAAGTTCCACTCTGCTCTCAACCCGTGATCCCGTAGCCAGCAGAGGAGGAAACCATGGCTATCAAAGTTGACTACGCGGTCCTCGAGAGCAGCAACCAGCAGATGCAGGCCATCTCGAAGACTCTCGAAGAGAAGCTCGACACGCTGCGGCAGATGCTGAGCAAGCTCGAGTGGGACGGCCAGGACCGGGCTGCCTACGAGCAGCACCAGGCCAAGTGGGACTCGTCGGTCCGGGACATCAACCGGATCCTGAACGAGATCGGTGGTGCCGTTGGCATCGCCCGTGAGAACTACCTCACCACCGAGATGAGCAACTCGAAGGTGTGGGGCTGAGGCAAGCGCCGATGCGGCTCCGGTCCGGTTCCACCGGGCCGGAGCCGCATTGCGTTGTGCCGTTCGGTGCCGTCAGCCGGCGACCGGTGAGTCGGTGCGCCGGCCCGGGCGCCAGCCGCGTCGGCGGCCCCGGATCATGATCGGCCGGGCGGCCAGCAGTAGCACGGTGAGCAGACCGCCGGCCGCCGCCGCCCAGATCGCGGCGGTGCGCTGCCAGCCCAGCGGGTCGTCCGGGCGGGCGGGCGGCGGGAGCGCGCCAGCGGGCGGGTCCGTCCGGGTGCCCAGCAGGCTCGACAGCGCCCGGTACGGGTTGACCACGCCGTAGCCGACCTCCGCGTTGTGCCCCTCCGGCGGGTTGTCCGCCGTCCGTTCCAGCCGCTCGGCGATCTGCTGTGGACGGAGGTCCGGGTAGGCCGCCCGGACCAGCGCGGCCACACCCGAGACGTACGCGGCGGCGAAGCTGGTGCCGCCGGTCGGCTCGGCGCGGTAGCCGCTGCCGCCCGGTGCCGGGCCGACGATGTTCAACCCCGGGGCGGCGACGTCGACGTAGGTGCCGCTGACCGAGGTGCCCACGTGGCCGCCCTGCTCGTCCACACCGGCGACCGCGATCACCCCGGGGTACGCGGCCGGGTAGGCCGGCTTGTCCTCCTGCTGCTCCTGCCGGTTGCCGGCGGCGGCGACGAGCACGACGCCCTTGGCGAGCGCGTTCTCGACGGCCTCCGCCAGCTCGGGGCGGGGCAGGGTCACCAGGGACAGGTTGATCACGTCGGCGCCGTTGTCGACCGCCCAGTCGATGGCCGCGGCGATCTGCCCGGGTAGCGCCTCGTCGTTGGTGCCCTTGGCGTCCGGCAGCACCCGGATCGGCAGGATGCGGGCGGCCGGTGCGATGCCGCTGAACGGGACGCCGGTGCCCTCCCGGCCGGCGATGATGCCGGCCACCATCGTGCCGTGCCCGACCAGGTCGCACTGGCCCTGGTTGGCCGGCAGGCTGTTGAAGTCGCGGCCCTCCATCACCTGGCCCTTGAGCAGCGGGTGGATGGCGGAGACCCCGGAGTCAATCACCGCCACGGTCACCCCGGCGCCCCGGGACAGCGGCCACGCCGAGGACGGCTCCAGCCGGCGCAGTGCCCACGGCATCTCCACCAGGCCGTCCTCGCCGGCGGGGCCGCAGGTGGGCGGTGCCGCGGCCGCTGGGGAGGGAGCCACCAGGGCGGCGCCGAGTAGGGCCGCCAGCGTTCCACTGAGGACCCCTCGGATGGCACGGCCGGTGTGGCGGGACGGATCGGTCGCGCTTGACGGCAGGCATTCGCGCACCCACAGAGATTACCGCTGTGCTCCCTCGGGCCGCGGCCCGAGGGACGGCGGTCAGGACGGGTGGGTGGCTGCTGCGGCGGGCGTCTCGGCGAAGAGCGCGAGCAGATCGCCGACCTGACGGTCTGCTTCGGCGGGGTGCCGGAACCGGCCGGCCGGGTTGAGGGTGTACTCGTTGCGCCGGCCGACCCGGGTGCGGTGCAGGTAGCCGCCGGCCTCCAGGTCCGCGACGATCGCCTGTGCGGCCCGCTCGGTCACGCCGACCTCGGCCGCCACGTCGCGCAGCCGGGCGGTGGGGTCGCGGGCGATGGCCAGCAGGACGTGTCCGTGGTTGGTGAGGAACGTCCAGTTCCGGCCGCTGCCGGTGTCGCCCGCCGCCGTGCTCGCCATCGTGGGTCCGCCTCTCCGGTTGTCCGCCCTGGCCTCGGTGGCACCTCCGAAGGGCCGGCCCAGGGCCAACGTATGAAATCTAACTCACGCATATCTTGACGCATCTTGTGGTGCGTGTGACCGTGGAGCCCGAGCCAGCGCCCGCCGCCGGCCCGGCTGAAGAGCCATTTGAGCAGGTCAAACGCGTGAGACGAGGTGCGGGATGAGTAGTCCCGGTACACCCGGCGGCAAGCCGGGTCCGCAGCGGGCCACCGACCGGGCGCCGGCGCTCACCGAGCCGGCCCGGGCGTACGCCGAGCTGGCCGCCGGCAACCGGCGCTTCGTCAGCGGCGCCCCGCGCCACCCCAACCAGGATGCCGGGCACCGGGCGGCGGTCGCCGACGGACAGCACCCGTTCGCGGTGATCGTCGGCTGCTCCGACTCCCGACTGGCCGCCGAGATCATCTTTGACCGGGGGCTGGGCGACCTCTTCGTGGTCCGCACGGCCGGGCACACGACCGGCCCGGAGGTGCTGGGCAGCGTGGAGTACGCGGTGACCGTGCTCGGCACTCCGCTGGTGGTGGTGCTCGGCCACGACTCCTGCGGTGCGGTCCAGGCGGCCCGGGAGGCGGCCGCCACCGGCACCCCGCCCCGGGGGCACCTGCGTGCCGTGGTCGACGCCGTGCTGCCCAGCCTGCGTCGCGCCGAGGCCGAGGGGGTGGACGACATCGACGGCATCGTCGACATCCACATCGCGCAGACCGTCGAGGCGCTGCTCGGCCAGTCGCCCGTGCTGGCAGCCGAGGTGGCGCAGGGGCGCTGCGCGGTGGTGGGGGTGTCGTACCGGCTCGCCGCCGGCGTGGTGCGCCCGGTGGCCGCCGTGCCGGCTACCGCCACGGCGCTCGACGTACCGACCGGACCCAGCACGGCGGCCGGCCCGACCGCGCCCGCCGCCGCCTGACGCGACGAGGGCCGCCCCGCGACTCGGGACGGCCCTTCGACGGGTGGACATGCGGTCAGAGCATCGACATGTGTACGTGGTCGGTGTGGTTCGACGGCCCGCTGTACGACTTCCAGCCGGTCGCCGGGAACCAGATCTGTCGGTTCCAGATCACGTAGTAGATGCCGAGCCGGTCGGCGTTGCGGATGAGGAACGCGGCCACGTTGTTGCCGTACGTCCGGGTGTCCTCGTTGTGCCACGGGCTGAAGCCGCTCTTCTGCAACGACCAGTCGCAGGCGCGGCCCTTCGGGTGCTCCCACGGCCCGCCGGAGCGGTAGCAGCCGACGAACCGGTTGAAGCCGGCCCGCTTGACCTCCTTGTACGCGTGCAGCGTGCGCGGGGTGACGCAGCCGGAGGTGGTGGGGTCGTTCTCGCTGCACGACTCGGACTTCCAGTCACCGTCGGCGGTCCGGTTGGGGCCGATCCGGGCGACCGGTGAGGTCGCCGACACCAGGCCGCCGGTGAAGCCCTTCCCACCGACCAGCGCGAGTGCCTTGTCGGCGTCGCGCTTCTCCTTCGCCATCAAGGCGGTCTGCTTCTGCTGCTCGCGGACCTCCGCGTCGAGGGCCAGCTTGGCCTGCTCGGCGCGGGACTTCACCGTGTTGACCTCGGAGAGCTTCTTCTCGTTGACCATGTTCATCTCGTCGAGCACCGCGGCACGCTGGACGAACGAGTCGGGGGCGTCGCTCTCCAGCAGCATCGCGATCGCGCCGATCCGGCCGGTCCGGTACGACTGGGCGGCGATCTGCCCGACCTGGGGGGCCAGCTTCTCCAATTCGGCGTTGGCCCGGTCGACCTCCGCCGCCAGCTCAATCTGCCGCTTCTTGGACTTGTCCAACTTGGACTTGGCGGCGGAGTAGTCGCGGTTGGCCTTCTCGATCACGTCGTTGAGCAGCGCGGGCTCGCCGTCCTCCTCGTGCCCGGACGGTGTGGGGGTCGTCGGGGCGGCGTGCGCCGGGAGGGGGCCGGCGAGCACGGTCAGTGCGGCGATCACGGCCACCACGGGTGTCAACCAGCGGCGTAGGGGTGCCGTCACAATATTCCCTTCCGTCGACCGCCGACCGGGTTAGCTGACGGGTTCGGGGCGGAAGTGGCCCCTACCGCTGACGCGGATTCACCCCACGTGCCTGGGTCCCCGGCTCGCCGACTGGCGATTGGGCGGTGGCACCGCAGGCGCTGCGTCGCGCCTTCAGCGGTAACCGGCAGCGAGGTTACCCGAGAGTCGACCGGCTGAGCTACGTCCAGATGCCGACTAAAAGCGTCATTTCGCCATGGCGCTGAGTGACCAGTGACGCGGTTCTCAGGGCGGATGCCCCACCTCGTCACGCTGAGGAGTGTCACCATGCCGTCTCCGTGCTCCTGTCCGGCTCGTGCCACCGGTCGGTGGCGGTGGTTGGGGGTGTGGCCCGCGCCGGATCGGGTCCGGTCGGGTCGGGTCGACCCGTGCGCGGTGAGCTGAGTGCGGCCAGTGCCTCCGCGCGGTCCGGCCTGGGTCGCTCGGCGGGCGGCTCGGCGGCCGGGTCGGCGGGCAGCTCGGCACCCGACCGGCCGGCTGCGGTCACCACCGCCGCCAGTCCGGTGGTCAGCGGTACGGCGGCGATGAGGCCGAGCGTGGCGACCGCGCTGCGGACGATCTCCTGCGCGAGGAACTCGCTGGTCAGGATCTGCCCGAGCGGCCGCGAGTCGGCGGTGAGCAGGAGCAGTAGCGGCAGTGAGGCACCCGCGTACGCCAGCACGATGGTGTTGACGGTGGAGGCGATGTGCGCCCGGCCGACTCGGGTGGCCGCCCGGTAGAGCTGCAACCGGGTCAGCTCGGGGTTGGCGTTCGCCAGCTCGGTGACGGTGGCCGCCTGGGTGACCGTCACGTCGTCGAGGACCCCGAGCGAGCCGATGATGATCCCGGCGAGCAGCAGGCCGTGCAGGTCCACGTTGGCCTGGAACATCGACAGCGTGGTGGCGTCCTCGCTGCCGAAGCCGGTGAGGTGGGTGGCGGCGGTGGCGATGGTGGCGAGCACGCCGGTCAGCACCAGGCTGCCCAGGGTGCCGAGCACCGCGACCGAGGTCTGCGCGGTGACCCCGTGCGTCAGGTAGAGCACCACGAACATGATCAGGGCGGCGCCGACCACCGCCACCAGCAGCGGTGATCGGCCAGCGCCGATCCCCGGGAGCACGAAGGTGAGCAGGATGGCGAAGCTGGCGGCCAGCCCGGCCAGCGCGGCCAGGCCCCGCCACCGGCCGAACGCGACGATCGCGGCGGCGAAGACCACCGCCAGCCAGACCAACGGCGTGCCGCGCTGGTGCTCCGCGATGTTCCAGCTGCTGGCGACGGGATCGGCCGGATCGGTCAGCTCGACCAGGATGACCTCGTCACCGACCTCGACCCGGGGTGCGCCGGGTCCGTCCGGCACCGGCGTCTGGACCTGCTGTCCGGCAGCCGCCCCGTCGGCCACCCGGACGTCCACGGTGCCGCACAGCCCGGCCCCGGCGTCCGGCGTGCCCTCGGGACTCGGCGCCGTCGGCGGGCACGGCTCGGTCACCACCCGGGTCACCGTGCCGTGGTAGCGCGGCACGTCCTGGCCCCCGGCGGTCTGCGGCGACCCGTCGCGTGGCCAGAGCACCACCGCGGCGAGCACGGTGGCGACGAAGAGCGGTACCACGGTCGCGATGAGGATCCGTCGTACCCGGGGCGGGGCGGACGGAGTGGAACGGCTGTGGTCGGAACCCAATGCGAGACTCCCAACGATCCGGTGCGGGGTACGTGCCGGCGGGCCGGTCGGTTCACCGCCGCCGCGGGAATGCGGCCACGGGCATGACGAATCGCTGGATGGCGACATGACGGCTACGGACGGTGAGTGCTCGGCGCGGTCGACCGGAGGCGACGCCACATCGTGGCGGCGTCGGTGCGCGACTGCGTAGCGAGGTCCGGAGGGCCATCGTGGGAAATGCTAGCCAGCCCGACCCGCGGACGCAGGTTGTGGCGGGGTGTCGCGTGGTCGAACCGCCCGCACGGCGGTGACCGGACCGGCATGTTGGAGTCATGTCCGCTCCGTCACAGCCCGAGCCCGACCGTCCCGGCAGTCACCAGCAGCACGCCGGGTCCGCCGGGCCGAAGCAGCATGACGAGCACGCCGGGCATGACAAGCACGCCGGGCACGACCCGGCGATGTTCCGCCGTCGGTTCTGGGTCTGCCTGGTGCTCACCGTCCCGGTGGTGCTGACGAGCGACCTGGTGCTGGACCGGCTCGGCCTCCGGCTGGACGTACCGGGGCGCTCCTGGGTCGGGCCGGTGCTCGGCTCGGTCGTGTTCTGGTGGGGTGGCTGGCCGTTCCTGGTCGGTGCGGTCCGCGAGGTGCGGGACCGGGCGCCGGGCATGATGCTGCTGGTCGCGATGGCGATAACCGTCGCCTACACCGCGTCGCTGGCCACCAGCCTGGGCGCCTTCGACCTGGACTTCTGGTGGGAGCTGGCCGCGCTGGTCACCATCATGCTGCTCGGGCACTGGCAGGAGATGAAGGCCATCGGGCAGGCCCGGGGCGCACTCGCGGCGCTGGCCGCACTGCTGCCCGACGAGGCCGAGCGGGTGACGGCGGACGGGCGGGTCGAGGCGGTGTCAGTGGCCGAGCTGCGGATCGGTGATGTGGTGCTGGTCCGGCCCGGGGGCCGAGTACCGGCGGACGGCCGGATCGTGGACGGCGGCGCCGAGCTGGACGAATCGATGATCACCGGCGAGTCGCGTCCGGTCGCCCGGTCGGCAGGGGACCGGGTGGTGGCCGGCACCGTCGCCACCGACTCGGCGATCCGGGTCCGCGTCGAGGCGCTGGGTGAGCAGACCGCGCTCGCCGGCATCCAGCGGATGGTCGCGCAGGCGCAGCGCTCCGGCGGCCGGGCACAACTGCTGGCTGACCGGTTCGCCGCCGCGCTGTTCTACGTGGCCACCGGCACCGCGGTGCTGACCGTGCTGGTCTGGACCGCGCTCGGCGAGCCGGACGAGGCGGTGGTCCGCGCGGTCACCGTCCTGGTGATCGCCTGCCCGCACGCGCTCGGTCTGGCCATCCCGCTGGTCGTCGCGCTCTCCACCGCGCTGGCCGCGCGATCCGGGATCCTGGTCAAGGACCGGCTGGCGCTGGAGCGGATGCGGACCGTGGCCGTGGTGCTCTTCGACAAGACCGGCACCCTGACCCGGGGTGAGCACGCGGTCACCGCCGTGGCGACGGTGCCCGGCGTCGGGCGGGACGAGGTGCTGCGGATCGCGGCCGGCGTGGAATCCGACAGCGAGCATCCGCTGGCCCGGGCGATCGTGGCGGCGGCCGGACGCGCCGGCCCGACCCGGGCCGCCGGGTTCCGGTCGCTGCCGGGTCGCGGCGTGCAGGCCACCATCGACGGTACGGAGTACGCGGTGGGCGGGCCGGCGCTGCTGCGGGAGCGGGGCCTGTCGCTTCCGGCCGAGTTGGACGCGGCGACCGGGCGATGGTCGGCGCGGGGTGCCGCCGTGCTGCACCTGGTACGGCTGCCGGACACGGTGCTTGGCGCGTTCGCACTGACCGACGAGGTGCGTCCGGAGGCCCGTCAGGCCATCGTCGAGCTGCGCACCGAGGGCGTCCGGACCATCGCCATGATCACCGGTGATGCCCGACCGGTGGCCGAGGCGGTGGCCGCCGACCTGGGCTTCCGGCCCGGCGTCGACGAGGTCTTCGCCGAGGTGCTGCCGGCGGAGAAGGACGACCGGGTTGCCGAACTCCAGCGGCGGGGGTTGACCGTGGCGATGGTCGGCGACGGGGTGAACGACGCCCCGGCGTTGGCCCGTGCCGATGTGGGCATCGCGATCGGCGCGGGCACCGATGTCGCGATCGAGTCGGCCGGCGTGGTGCTGGCGTCGTCGGACCCGCGCGGGGTCGGTGCCGTGGTCCGGCTCTCCCGGGCGTCGTACCGCAAGATGCGGCAGAACCTGGCCTGGGCGGCGGGCTACAACGTGGTGACGTTGCCGCTGGCGGCCGGTGTGCTGGCCTGGGCGGGGGTGGCGTTGAGCCCGGCGCTGGCGGCGGTGCTGATGTCCGCGTCCACCATCGTGGTGGCGCTCAACGCCCAGTTGCTGCGCCGGGTACGCCTCGACCCGGAGCCCGGCTGAGAGCCCTCAGCCGCGCTTCATCAGCCGGCCGACCGCCGCCATCATCTCGGAGGCCATCTCGTCGGCCCTGCCCTCGGCCGCTCCTTCGTGCATGCAGTGCCGGGCGTGCCCGTCGAGCAGGCCCAACGCCACCTTGTCCAGGGCGGCCTGGATCGCGGAGATCTGGGTGAGCACGTCGATGCAGTAGCGGTCCTCGTCGACCATCTTCTCGATGCCACGGACCTGCCCCTCGACGCGGCGGAGCCGCGTGAGCAGCTGGTCCTTGCTGGCGGTGTATCCGCGGATCGGGGTGGGTGCGGTCATGAGGACCAGGATAGCGTACCCCTGGGGGGTATGGTACGGTCGTCTCCTGCCGCAATACCCCCACCGGGTACCGGTACAGGCAAAGGCGGAGGTCCGTCTCCAGATTACCCCCCGGGGGTATAGGCTGGGAGGCGGCAGAGGGGAGATCATTCCGATGGTCAACACGACGTACCAGGTGCAGGGCATGACCTGTGGGCACTGCGTGAGCGCGGTCAGCGCCGAGGTGGGCACCATCACGGGGGTGAGCGACGTCCAGGTCGACCTTGCCACCGGCCGGGTCACCGTCAACAGCGACCAGCCACTGGACGTGGAAACCGTCCGGGCCGCGGTCGACGAGGCCGGCTACAACCTCGTCGACGCCTGATCCCGGGGAGCCCGACATGAACACGGTGACCAGACTGGGCGGGTTCGCCCTCGGCCTCGCAGCGGTCTTCGGCGCGGCGTACGGGATCGGCCAGGTGGCCGGCCCCGCCGCCCCGGTCGCCGAGAGTCGGCACGACGGCGGAGCCGCCCACGAGGCGGACCCAGCGGGCCACGGGGAGGCGGTCGACCGGTTCCCCGGCGGGCTGCTCGTCTCCGACCAGGGCTACACCCTCGAACCGGTCGCCGCCCCGGCAGGCGAGTTCGCCTTCCGGATCGGCGGCCCGGACGGCCAGCCGGTGACCCGCTACGACGTGGCGCACGACAAGCAGATGCACCTGATCGTGGCCCGACGGGACCTCTCCGGCTTCCGCCACGTACACCCCGACCTGGCCCCGGACGGCACCTGGCGGGTCGCCACCCCGCTGGCCGGCCCCGGGCAGTGGCGGGCGTTCGCCGACTTCACCCCGACCGGGGGCGAGCCGCTGACCCTTGGTGTGGACGTGACCGTCCCCGGAGCGCTGACCGAGCGACCGCTGCCCTCCCCGACGACCAGCACCACCGTCGACGGCTACACGGTCACCCTGACCGGCGCGCCGCAGCCCGGCCGCACCTCACCGCTGACCCTGACCGTCAGCCGGGACGGGCAGCCGGTCACCAACCTGGAGCCCTACCTGGGCGCGTACGGGCACCTGGTGGCACTGCGCCGGGGCGACCTGGCGTACCTGCACGTGCACCCGGACGGCGTGCCCGGCGACGGGCGGACCCCACCCGGCCCGGCCGTCACCTTCCTCGCCGAGGTGCCCTCGGCCGGCACGTACCGGCTCTACCTCGACTTCCGGCACGGCGGAGCGGTGCGCACCGCCGAGTTCACCGTCGTGGCCGGCACCCCGACGACCGGCACCCCGCCGACCGGTGGCGAGCCCACCCCGAGCGGGCCCGCACCGACCGGTGGCACCGACCACGGCACCCCCGGCCACGGGCACAACTGACGGGATTGACGATGACCACCACCAGCAGCAGACCGCTGCCCGAGGCGCCGAACCGGATCGAGCTGGCGATCGCCGGGATGACCTGCGCCGCCTGCGCCGCCCGGATCGAGAAGAAGCTGAACCGGATGGACGGGGTCAGCGCCACCGTCAACTACGCCACCGAGAAGGCCACCGTCCGGTACGACGACGGCGTCACGCCGGACGACCTGATCGACACGGTCCGGAAGACCGGCTACAGCGCCGCGCTGCCGCCCCCGCCGGCCGCTGCCGGGCCGACCGAGCAGCCGGTGGACGCGCTGCGCGGGCCGCGTACCCGGCTCTGGGTTTCGGTGGCGCTCAGCGTGCCGGTGATCCTGCTGGCCATGGTCCCGGCCTGGCAGTTCGACTACTGGCAGTGGCTGTCGCTGACCCTGGCCGCCCCGGTGGTGGTCTGGGGTGGGCTGCCCTTCCACCGGGCCGCCTGGACCAACCTGCGGCACGGCGCGGCGACCATGGACACCCTGGTCTCGCTCGGCACCCTCGCCGCGTTCGGTTGGTCGCTCTGGGCGCTCTTCCTCGGCGACGCCGGGATGCCCGGGATGACGCACCCGTTCCGCTTCGACATCACCCGCACCGACGGCGCCGGCAACATCTACCTGGAGGCGGCCGCCGGGGTGACGGTGTTCATCCTGGCCGGCCGCTACTTCGAGGCCAGGTCCAAGCGGACCGCCGGCGCCGCCCTGCGCGCCCTGCTCGAACTCGGCGCCAAGGAGGTGGCGGTGCTGCGCGACGGGGTGGAGAGCCTGATCCCGGTGGAGCAGCTCGCCGTCGGCGATCGGTTCGTGGTCCGCCCCGGCGAAAAGATCGCCACCGACGGGGTGGTCGACGAGGGCACCTCGGCCGTCGACGCCAGCATGCTCACCGGCGAGTCGGTGCCGGTCGAGGTCGGCCCGGGCGATGGTGTGGTCGGCGCCACGATCAACGCGGGCGGCCGGCTGGTCGTCACCGCCACCCGGGTCGGCGGGGACACCCAGCTCGCCCGCATGGCGGACCTGGTCGAGCAGGCGCAGAGCGGCAAGGCGGCCGTACAGCGGCTGGCGGACCGGATCTCCGGCGTCTTCGTGCCGATCGTCATCACGCTCGCCGCGGGCACCCTCGGCTGGTGGCTCGGCACCGGGGCCGGGCCGACCGCCGCCTTCACCGCAGCCGTGGCCGTGCTGATCATCGCCTGCCCGTGCGCGCTCGGCCTGGCCACGCCGACCGCGCTGCTGGTCGGCACGGGCCGGGGCGCCCAGCTCGGCGTGCTGATCAAGGGGCCGGAGGTGCTGGAGTCGACCCGGCGGGTGGACACCGTGGTGCTGGACAAGACCGGCACCGTGACGACCGGCCGGATGACCCTGGTGGACGTGGTGCCGGCGGCCGGGGAGGACCGTGCCGAGCTGCTCCGGCTCGCCGGGGCGGTGGAGGCCGCCTCCGAGCACCCGATCGCCCGGGCGGTCGCCGCAGGCGCCGCCGACGCCGGGGCGCTGCCCCCGGTGACCGGCTTCGTCAACCTCGAAGGGCTGGGCGTGACCGCCACCGTCGACGGGCGGGCGGTGCTGATCGGCCGACTCCGGCTGCTGCGGGAGCGCGGGCTCGACGTACCGCCGGAGATCGAGCAGGCGGTCACCGACGCGGAGGCCGCCGGCCGGACGGCGATCCTCGCTGGCTGGGACGGGCGGGCTCGGGGCGTGCTCGCGGTCGCCGACGTGGTCCGGCCGACCAGCCGGGCGGCCGTGGCTCGGCTGCGCGCCCTGGGGCTCACCCCGGTCCTGCTGACCGGGGACAACGTCACCGTGGCCCGGGCGGTCGCCGCCGAGGTGGGCGTGGACGAGGTGATCGCCGAGGTGCTGCCGGCCGGCAAGGTCGACGTCGTCAAACGGCTCCAGGCCGAGGGTAGGTCGGTGGCGATGGTCGGCGACGGGGTCAACGACGCCCCGGCGCTGGCCCAGGCCGACCTGGGCCTCGCCATGGGCACCGGCACCGACGTGGCGATCGAGGCGTCCGACCTCACCCTGGTCCGTGGTGACCTGGACGCCGCGGTGGACGCCATCCGGCTGTCCCGGCGCACGCTCGGCATCATCCGGGGCAACCTGTTCTGGGCGTTCGGGTACAACGTGGCGGCCCTGCCGTTGGCTGCCGCCGGGCTGCTCAACCCCATGATCGCGGGCGCCACGATGGCCTTCTCGTCGGTCTTCGTGGTCGCCAACAGCCTGCGCCTGCGCCGGTTCCGTTCGGCAGCCGGCGGTGACGGGTTGTGACGTTCCTCGGATCGTAAATGGTTGGGCCGTCCGTGGCGGGGGTACTGCTGATGGCGTAGCGACGCTCGCAATGGAGGTTCGCAAATGGGTATCGACGACAAGATCAACAACGCCAGCGAGGACGCGGCCGGCAAGATCAAGGAAGGCGCCGGCCGGGCCACCGACAACGAGCGCCTCGAGGCCGAGGGTCGCAATGACCAGGCCGGGGCCAAGCTCAAGCAGGCGGGCGAGAAGATCAAGGACGCCTTCAAGAGCTGACGTACGACGCACTCCACACGCCGGGCCGGTGATCGATCACCGGCCCGGCGTGCTGTCTGTCCGACCCCGTGTGGTGACCCTGAGATCCCCCTGATCCCGTCCGGAACCCCTGGCCTCCGTGTGCCATCACCCGCTAACTTCTGTTCGCATGTGCAAGGGCTGGTTATGAGTGCTGGTCCGCCGCCGACCGGCGACGACCTGGTCCGGGTGCTGGCCACCCTGGCCAACCCGCACCGGCTGCGGATCGTCGCGGCGCTGGCTCGGGAGCGCGCCTACGTCAGCGGGCTGGCCCGGCAACTGGGCATCAGCCGGGCGCTGTTGCAGGTCCACCTACGGAAGCTGGCGGCGGCCGGGCTGGTCACCGCCAGCATGGAGTTGTCGGAGGACGGAAAGGCCATGAACTACTACGAGGTGGAGCCGTTCGTGCTCACACTCACCCCCGAGATCATCGCGGCGGCGGTCGAGACGCTGACCGTGCCCGACTCGGCCGAGCAGCCCGGAGCGGACCGATGACCGGGATGAGCGACCACGACTGGACCGAAGTGGTCGGCGCGATCGGCATCTTCGCCCTGCTGATCACCGTGTTCGCGGTAACCGTCGTCCAGATCTCCAAGACCCGACGGGCCCGGCTCGAATCGGCCCGCTCGGACGACTACCGCCGGCTCGCTGAGACCGCCTCCCAGGCGCAGGCGGAGAACTCCCGTCTGCTCGCGGCGCTGGACGGCCGGCTGGGCGGAATGGAATCCCGGATGACCACACTCGAACGCGTCCTGCGCGAGGTCGACTGACCCCGGCGGACCAGAGACCCCGGGCCGTCGAGCGGCTACTCGACGGCCCGGATGGAAGTTGCACCACCTCGCCCAGTGGGCGAGTTCTTCCCGGTGACGCTCCTTCGAGGAGAGGACAGCACTTGATGCTGCGTGTACGCAAATCCGCCGTCGGCTGGGCGGTCGCCCTGGCCATCACGGCCACCGCCCTGGCCCCGGCCAGCCCGGCCACCGCCCGACCCCAACCGCCGCCGAGCATCCTCGACTGGCAGCCGTGCCCCAAGGACGCCACCGCCGAGTGCGGCACTCTGTCGCTGCCGGTGGACTGGCACCAGCCCCGGGGGGAGCGGTTCGACCTGGCGCTGGCCCGCCGGGTCGCCACCGATCCGGCCGCCCGCACCGGCACCCTGGTGTTCGGTCCTGGTGGGCCGGGCGACAGCGGAGTCGACCGGGTGGTGACCGGCAGTTCACGGTTCAGCGCCGATCTGCGCCGCCGGTTCGACATCGTCAGCTTCGACCCACGCGGCACCGGTCGCAGCCACCCGGTGATCTGCTCCAGGGACCTGCTCGCCCGGCAACCCCAACTGATCGCCGACCAGGCTCAGTTCGACGCCACGCTGGCCAACAACGCGCTGCTGCGCGCCGACTGCCGGGCCCGCACCGGGCCGCTCTACGACCACGTGGACACCACCAGTGCCGCCCGCGACCTCGACGCGGTCCGCGCCGCGCTGGGGGAGCGGCGGCTGACCTTCCACGGCAGCTCGTACGGCACCCTGCTCGGCACCCGGTACGCCGAACTGTTCCCCGACCGGGTCCGGGCCGTGGTGCTGGAGGCCGCGATGGACCACAGCGTCGGCACCCGCGCCTTCCTCGACACCCAGGCGGTCACCACGGAAGGCGCGTTCGACGAGTTCGTGGCCTGGTGTGCCGGGTCCACCGGCTGCGTCCTCAACGGGCGGGACGTCCGTGCGGTCTGGGCAGGACTGCACGGCCGGGCCGAGCGTGGCGCGCTGACCGACCCGGACCGAGGTGGGGCCGTGTTGCCCCCGTTCGAGCTGAGCCGCCTCGCCCACCGGAAGCTCTACGAGACGCGGTGGTGGCCGGAACTGGCCGAGTGGATCGTGAAACTGGAGGCCGCCACCACCACGCCGAGCGTCGGCCCGCCGGCCGCCACGCCGACGGACGATGCCGTGGCTCCGTACCCCTTCGCGGTCTTCTGCCAGGACTGGAGCCTGCCCGTCCGCGACTACCGCGAGTACGCCGGACACCTGGGCCGGATGGCCCGGCTCGCTCCCGACCTGCGCTACCCACCGGCCCTGTTCGCCCTCGTCACCTGCCTGGGCACCCCGACGCCGGTCGCCAACCCGCAGCACCGCCTGCGGGTACGCACCGACGTGCCGCTGCTGATCGCCGCCACCGTGCACGACCCCGCCAGCGGCTACAACTGGGCCACCAACGTGGCGCGACAACTGGGTAGGCACGGCGTGCTGCTCACCTACCAGGGGTGGGGGCACGGCAGCTACACCACCAGCCCGTGCGTGGGGCAGGCCGTCGACTCCTATCTGATCGACGGAGTGGTGCCCGGCCCCGGCACCCGCTGCCCGGCCATCGAGCCCGAGGTGTGACCGTGCGCCGTCGGCCGTCGGGTGGTCAGCTCCGCCCGACGGCCGGCGGCGTGACCGCCGGCTGGGAGACCGGCAGTCCGGGCGGGTCGACGACGGCCGGACCAACCGCACCGCTGGCCACCGACGGCCTCATCGGTGCCCCGCCAGTCGGGCGGCCCGCAGCTCCAGGTACCGCTGCTCGGGCAGGCTGGTGGTGCCCCGCGCCGCCGCCAGGTACGCGTCACGCGCCGCGCCGGTCTCACCGGCCAGCTCCAGCAGGTGGGCCCGGACCGCGGCGAGCCGGTGGTGCTCGGCGGTGCGCTCGTCGGCATCCAGGGGTGTGAGCAGGGCCAGCCCGGCCAATGGCCCGTCCACCATGGCCACCGCCACCGCCTGGTTGAGGGTGACCATCGGGTTCGGCGCGATCCGGGCGAGCAGCCGGTAGAGCGCGACGATCTGCGGCCAGTCCGTCACCGCCGCCGTCGGCGCCTCGGCGTGCACCGCCGCGATCGCCGCCTGGAGCTGGTACGGGCCGGGCGGCGACCAGGTCAACGCCTCGGTGATCAGCGCGATCCCCTCCGCGATGGCCGTCCGGTCCCAGAGTGCGCGGTCCTGCTCGGCCAGTGGCACCAATTCCCCTTCCGGGCCGACCCGGGCCGCCCGGTGCGCGTCGGTGAGCAGCATCAGCGCCAGCAGTCCGGCCACCTCGCCCTCGTCCGGCAGCAGCCCGTGCAGGATGCGGGCCAGCCGGATCGCCTCGCCGGTGAGTTCGGCCCGGTGCAGGTCCGGCCCGCTGGACGCCGTGTACCCCTCGTTGAAGATCAGGTAGAGCACCCGGAGCACCGTGCGCAGCCGCTCGTGCCGCTCATCCGGTGCGGGCATGGTGAACCGGGCGCCGGCGACCTCGATCCGCTGTTTGGCCCGGCGGATCCGCTGGCTCATCGTCGCCTCCGGCACCAGGTGCGCCCGGGCGATCTGTGCGGTGCTGAGACCGCCGACCGCGCGCAGGGTGAGCGTCACCTGCGCCGTGGGGGTCAGCGCCGGGTGGCAGCAGAGGAACAGCAGGGTGAGCGTGTCGTCGGCGTCCGCCACCGCCGGCTCCGCGTCGGCCGCCGGCGCCAACCCGGCGTACGCCGGCTCGCGCAACGCCACCGCCACCTCGCGGTCCCGGCGGGCGCTCTCGCTGCGCCACTCGTCGGTGAGCCGGCGGGTGGCGACGGTGAGCAGCCAGGCGCGGGGATTGTCCGGTACGCCTTGGCCGGGCCACTGCGTGGCGGCGGCGAGCAGCGCCTCCTGGACCGCGTCCTCGCACCGGTCGAACTGGCCGTGCCGACGGACCAGCAGGCCGAGGAGCTGCGGCGCGAGCGTGCGCAGCAGCTCCTCGACCGTCCGGTCCTCGGTCACATCTCCGTCCCGGCCTGGTTCATGATCGGGCGAACCTCCATGGCGCCGCCGAAGCGCACGTCCGGCCAGCGGGCGGCGATCTCGGCGGCCCGCTCGGGGGTGTCGCAGTCGACGGTCAGGTAACCGGCAAACTGCTCCTTGCTCTCCATGAACGGCCCGTCGATGACCTCCGGGTGGCCGCCAGCGAGCCGGACCGTCAACGTCTGCGACGGGTTGGCGAGCGCCTGCCCGTCGACCAGCTCGCCGGTCTCGGTCAGCTCCTTCATGATCTCGTCGACCTCGCCGAACAGGACGGTGCGCTCCCGCTCGGACAGCTCCTCGGTGAAGCCGGGCCGGTTCCAGATCAGCAGCATGTACTTCACGGCGATGCTCCTCAGGTCCTGGTCGCGCCCCGGCCGGGGCGCGGCTCACCGGAGGGTCGGAACCGAAACTCCGTTCCCTACCGACTACCGAAGAACATCGCAGAATTTTTTCGACGGTGGCGGTCCCACACCGGGCGGGTCAGCGCGGGTCGGGCCGGCCGGGTACCTGTCGGGGTGGTGGTCGCCCGCCGCCGACGTCCAGCGACGCCCGGTCGGCGGCAGAGGTGCCGGACGACCAGCCCTCGGCGTCGCGGACGCTGAGCCGGTGCCGGGTGACGCCGGGGAAGAGCGTGTCCAGGCGCTCCCGGACCGCCTCGCCGCGTGCCGCGAGCACCGGTAGCAGCCGCTCCGGGCCGGCCGTCTCGGCCGCCGCCCGGTCCGCCGCGTCGGTGGCCGCCCGCAGCCGCTCGCCGATCCGCAGCGCGAACGCGTTGAGGAAGGACTCGTCCCAGACGCGGGTCCGCCGCCCGGCCCCGGGCCGGCGCTCGGCCCGTCCGCGCAGCATCGCGGCGGTGGCCTGGACCAGCAGCGAGGTGTACAGCAACTCCACCGCCACCAGGTCGGCCGGCCAGCCCAGCACGGTGGCGAAGCCGAGGTCGTCGGACCAGACCGCCTCGCACCGGTTCGCCGCCGCCACCTCCTGCACCAGGAGCGCCTTGGCCCCCGCGTACGGGGATTCGGTGCCGAGCCGCACCCCGCCGGGCAGGTCGCCACGATCGGCCCCGGCGGCCAGCAGCGCCTCGTCGATGCTGTGCCGGGCGATCAGCTCCTGCGCCTTGCCGGTCAACGCCTCGGCCTCGGCCGGGAAGGTGGTCGACTCGGCCTTGGCCAGCAGCGCCCGTACCCGGTCGAGCATCGGTGACCCACTGCGGGCCCGGCCGGCCGGTCGGCTGGCGGCCGCCGCGCCGGTCGTGCCGGGTGGCGGGCGCAGCACCGCGATGGGCGGCAGGCTCTCCACCAGCACCAGGGTGTCCACCGCCACGCGTAGCGCGTCGACGCGGTCCAGCCCTTCCCGGGCCGACCAGCCGGCCAGCATGCCACGGTCGTCGTCCCACCAGACCTCGACGGCCAACTCGCCCAGCTGCTCGTCCCACCAGTCCGGGACCGGCCCGGCCTGGTCGCGCCGCTGGGCGGCCATCGCGTCCCGGACCAGCCGGGCCTGGCGTGCTCCGAGCCGCCGGGTGGTGAGCCGGTCCAGGTCCACCGGCTGCCAGCCGCGTGGCCAGAGCCGCCCCACGCTGCGGACCAGGCGACGCAGCAGCGCCACGTCCACCGCCGCCGTGCCGTCCGCCGCGCCGGTGCCGACCATCAGCCGGTCCAGCTGCCGTTCGGCCTGGCGTACGTCGGTGCCGCGCACCGCTGCGAGCGCGTCGGCGACGAGTTCCTCTGCGTCCGGCACGGGCACCTCCTTCTCGGGTTCCGCTGCCGGCGAGGCTTCCGGCCCGACCCCAGCTCCATGATCATGCCGTTAGCCGGGTCGGAGGCGCGAAACGGGGATGTTGTCGCCCCCTGACGGCAAGCACCGCGTGATCAACACGAGGTCAGGGAAGTCGTGGCATCCGGCCAGGTCGGACCCCCGATGTCGCCGATCTCGTGTCGATCTTGGTCGGTGCCGTGCCGCGCGGACCAGGGCGATCAGCTCGGCGGCGTGCAGCAGCCCGTCGGAGAGCAGCGCCACAAGCACCCTCCCGCTCGGCCTCACCGATCGGGACCCGGCGGCGTTCCGCTCCGCCGCCCAGCTCACGTACTACGGCGGCGACATAGCGGAGCTCCTGCTGGCCATCGCCGTCTTCGCCACCTGGTACCACCGCCCCACCCGCCCCCGGTCGGCCCGACCACCTCGGTTGATCAAGAGGTTTGCGTCACGAAAAGGCGCTTCCTTGACGCAAACCTCTTGATCAACCCCGAGGGCCCGGGGGTTAGGCGCGCGTTGTTAGGGCGGTGGAGAGGTGGGTTAGGAATGCGCGGATGTTCTCCTCGCTGTGGTGTGTCTCGGCCTCGTCGTTGAGTGGGCCAGGGTGGCGCAGCGCCTGATCGAGCGCATCGAGCGTCTCGGTCCGGTCGCCCGGGTAGAGGCCGCCGGTCACCCCGTCGGCGACCCGGGTCACCACCGTGTCGTTAAGCGTCTGGTCGAACTGGATCCCGTAGAGGATTCCGTTGACGTGGCCCTTCCAACTCATGCTTGTCGACTCCCCTGAAAGAACTGGCTGCCGTCCTCGCCAGCCTGGGCAGCGGCGAGGAGCGTCGCCGGTTTGGCGGCGCGGGTGGGATGGGCGTGGCCGACCCAGGCGACGCGGCCCCCCAGGTGCTCGACGAACGCCGGGTGCCCGGCCCGGTTCTGGGCGTCCAGGCCGGTGCGGGCGGCGTTGTGCAGGATGCGCGCAGCCGGTCGTACTCGGCGCGCAGCACGGCCGGCGACAGTGCGCGGCCGCCGGGCGGGGTTACTGCCAGCCGGTGAGGATCGTGTCGACCGGTAGGACGTCCCGCTCTGGGTCTGGTGCTGGGGTTGGCTGGCCGGTCGGCGTCCGGTCGAAGCGGGGTGCCGGGGCCGGCTGGATCTCGCCGCCCACGTCGACGAAGGTGCCCCGGGCGGCGTTGTGCGGATGCCAGTGTGCCTCGCGGGGGGCGAGCACCGGCGCGACGCAGGCGTCCAGGTCGGCGAAGACGGCCGTCCACTCGTCGCGGGTCCGCTCGGCGAAACGCTCGGTGAAGCGCCGGCGCAGCTCGTCCCAGCCGCTCGGGTCGTACTGGGCGGGCAGGTCCGCCGCGTCGGCGAGGCCGAGACCGGTCAGCAGCTCGGCGTAGAAGGCCGGCTCCATCGCGCCGACGGCCATGAAGCCGCCGTCGGCGGTGCGGTACGTGTCGTAGAACGGCGCCCCGCCGTCGAACATGTTGTGTCCGCGCGGCGCGGCCCACAGGCCGGTGCTGAGCAGCCCGTGCAGGAACGCGGTGAGCAGCGCCGAGCCGTCCACCATCGCCGCGTCGACCACCTGGCCGGCGCCGGAGCGTTCCCGTTCCAGCAGCGCGGCCAGCACTCCCACGGCGAGCAGCATGCCGCCCCCGCCGAAGTCGCCGAGCAGGTTCATCGGCGCGTACGGGCGCTCGCCGGCCCGACCCAGTGGCTCCAGCGCACCGGCCACCGCGATGTAGTCGATGTCGTGCCCGGCCCGGGGCGCCAGCGGCCCGTCCTGGCCCCAGCCGGTCATCCGCGCGTACACGAGCCGGGGGTTGCGGGCCTGGCAGACCTCGGGCCCGAAGCCCAGCCGCTCGGCCACGCCCGGCCGGTACGCCTCGACCAGCACGTCCGCCCGCTCGACCAGGCGCAGCAGGTCCGCCACCCCGGTCGGAGACTTCAGGTCCAGCGCGGTGACCCGCCGGCCGCGCTGCAACGGCCCGCCGGTCGGCGCGGCCAGCCGCCCCGCACCCGGGCCGCCCGGCCGGTCCACCCGCACCACGTCCGCGCCGAGGTCGGCGAGCACCATGCAGCCGAATGGCGCCGGGGCCAGGCTGGCCAGCTCGACCACCCGCACCCCGGCCAGCGGCCCGCCGCGCGCAGACCCGCCCGCCGGCTCGTTGGACGCCGTCATGCGGCGCTCACCGTTTCGACGGGGCGGGTGGCCGAGGCGGCGAGCCGGTCGGCCAGGTCGTCGGGGGGCGTGAACCGGTCGCCGTAGCGGGCGGCCAGCTCGGTGGCGCGGGCCGCGAAGCCGGCCGGGCCGCCCGCGTACTGCCGGACGTAGCGGATCACCCCGCCGGTCCAGGCCGGGAAGCCGATGCCGAAGATCGAGCCGATGTTGGCGTCGGTCTCGGTCCGCAGCACCCCCTCGTCGAGGCAGCGCAGCGCGTCGAGCGCCTCGGCGAAGAGCATCCGCTCCTGGAGATCGGTGAACGGCACGGCACGGCCCGCGTCGGTGGTCAGGTCGGCGAGACCGGTCCACAACCGGCCCCGGGTGCCGTCGTCGTACCCGTAGAAGCCGCGCCCGGCGGCACGCCCCGGCCGGTCGTACGCGTCGACCAACTCGTCCACGAGCCGGTGCGCCGGCAGTGGCAGGAAGCCTTCGCCGGCCGCCTCGAACTGTCGACGGGTCCGCTGGATCAGGGTGAGGCTCACCTCGTCGGCCAGCGCCAGCGGCCCGGTCGGGTAGCCGGCCTGCAGGGCGGCCTGCTCCACCGAGGCGGCCGGCACCCCCTCGGCGACCATGCCGACCGCCTCGTCGATGAACCGGCCGATCACCCGGCTGGTGAAGAAGCCCCGGCCGTCGTTGACCACGATCGGGGTCTTGCCGATCCGCCGGCCCAGGTCGAACGCCCGGGCCAGCGCGGTATCGCTGGTCCGCTCGCCGACCACGATCTCCAGCAGCGGCATCCGGTCCACCGGGGAGAAGAAGTGCATGCCGATGAAGTCGTCCGGCCGGGCCACCCCGGCGGCCAGACCGGTGATCGGCAGGGTGGAGGTGTTGGAGGCGAGCAGCGCGTCCGGCGCCAGCACCGGCAGCACCTCGGCGAAGACCGTCCGCTTCAGCGCAGGGTCCTCGAAGACCGCCTCGATCACCGCGTCGCAGCCGGCCAGCGCGTCCACCTGGTCGGTGGTGGTGATCCGGTCCAGCACGGCCCGGGCGTCGGCCTCCGTCGCGCGGCCCTTGCGGACCTTCCGGGCCAACAGCCGCTCGGCGTGCTCCCGGGCCCGGCCCGCGGCCTCCGGCGAGACGTCCCGGACCACCACGTCCAGCCCGGCGCTGGCGCAGGCGTACGCGATGCCCGCGCCCATCATGCCGGCGCCGAGCACCGCCACCCGGCGCACCGGGGAGACGGTGACTCCGGACGGTCGGGCCGCCCCGCCGTTGACCGCCTTCAGGTCGAAGAAGAACGCGCCGATCATGTTCTTGGCGACCTGCCCGGTGAGCAGGCCGATCAGGTGCCGGGTCTCCACGGTGAACGCGGTCTCCAGGTCGACCTGCGCCCCCTCGACGGCGGTGGCCAGGATCGCCTCGGGTGCGGGCAGCCGGGCACCTTTGAGCTGCTTGCGCAGGGTCGCCGGGAAGGCTGGCAGCTGGGCGGCCAGCGACCGGCTGGCCGGGCTGCCGCCGGGCATCCGGTAGTCCGGTCGATCCCACGGCTGGGCCGGGTGGGGGTTGGCGGCGATCCAGGCGCGGGCCCGGTCCAGCATCTCCTCCGGGGTGGCCACCACCTCGTCCACCAGCCCGGCGGCCAGCGCGTCGGCCGGGCGCATCCGCCGGCCGGTGAGCAGCACCGTGGTCAACGCCCCGGCCAGGCCGAGCATCCGTACCGTCCGGGTGACGCCGCCAGCGCCGGGCAGCAGCCCCAGGGTCACCTCGGGCAGCCCGAGTCGGCTGCCGGGCGCGTCCAGCGCGACCCGGTGGTGGCAGGCGAGCGCGATCTCCAGGCCGCCGCCGAGCGCCGAGCCGTTGACCGCGGCGACCACCGGCCGGCCCAGCGTCTCCAGCCGGCGCAGGTCCCGCTTGATGGTGCCGAGCAGCTCGGCCAGCGCGGGCGCGTCGGCGCGGGTCGCCCGGACCATCTCCGGCAGATCGCCGCCGGCGAAGAAGGTCGACTTCGCGCTGGTCACGATGACCCCGGTCAGATCGTCGCGCTCGGCCTCCAACCGGTCCAGTACCGCGCTCATCGACGCGGCGTACGCCCGGTTCATGGTGTTGGCGGACTGGTCGGGGTCGTCCAGGGTGAGCGTGACGATGCCGTCGGCGCGGCGGTCGTACCGGATGGTGTCGGTCATGGTCGTCCTCCGGGTCAGCAGCGCTCGATGACGGTGGCGACGCCCATGCCGCCGCCGATGCAGAGGGTCACCACGGCGCGGCGCAGGTCGCGGCGCTCCAGCTCGTCCAACGCGGTGCCGAGCAACATCGCACCGGTGGCGCCGAGCGGGTGGCCGAGGGCGATCGCACCGCCGTTGACGTTCACCCGGTCCGGGTCCAGGCCCAGATCGCGGACGTACTTGAGCACCACCGCGGCGAACGCCTCGTTGATCTCGAACAGGTCGATGTCGGCGAGGGTCAGCCCGGCGGCGGCGAGCGCCTTGTGGGTGGCCGGGATCGGGCCGGTCAGCATCAGCGTCGGGTCGGCGCCGGTGACCGCCGCGCCGACGATCCGGGCGCGCGGGGTGAGGCCCAGGTCCCGGCCCACCTCCGCCGAGCCGATCAGCACCAGCGCCGCGCCGTCCACGATGCCGGACGAGTTGCCGGCGTGGTGGACGTGCTCGATCGCCTCCAGCCAGTGGAACTTCTGCAAGGCCACCGCGTCGAAGCCGGCCGCCTCGCCCATCGTGGCGAAGGACGGGGTGAGCCGGCCCAGCGCCTCCCGGGTGGTCTCCGGGCGGAGGTGCTCGTCCACGGTGAGGATGTCCAGCCCGTTGCCGTCGCGTACCGGCACCACCGAGCGGGCGAAGTGCCCGCCGGCCCACGCCTTGGCGGCCCGCTCCTGCGAGCGCAGCGCGTAGCCGTCCACGTCGTCGCGGGTGAAGCCCTCCAGGGTGGCGATCAGGTCGGCGCTGACGCCCTGCGGCACGAACGAGGTGGCCAGGGCGGTCTGCGGGTCGGTGGCCCAGGCCGCGCCGTCGGAGCCCATCGGCACCCGGGACATCGACTCCACCCCGCCCGCGAGCAGCAGGTGCTCCCAGCCGGAGCGGATCCGCGCGGCGGCGGCGTTGACCGCCTCCAGCCCGGACGCGCAGAACCGGTTGAGCTGCACCCCGCCCACCTGGTCGGGCAGCCCGGCCAGCAGCGCGGCGGCCCGGGCCAGGTCGCCGCCCTGCTCACCCACCGGGGTGACGATGCCGAGCAGCAGGTCCTCCAGCCGGTCGACGTCCAGGCCGGGGTTGCGCTCGCGCAGCGCGTCGATCAGGCCGACCACCAGGGAGATCGGCTTGACCCCGTGCAGCGCGCCGGTGTCCCGGCCGCGTCCGCGCGGGGTGCGGACCGCGTCGTAGACGTACGCCTCAGAGGGCACGGGCGATCAGCTCCTTCATGATCTCGTTGGTGCCGCCGTAGATCTTCTGGACACGGGCGTCGGCGTACATCCGGGCGATCGGGTACTCGGTGGTGTAGCCGTAACCGCCGAAGAGTTGCAGGCAGCGGTCGATGACCTCGCACTGGCCGTCGGTGAGCCACCACTTCGCCATCGCGGCGGTGGCCACGTCCAGGTCGCCGCGGGTGTGCCGGACGATGCAGTCGTCCAGGAAGACCCGGCTGACCCGGGCGCGGGTGGCGCACTCGGCGAGCACCATCCGGGTGTTCTGGTGGCCCATCAGCGGCTTGCCGAAGGCGGTGCGCTCCCTGGTGTACGCGACGGTCAGCTCGACGGCGCGTTCCATGGCGGCGACCGCGCCGACGCTGATCACCAGTCGTTCCTGCGGAAGCTGCTGCATGAGCTGGATGAAGCCCAGCCCTTCGGCACCGCCGAGCAGGTTGTCCGCCGGCACCCGGAACTCGTCGAAGAACAGTTCGGCGGTGTCGTTGGCGTGCAGACCGATCTTGGACAGCAGCCGGCCCCGGCGGAAGCCCGCCGGGTCGCCCCCGACCTCGCAGACCAGCAACGAGACACCGGCCGCCCGCTGCTCGGGGTCGGTCTTCACGGCCACGATGATCAGATCCGCGAGCCCACCGTTGGTGATGAACGTCTTCGCGCCGGTGACCAGATAGTCGTCGCCGTCACGGATCGCCCGGGTACGCATCGCCTGGAGGTCGGAGCCGCCGTCCGGCTCGGTCATCGCGATCGCGCCGACCAGCTCACCGCTGCACAGGCCGGGCAGCCAGCGCCGCTTCTGCTCCTCGCTGCCGTACGCCACCAGATAGCCGGTGACGATGCCACTGTGGACGGCCAGCCCGAGGCTGCCCTCCCCGGTGTACGCCTGCTCGTGCAGCAGGACCGCCTCGTGGGTGAACCCGCCGCCTCCGCCGCCGTACTCCTCCGGCACGGAGAGGCCGAGCAGCCCCAGCTCGCCGGCTCGCCGGTAGTGCTCGCGGTCCGGATGGCCCTGCGCCAGCAGCCGGTCGGCGTGCGGCAGCACGTCCTTGGTGAAGAAGGTGCGGGCCAGATCGGCCAGGTCGTCGTGCTCCGGTTCGCGCCAGGGCGAGGGGGGACCGTCGGATGCGAGCGTCGGCATGTGCATCACCCTCGCGCGCTGTTGACGGCATGTCAATAAGTCTCGATCAACAGTCGTCCGTCCCGGGTGCCGAACGTTGGGCAGCGCCGGCCGAAGGACGACGCTGGGCGATCGCAGGCCGCCCGATCGCACTGCAGAACCCGAATCGGCCGGAACGCGGCGACCGAGTGGGCCAGCCCGCGGCGGCATGTCTGCGGCGGCATGCCTGCGGCGGGACCCAGCGCCGCCGAATTGTCGTACGTCTGTTCTAATCTCGGCTGGTGGTCGATGAGTTGGCGCAGGCAGAAGCCGCAGTAGCGGCGTGCGTTGGCGCGGCCACCTGGGCCATGTCGGAGTCGGATCTGGTCGCGGTGATCGACGCGTCGCATCGCCTTCAGCAGCGGTTGGCAGCGGTGCAGTTGGCGGCCGTGCGGGATTTGGACGGGCGTGGCACGGCGGTTGCGCAGGGCGCCTCGTCGACTGCGGTGTGGCTGCGGGAGCGGTTGCGGCTCACCGTCCCCGCTGCCCGCCGACTGGTCGACCTCGCTGCGGCGCTGGACGCCGGTGCCTCGGGCGTGCGTGGTGCGCTCGCCTACGGAAGCATCACCGTGGAACAGGCCCGGGTCATCGCCGACACGGTCGCGACCGTGTCGGCCTCGGCCGGTGTCGAGGCCGCCGACAAGGCCGTCGGCGTGCTGGTCGACTGGGCCGGGCAGTTCGACCCGACGCTGCTGCGCAAACTCGGCGGTCGGATTCTCGAGCATGTCGCCCCTGAGGTCGCCGACGCCGCAGCCCGGGCCGGGTTGGAGGCGGAGGCCCGCCGGACTGCCCGGGACCGGCACGTCACCATAAGCGAGCAGTCCGATGGTCGGCTGCGCCTGGCCGGCAGCCTCGACACCGAAGCCGCCGCAGTGCTGCGCGCCGTCATCGACCCGCTCGGCGGGCCCGCTGGGCCGGATGACACTCGCACCCCGGGGCAGCGTCGTCACGACGCGCTCGCCGACGTGTGTCGACTCGCGCTGCGCACGGGTGAGTTGCCCGAGCACGGTGGCGACCCGGCGCAGGTCGTGGTCACCACCGCGTACGACACCTTGCTCAAGGACCTCGACGCGGGTGCTCTCGACACCGGTCTCGCGCTCACGTCGGAGGCGGTGCGCCGCCTGGCCTGCGACGCGAGCATCCTGCCTGCCGTGCTCGGCGGCGCGGGTCAGGTCCTCGACATGGGCCGGCAACGCCGCCTCATCACCGGCCCCCTGCGGCGGGCCCTGGTGCTGCGCGATCACGGCTGCGCTTTTCCAGGTTGTGACCGTCCACCACGCTGGTGCGACGCCCACCACATCCGCCACTGGGCCGACGGCGGTCCCACCAGTCTTACGAACGCGGTGCTGCTCTGCGGCCATCACCACCGGCACATCCATCACAGCGACTGGACCGTCCGGCTTGGCGGCGATGGTCACCCGGAGTTCGTGCCCCCGGCCTGGCTCGATCCGGATCAGCTACCCCGCCGCAACCACTACCACCATCGCACGTAAAACTCGGCCGTTTCACCAGCACGCATCATCGATCAACCAGAGGCTGAACTCCCTAGTCGCGATGCTGACTCATTTCCTACGGGTACCTACGTTGTGCGGTGATCATTGGATGCTCAGTAGGTCCAAACCGGTCCGGGTGACTAAGCGATCATGGAAGAGGCGCGACGGCGGCGCGGCGGAGCGTAGGCCGACGTCGTGAGCTGCCGATAGGGTCGGGCAGATGATTGTCGAGACCGCTCCGCGCCGCCGCCGGTTGGAGCCGGATGCCCGGCGTGGGCAGATCCTGGCCTGCGCGGTCCGGCTGTTCGGCGAGCGCGCGTACCCGGATGTGTCGACCACCGACATAGCCCGGGAGGCGGGTGTCGCGCGCGGCCTGGTCAACCACTACTTCGGCGCCAAGAAGGACCTCTACCTGGAGGTCGTCCGGGTCATGGTGACCATCCCGGAGGTGGCCCTGGAGCGGCTGCCCAAGGGAGACCTGCGGTCCCGGGTCGACGCCAGCGTCTCCTGGTTCCTCGACGTGGTCTCCCGGCACGGCACCTCCTGGCTGGCCGCTGTCACCGCTCGGGGGATGGGCGGCGACGCCGACGTGGAGCGGGTGCTCGCCGAGGCCGAGGAGGTTGCCGCCGACCGGATGCTGGTCGCCGTCGGCCTGGCGGACGAGGCGGAGCACCGCGAGGAGCTGCGCGGGATGGTCCGGGCGTACGGCGGGCTGGCCACCTCGACCGCCCGGGAGTGGCTCCAACGCGGCGCGCTGACCCGCGACCAGGTGCACCTGCTGCTCACCACCACGCTGCTGGCCATCGTCGAACAGGTCATCCCGGCGGCCATCGCAGGCGGCGGCCAGGCTGGCGCGACGGAGACGACCCGGCCCGCTCGACCGATGTCTTCCTGACGTCTGGCCCACAGACCGACCACGGCCGCGCCGGTTGACCGGGCGCACGGCCGACGCTCAGGCGGCCCGCCGGTCGGTGGACAGTGCGGCCAGGGCGGCGTGGCGCTCGGCCGCCTGTGCCGGGTACGGCTCGGACCGGACCACCCGCAGCGGCCGGTCGACCTCGTCCGCCCGGAACCGCCAGCGCGACGGCGCGGGCTGGCGCTGCGGCGCGGGGCCTCCGGGGCGCAACCCGGGCCGGGACAGCAGCACGGTGATCAGGTAGCCGATCACCAGGAAACCGTGGCTGACCAGCCGCTCCCCGCTCACCGTTCCGGTGGCCAGGTCGTTGACCGAGAGCAGCAGCAGCGTGCCGACGAACGCGCTGAGCATTGGCAGCAGGCCGGCCGGCGGGCTGCGGCGTACCGCCACGAAGAGGAAGCCGGCGCCCACCGCCACGTTCCACGCCGCCGACTCGTGCCACAGGTGCTGACCGGCCGGGTGCAGGTGATCGGCGGCCGTGCCCCGGCCCACCTGGGCCAGGCCGAGCACCAACTGCACCGCCCCGAGCAGCCCGAGCGCCCCGCGCAGCCCGGTGACCAGTCGGCCGCGCCCGGCCGCAGCGGGCCACCACCGCCACCGACGGGCCGGCGGCGCGGCAGCGGCGGCGGCGAGGATCGTCTCCGTCCGGTCGGGCGGTTCGGTGACCAATCGGGTACGCACCCGACGGGTCACCCCGGCCGCCGCCGTGAACCAGACCCGGCACTCGGCGCACCCGTCCAGGTGCCGCTGAGCCGCCGCCCGTTCCTCGGCGGTCTCCTCGCCGTCCAACTGCGCGGACAGGACCTCCCGCCACTGCTCACACCCCATGTACGGGTAGTCGGTCCGGCCGCCACTCCGGTTCCCGGCGGCTGTGGCCCGTTATGGAATACTCGCCCGATCATGACGCGCTACGGCCTGCTGATCCTGCCCTCCACCAACCGGGTGTACGCCCGCTCCGCCGTCGACCTCACCCGGGCCGAACTGGAGATCTTCGGCCGTTCGGCGCTCGACGGCCGGATCGGCGAGCTGGACACCGCGACCGTTGGCGGGGCCAGCTACGTCACCTTCACGGGCGACGGGCTGACCGAGCGGGACCTGGCCGTGCTGGGCAACCTCTCCGCCGGGTACGCGCTGTTCGAGTTCGTCGGCGAGCTGTTGCGCCCGATCGAGTGGAGCCGGCTGGACCGCTACGACGATGACCTGATCACCATCCAGAAGTACCCGGGCAAGACCAACGAGCAGTTCACCAAGCTGCTGCTCAACGTCACGTTGCTCGCCTCGGACTGGGCCGCCGAGCTGACCAGCCGCCGGTTCCGGGTGCTCGACCCGCTCTGCGGTCGCGGCACCACCCTCAACCAGGCGCTGATGTACGGCTTCGACGCCGCCGGGATGGACCGCGACCAGAAGGATGTCGAGGCGTACCGGGCGTTCATCACCACCTGGCTGAAGCAGAAGCGGATCAAGCACCGGGTGCTGGAGTCGGGGCCGGTGCGCCGGGAGCGCAAGGTGGTCGGTCGCCGGGTGCGGATCGAGCTGGCCCCCACGCGCGAGGCGCACAAGGCCGGCGACCTCCAACTGCTGGACGTGGTCAACGCCGACACCACCCGTGCGGGCGAGTTCTTCCGCCCGGAGACCGTCGACCTGGTCGTCGCGGACGCCCCGTACGGCGTCCAGCACGGCAGCCGGACGGCCGATCACGGGCTGACCCGGGACCCGCTGGCGCTGCTCGCCGACGCCGCGCCGGTCTGGGCGCGACTGTTGCGCCCCGGTGGAGCGCTCGGCATCTCCTGGAACACCCACGTGGCCAGCCGGGACGACGCTGCGGCGGCACTGGCCGCGGCCGGCCTGACCGTGGTCGACGCGGAGCCCTACCGCGCGCTGCGCCACCGCGTCGACCAGTCGATCATGCGTGACGTGCTGGTGGCCCGCCGCCCGGCCTGACCGGCCGCCGCACCCCACCCGCCACACGGCCTGACCGGCCGCCGCACCCCACCCGCCACACGGCCACACCCGCCACAGCACTCCGTGGCACCACCGCGTCCGCACATTCCGACCCGCGAGGTGTCGCCCGCGGGCTGTCCGTCTGCCCTCGTATTGCCAGATCTGCACAAGAACAAGGAAAGTGTCACCTCGCGCGCGTGGGAGGCGACTCCTTCCCTGAAGTTGTGCGGACCTTCAACGTTGGCCCGTCTGCGCCCTGCCGAGAGCTTTGTGCCGCGTTGCACCTGTTCGGGTGGCGATGTGAAAACCGCGTCAATAAATGGTTCGCCTCCGTCATGGTCGCGTTATGACCCCTGCCATTCGCGAGGTGGTGGGGCTTTGATTGCCCGGCGCGACCGGGAGGCGGTCGCGGCGAACTTTCCCGGTATGAGGAGTCAGCGTGTCTGACGTGGTGTTCGTGATCCTGACGGTGGCGCTGTTCGCAGTGCTCGCCCTGGTGGTCCGGGCGGTGGAGAAGCTGTGAACGCGGTCAATGCCGTCGGTCTGGTGCTCGCGATCGTCCTGGGCGCGTTCCTGGTGTTCGCCCTGTTGTTTCCGGAGCGCTTCTGATGACCATGACAACAGCGGGCGTCATCTTCGTGCTGACGCTGGTGGCGGCCCTGGTCGCCGTCTACAAGCCGTTCGGCGACTACATGTTCCGCGCGGTCTCCGGCACCCGGCAGTCCCGGGTCGAGCGGGGGATCTACCGTCTGGTCGGGGTCAACCCGGCCGCCGAACAGACCTGGGGCGTGTACGCCCGCAGCGTGCTGGCGTTCTCCGGGATCTCGATCCTGTTCCTGTACCTGTTCCAGCGGGTGCAGAACCACCTGTGGCTGTCGCTTGGCTTCGACGCGGTCGTGCCGCACGGCGCGTGGAACACCGCCGTGTCGTTCGTGACCAACACCAACTGGCAGTCGTACTCGGGTGAGTCGACGATGGGCCACCTGGTGCAGATGGCCGGTCTGGCGGTGCAGAACTTCGTCTCGGCGGCGGTCGGCATCGCGGTGGCGGTGGCGTTGCTGCGGGGGTTCGCCCGCAGCCGTACCGGGCAGCTCGGCAACTTCTGGGTCGACCTGACCCGGATCACGCTGCGGATCCTGCTGCCGATCGCGGTGCTTGGCGCCATCGCGCTGATGATCGGCGGGGTGGTGCAGAACCTCTCGGCCGGCACCGACGTGACCACGCTGACCGGCGGCACCCAGACCATCACCGGCGGGCCTGTTGCCAGCCAGGAAGTGATCAAGGAGCTGGGCACCAACGGTGGCGGCTTCTACAACGTCAACAGCGCCCACCCGTTCGAGAACCCCACCACGTGGACGAACTGGATCGAGATCTTCCTGATCTTCGTGATTCCGTTCAGCATGCCCCGGGTCTTCGGCCGGATGGTGGGGCAGAACCGCCAGGGCTACGCCATCGCCGCGGTGATGGCCATCCTCGCGTTCGCCAGCGTGGTCATCACCAACGTCTTCGAGTTGGCCGGCCACGGCACGGTGCCGCAGGCGGTCGGCGCGGCGATGGAGGGCAAGGAGGTTCGGTTCGACGTGTCGAACTCGGCCACCTTCGCCGCGGCCACCACGCTGACCTCGACCGGTGCGGTGAACTCGTTCCACGACTCGTTCACCTCGCTCGGCGGCATGATGACCATGTTCAACATGATGCTCGGCGAGGTCGCCCCGGGCGGTACCGGTTCCGGTCTCTACGGCCTGCTCATCCTCGCCGTGATCACGGTCTTCGTGGCCGGCCTGATGGTGGGCCGTACCCCGGAGTACCTGGGCAAGAAGATCGGCTCGCGGGAGATCAAGTTCGCCTCGCTGTACTTCCTGATCACGCCGATCCTGGTGCTGGTCGGCACGGCGGCGGCGTTCGCCACCGGTAACAACTCCACCGCGCTCAACGTCGGTCCGCACGGCCTCTCCGAGGTGCTCTACGCGTTCACCTCGGCCAGCAACAACAACGGCTCCGCGTTCGGCGGCATAACCGTCAACACCACCTGGTGGGACACCGCGCTCGGGCTGTGCATGTTGCTGGGCAGGTTCCTGCCGATCATCTTCGTGCTTGCGTTGGCCGGTTCGTTGGCCCGCCAGGCACCCACCCCCGCGTCCGAGGGCACCCTGCCGACTCACCGACCGCTGTTCATCGGGATGGTCGTCGGCGTAACGGTGATCCTCGTCGCGCTGACCTTCCTGCCCGCACTCGCGCTCGGCCCGCTGGCAGAGGGGCTCTGACCATCATGAGGAACGAGGACATGTCCGTCACCTCCGTGACATCCGGGACCGGCGAGCAACCGACCGCCGGCACCCCGGCCACCCAGGGCAACCGGGTCGGCGGGGGACTGCTCGACCCCAAGCAGCTGATCCGGTCCCTGCCGGACGCCGCGCGCAAGCTCAACCCGGGCACGCTGTGGCGCAACCCGGTGATGCTGATCGTGGAAGTCGGCGCGGCCTTCACCACCGTCCTGGCGGTGACCGACCCGTCGGTGTTCGCCTGGGCGATCACCATCTGGCTCTGGCTGACCGTGCTCTTCGCCAACCTGGCCGAAGCGGTCGCCGAGGGTCGGGGCAAGGCCCAGGCTGCCGCGTTGCGGCAGGCCAAGCAGGACACCATCGCCACCCGGTTGGTCGACTGGTCGCCGGGCGCCCGAGCCAACACCTACCGGGACGAGGCGGTGCCCGCGCCGCAACTGCGCCAGGGCGACATCGTGCTGGTCGAGGCGGGCGGCATCATCCCCGGTGACGGCGACATCGTCGAGGGCATCGCCAGTGTCGACGAGTCGGCCATCACCGGCGAGTCGGCCCCGGTCATCCGGGAGTCCGGTGGCGACCGCAGCGCGGTCACGGGCGGCACCAAGGTGCTCTCCGACCGGATCGTCGTGAAGATCACCCAGAAGCCGGGGGAGAGCTTCATCGACCGGATGATCGCCCTGGTCGAGGGGGCCAACCGGCAGAAGACGCCGAACGAGATCGCGCTGAACATCCTGCTCGCCGCGCTCACGATCATCTTCCTGCTGGCCGTGGTCACCCTTCAGCCGCTGGCCATCTTCTCCAAGGCGTACCAGGCGGCCGCGCCGGACAGCGGCGCGATCACCGACTCCGGTGTCACCGGCGTGGTGCTGATCTCGCTGCTGGTCTGCCTCATCCCCACCACGATCGGTGCGTTGCTCTCCGCCATCGGCATCGCCGGCATGGACCGGCTGGTGCAGCGCAACGTCCTGGCCATGAGCGGCCGGGCCGTCGAGGCGGCCGGCGACGTCAACACCCTGCTGCTGGACAAGACCGGCACCATCACGCTGGGCAACCGGCAGGCCGCCGAGTTCGTACCGGTCGAAGGGGTGACGGCCGCGACCCTGGCCGACGCCGCGCAACTGTCCAGCCTGGCCGACGAGACCCCGGAGGGGCGCTCGGTGGTGGTGCTGGCGAAGAACGAGTTCGGGCTGCGCGAGCGCGAGCCCGGCGTGATGCCGCACGCCACCTTCGTACCGTTCACCGCGCAGACGCGGATGAGCGGCGTCGACATGGCCCCGGAGGCCAGCGTGGACGCCGGGGCGTCCGGAACGGGGCGCCGGGTTCGCAAGGGCGCCGCCGCCGCGGTGATGAAGTGGGTCCGCGAGAACGGCGGGCACCCCACCGAGCAGGTCGGTGAGATCGTGGACGGCATCAGCAGCACCGGCGGCACGCCGCTGGTCGTCGCCGAGCACGTCGACGGTGAGTCGGCTCGCGCGCTGGGCGTCATCCACCTCAAGGACGTCGTCAAGTCCGGGATGCGGGAGCGGTTCGACGAGATGCGCCGGATGGGCATCCGGACCGTGATGATCACCGGCGACAACCCGCGTACCGCGAAGGCGATCGCCGACGAGGCCGGGGTCGACGACTTCCTGGCCGAGGCGACGCCGGAGGACAAGCTCGCGCTGATCAAGCGGGAGCAGGAGGGTGGCCGGCTGGTCGCCATGACCGGCGACGGCACCAACGACGCACCGGCGCTCGCCCAGGCCGACGTCGGGGTGGCCATGAACACCGGTACGTCGGCCGCCAAGGAGGCCGGCAACATGGTCGACCTTGACTCCGACCCGACCAAGCTCATCGAGATCGTGGAGATCGGCAAGCAGTTGCTGATCACCCGGGGCGCGCTGACCACGTTCAGCATCGCCAACGACATCGCGAAGTACTTCGCGATCATCCCGGCCATGTTCGCCGGCCTCTACCCGAGCCTGGACGCGCTGAACATCATGCGGCTGTCCAGCCCGGAGTCGGCGATCCTGTCCGCGGTCATCTTCAACGCCCTGGTGATCATCGCGCTGATCCCGCTCGCCCTCCGTGGCGTGCGGTACCGGCCGGCCGCCGCGTCGAAGCTGCTCAGCCGCAACCTGTGGCTGTACGGACTGGGCGGCATCATCGTGCCGTTCATCGGGATCAAGCTCATCGACCTGCTCATCCAGTTCATCCCGGGGATTTCGTGATGCGCCTACCCAACTGGCTCGCCCAACACCTCGCCGCCCTGCGCGCCGTGCTCGTCTTCACGGTGCTGCTCGGGCTGGTTTACCCGCTGGCCCTGGTCGCGGTTGGCCAGCTACCCGGCCTCAACCACAAGGCCGACGGCTCGCTGATCGACGAGGGCGGGACGACGGTCGGCAGCTCACTGATCGGTCAGTCCTTCACCGACGCCGACGGCAACCCCGTCCCGCGGTACTTCCAGTCCCGCCCGTCGGCCGCCGGCGACGGCTACGACCCGACCTCCACCTCGGCCAGCAACCTGGGCCCGGAGAGCGTGGTCGACACCATCGCCAGCGACCCGGAGGAGTCCAGCGAGAGCCTGCTCACCCAGGTCTGCGGGCGCAGCAAGGAGGTCGGCGAGCTCAACGGCGTCGACGGCGGGCGCCCCTTCTGCACCACCGAGGGCGTGGGTGCCGTGCTCGCGGTCTTCCGCGCGGACGGTCTGACCGGCCCGGTCACCCGGGTGGTCAGCGTCAACCAGGTCGCCCCGGCCACCCCGTTCGTCGCCTCGTACCAGGGGGTGCCGGTGGAGCTGGCGCAGCCCGACGAGGACTACGTGGCCGCTGGCGGGGTGGTCACCCCGATCCGCGGCAACGCGCCCGCCGACCCGGCGGTGCCCGCCGACGCGGTCACCGCGAGCGGCAGCGGCCTCGACCCGCAGATCAGCCCGGCGTACGCCGAGTTGCAGGTGAACCGGGTCGCGCGGGAGCGCGGCGCGGACCCGGAGGCGGTCCGCCGGCTGGTGGACGAGCACACTTCCGGGCGAGGACTCGGCTTCATGGGCGAGCCGGGAGTCAACGTGCTGGAGCTCAACATCGCGCTGGACAAGCAGTTCGCGGCGCGCTGAGCAAGCCCTGAGTACGACACCGGGCGAGGCCGTTCCACGGGGACGGCCTCGCCCGGTTCCCGCATCGGCGAACCCGACCAGGAAGGATGTTCCCGTGCCACGCGGAGAACTGCGCATCTATCTCGGGGCCGCCCCCGGCGTCGGCAAGACGTACGCCATGTTGGAGGAGGCCCAGCGGCGTGCCGCGCGCGGCACCGACGTGGTGATCGGCTTCGTGGAGACCCACGGCCGCCAGCACACCGCGGCCATGCTCGGTGACCTGGAGCAGGTCCCGCGCCGCACGATGGACTACCGGGGTGCCGAGTTCACCGAGATGGACCTGGACGCGGTGCTGGCCCGCCGGCCGGAGGTCGCGGTGGTCGACGAGCTGGCGCACACCAACGTGCCCGGCTCCCGGCACGACAAACGCTGGCAGGACGTCCAGGAGCTGCTCGACGCGGGGATCGACGTGCTGTCCACGGTCAACGTGCAGCACCTGGAGTCGGTCAACGACGTCGTCGCGCAGATCACCGGCACCACCCAGCGGGAGACCGTGCCGGACGAGATCGTCCGTGCCGCCGAGCAGGTCGAGCTGGTCGACATGACCCCCGAGGCGCTACGCCGGCGGATGGCGCACGGCAACATCTACCGACCCGACAAGATCGATGCCGCGCTGGGCAACTACTTCCGGGTCGGCAACCTCACCGCCCTGCGCGAGCTGGCGCTGCTCTGGCTGGCCGACAAGGTCGACGAACAGCTCGACCGGTACCGCAGCCAGCAGGGCATCGCCGCCACCTGGGAGGCTCGGGAGCGGGTCGTGGTGGCGCTGACCGGCGGCCCGGAGGGCGAGACACTGATCCGCCGGGCGGCGCGGGTCGCGGCCCGCAGCAAGGGTGCCGACCTGCTCGCCGTACACGTCTCCCGCAGCGACGGCCTGGCCGGCGCGGACCCGGCCCAACTGGCCCGCCAGCGGGTGCTGGTGGAGAGCCTCGGCGGCACCTACCACCAGGTGCTGGGCACCGACGTCCCCGCCGCGCTGCTGGACTTCGCCCGTGGCGTGAACGCCACCCAGCTGGTGCTCGGCGCGAGCCGGCGGGGCCGCTTCGCGCAGCTGTTCGCCAGGGGCGTCGGGGTGACCACCACCGCGCTCTCCGGCTCGATCGACGTGCACCTGGTCACCCACACCGAGGCCGGTAGGGGACGCCGGGCGGCGGCCGTGCCGGCGGCGTTGTCCCGGCGTCGCCGGTTGCTCGGCTTCGCCCTGGCCGTGGTCGGCGTACCACTGCTCACCCTGCTGCTGACAGTGCTGCCCGACCTGACGCTGACCAACGACATCCTGCTCTTCCTGGTGGCGGTGGTGGTGGTCGCCCTGGTCGGCGGGCTGTGGCCGGCCCTGGTCGCCGCGCTCGGCGGCTCGCTGCTGCTCAACTGGTTCTTCACCCCGCCGTACCGCACGCTGACCATCGCCGAGGCGGACAACCTGCTCGCCCTGGCCGTCTTCGTCAGCGTGGCGCTGGCGGTGAGCTGGATCGTCGACGTGGCCGCGCGGCGGACCCGGGAGGCCGCCCGTGCCGCCGCCGACGCGCAGACCCTCGCGGCCGTCGCCGGTGGCGTGCTGCGCGGTGAACGTCCGCTGCCCGCGCTGCTCGACCAGCTCCGGGAAACCTTCGGGCTGCGCGCGGTGAGCGTGCTGGAGCTGGCCGAGGAGGCAAGCGGTCGCCCGGAGCGAGCCCGCGAGGAGCACGCCTGGTGCGTGGTGGCCAGCGTCGGCGACCGTCCGGCCTGCACACCGGACGAGGGCGAGACGGCGGTGCCGGTCGACGAGCGGATCACCGTCGTGCTCAGCGGCCGTCGGC
Source organism: Micromonospora sp. NPDC005173 (assembly GCF_040608515.1). Classification (NCBI taxonomy): domain Bacteria; kingdom Bacillati; phylum Actinomycetota; class Actinomycetes; order Micromonosporales; family Micromonosporaceae; genus Micromonospora; species Micromonospora sp. NPDC005173. The sequence goes on from NZ_JBEXIK010000003.1 coordinate 69,742, forward strand.
TGGAGGCCGCCGACCGACGGATCGTCGAGGCGTTCGCCGCCCAGGCCGCCGTCGCGCTGCGCCAGGAACGGCTGGCCGAGGAGGCGGCCACCGCCCGGCCCCTCGCCGCGGCGGACCGGATGCGGACCGCGCTGCTCGCCGCGGTGAGCCACGACCTGCGTACCCCGCTGGCCTCGGCGAAGGCCGCTGTGACCAGCCTGCGCAGCCAGGACATCGAGTTCGACGAGCAGGACCGCGAGGAGCTGCTGGAGACCGCCGAGGAGTCGCTGGACCGGCTCGCCCGGCTGGTCGGCAACCTGCTGGACATGAGTCGGCTCCAGGCCGGCGTCCTCGGCAACACGGCGACCGTGATCGGCCTGGAGGACGCCGTACCCCGGGCGCTGGACGAGCTCGGCCCGCCCGCCGCCGCCGTCGTGACCGACATCCCGGCCGACCTGCCCGCGGCCACCGCCGACCCCGGCCTGTTGGAACGGGTGCTGGTCAACGTCATCGCGAACGCGTTGCGGTACAGCCCGCCCGGGCAGCCGCCCACCATCACCGGGAGCGCGCACGCCGGCCAGGTGGAGCTGCGGATCATCGACCGGGGACCGGGCATTCCGGAGGAGCAGTGGGAGCACGTCTTCCTGCCGTTCCAGCGCCTCGGCGACCGGGACAACCAGACCGGAGTCGGCCTCGGGCTTGCCCTGTCCCGGGGCCTGGCCGAGGCGATGGGTGGCAGCATCACTCCTGAGACCACCCCTGGTGGTGGGCTCACCATGGTGCTGCGGCTGCCCGCCGCCGTACAGACCAGCTCGGAGGGGCCGCAGGAATGACGCGCATCCTGGTCGTCGACGACGAACCGCAGATCCTGCGCGCCCTGCGGATCAACCTGCGGGCCCGCCGGTACGACGTGGACGTCGCCGGGACCGGGGCGGCCGCGCTGAAAGCCGCCGCCAGCCACCCGCCCGACCTGGTGGTGCTCGACCTCGGCCTGCCCGACATCGACGGCGTCGAGGTGATTCGCGGCCTGCGCGGCTGGACCGCCGTGCCGATCATCGTGCTCTCCGGGCGGGCCGGCAGTGAGGACAAGGTCGCCGCGCTCGACGCCGGAGCGGACGACTACGTCACCAAGCCGTTCGGGGTGGAGGAGTTGCTGGCCCGCATCCGCGCGGTGACCCGGCGGCTCGGCGCGCCCAGCGAGGCGGTGCCCGCGCTGCGGATCGGCCAGCACACCGTCGACCTGGCCGACCACGCCGTGCGGCGGGACGACGGGACCGAGGTCAAGCTGACCCCCACCCAGTGGAGCGTGCTGGAGAAGCTGCTGCGCCACCCCGGCAAGCTGGTCAGTCAGCGCCAGCTCCTGCATGACGTGTGGGGGCCGGAGTACCAGAACGAGACCAACTACCTGCGGCAGTACCTGGCCCAGCTACGGCGCAAGCTGGAGGACGACCCGGCCCGCCCCCGGCATCTCATCACCGAGCCCGGGATGGGCTACCGCTACCGGCCGTGACCGGCAGCGTCCGACCGTGCGTGACGTCAGTCCGCGGCAACCCGTAGCCGTTCGGTGGCGTCCAGGCGGTAGCCGATGCCGTGCACGGTCGTGATGACCGGACCACGGCCGGCCAGCTTCTGCCGTAGCCGACGCACGTGCACATCCACGGTTCGCGCGCCTCGGCACATCTCGTAGCCCCAGACCTCGCGCAGCAGTTGCCCCCGGGTGAGTGCCTGACGAGGGTGGCGCGCCAGGTGGAGCAGCAGGTCGTACTCGCGCCGGGTGAACGTCACCGGCTCGCCACTGAGCTGGGCGGTCCGGCGTACCGGTCGCAGCAGCAGCTCGGGGCGGGTTGTTTGGGAGGCGGCCGACGACCTGCCTAATGTGGCACCGCCGTCGCCGAAGGATGCCGAGGGGCTGTCGATCCCGATGATCGGGCCGCCGGACGACACCTCCTGGTGGAGCACGCCGGCGGCGAGCGCGGAGACCCGTTCGGCGAACTCGGCCAGCCGCTCGATGCCGGCCGCACCGGATCGGACCACGATGGAGATCTCGACCGTGACGACCTGCGGCTCAGGTTCGGGTGCGGATGACGACCGGCGTGGCACGACCGGCAGAACGGTGACCGGGGACAGCATCTGAAGACCTCCGCAGAGACGGGCCCGGGTCGACCGGGCGCTGGAAGGTGCCGACCGCGACCGCGACCGGGTCGGCCCCGGACCGCGGGCTGACGAGTGCGGCCGGAACCAGGGCCGGTACGGTCGGCGCCGCCCGGTCTCCGAAGCTCGGGTCGAGCGGCGGCGCCACCAGCAGCGGGTCGACCTGGATCCGGTCGATCCCGAGCGGGCGCAGCATGCCGCGCAGAGCGGACTCGCAGAGTTCTTCCCATGCCTGATCCGCGCCCATCGCGGCGACCAGCAGCTCGGGCCGGGTGAAGGCGATGCCCACCCGCTGACCCTGTGGTGACCGGCCGGTCCGTACCGTCCCCACCAGCCGTCCCGGCAGCTCCCGCACCGGAACGGCGTAGATTATCGGGGCCTCGTCCATGGTCGAGGTGGTCCTTTCTGTTCGCGCCGCCGCTCTGGCGGCGGTCATCTGCTGAAACGTTCGAGGTCGCGGGCGAAGCGGCGGATCGTCGCGGCCCGGGCCCAGGACGGCGCGGGCACCGCGACGACCGGCACGGCCGCCCGCGTCACGCAGTACCGGGTGACGTGACCGCGCGACCCGCCGAACCGGCGGCGTTCCGGGCTGCCGACGACGAGCAGGTCGGACTGCCGGTGTGCGTGGTCGACCAGCACCTGCCCGGCGTAGCCCTGCGTCACCACCATCCGCACGGGTACGTCGCGGGGCAGCCCACCCAGCGCCGCGTCGAAGACGCCCCGCAGGTAGGTCAGGGCCGCTCGGTCGCACTCGTCCTGCCAGCGCCAGGTCAGCGTGCCGGGCCGCCACGTCGGCGCGAAGACCCACGCCCGTACGGCGTCCAACTGCGCACCGTCGCGGCGGGCCAGTTGCACCGCGCGGCGCAGCGCCTGCATCCCGGCGAACGACCGGTCGACGCCCACCACGATCCGGGGGGCGGGGCAAGGGCTGCTCATGCTGCGGGCACCGCCCACGCTGGGGCGTCCCGCATGACACGCGGGTCGGCCGGTGTGGTCAGGTCGAGCGCGCGGAGGATGAAGTGCGCCACCACCACCTCCACCCCGGCGCGACGTCGCAGGTCGGCCACGGCCCGGTGCAGCACGGTGATGCTGTCGGCGGAGAGCCGCACCACGGCGTCGACGTCGGCCGCGATCCACCACGCGGCGACCGCGCACGGCTCGTGCCGCAGATATTCCACCAGGTGACTGCCGGGCGCGGACGGGCCGAGCCGGACGCTGACCAGCGCCTCGTGCCGCCGATCGGGCCCGTCCGTCCCGTTCGCGGGAGGTTCCGCCGGCTCGTCGGGGTTGCCGTCAGGGGCCTGCGGTTCGCCGTCCCGGCCCGACGTCGTGTCGGTGCCGGGTGGCAGGTCTCCGCGTTCCCAGCGCGTCATCCGCCAAGGACTCATGGACCCATCGTCACCACCCGGCGACGGCGGATCGAGCGCCGATACGCCGTTCTGACGGACCACCGCCAATTCTTGACGCCCCGTTCACGCCGGTGCCGGCCGGCCCCGCTGACGCGGGGAGTAGCGTCCCGGACGGACCAACGGTTGGCGTACGAGGAGGATCGCGTGCAGACGACGACGGTGGACGTTCCGACCGGCGACGGGGTCGCCGACGCCTGCCTCACCAGGCCGGACGGGGACGGCCCGTTCCCGGCGGTGCTGCTCTTCCAGGACGCCTTCGGCCCGCGGCCCCGTCTGGTGGAGATGGCGGAGCGGATCGCCGCCCGGGGTTACCTCGTGCTGACACCCCACCTGTTCTACCGGGCCGGCCGGGCGCCGCTGTTCGACCTGTCCCGCCTCGGTGAGGCGGACCAGCGCGGCGCGATCTTCGAGAAGATCATGCCGCTGGTCGGTGCGTTGACCCCCGACGTGATCATCCGGGACACCGCCGCCTACCTCGACTTCCTGGCGGCCCGCGACGACGTCCGGCCGGGGCCGGTGGCGATCACCGGTTACTGCATGGGGGGCACCAACGCGCTGCGGGCGATCGAGGCGTACCCGGACCGGATCGCCGCGGCGGCGAGCTTCCACGGCGGGCGGATCGTCACCGACGCGCCGGACAGCCCGCACCTGGGCGTCGACTCGATCAGCGGCGAGGTGTACTTCGGGCACGCCGACGCGGACCAGTCGATGACGCCCGAGCAGATCGCGACGCTGGAGAAGGCGCTCGACGCCGCCGGTGTGCGGTACCGCTCCGAGGTGTACGCGGGCGCGCACCACGGCTACACCATGGCCGACACCCCGGCGTACGACGAGCAGGCCACCGAGCGGCACTGGGCCGCCCTGTTCGACCTGCTGGACCGGGCCCTGCCGGTCGGCTGAAGAAGCCCAGCGGGGTTGCGCACCGGGCCGGTCGTCAGCCGAAGCCGCCCGGCGCGTCCCGGTCGTTCCGGGGCCGGCCGGGTGTGCGCTCGGACGGTCAGCGGCGCAGCAGCACCGGCCCGGCGTCGATCCGGGTGCGGAACAGCGCGTACGGCCGGCGCCGCAGGTCCTGGCCCCGCTGGTACTGCGGCTGCCGGTGCAGCTGGTTGGCGGTCACGTACAGGTACCCGTCGGTGGCCACCGACATGGTGTCCGGCCAGAGCAGTCGCGGGTCGTGGACCACCGTCTCGTACTCGCCGTCCGGCCGCCGGCGCAGCACCGCGTTGTGTTCGTAGGAGGTGAGGTAGAGCCGCCCCGCGTCGTCGGACTCCAGCCCGTCCGACGCAGTGCCCTTGTCTCCCTCGTCGACCACCGTCGCCGCGACCGCCTCCTGGGTGACCGACGGGTCAGCCAACGCCTTGGCGGCCACGCTGTACCAACGGCGGGACGCCAGCGGGCAGTAGTGCAGCCGGGTGCCGTCAGCCGAGATGGCGATGCCGTCGGAGCCCGTCGACACCGGCTTCGGCGGCCCGTCCGCCGGCCGCTTCAGGAACGGCCGGCCCTCGACCACCGGCCGGAACGTCGTCAGCGGCTCCGCCTTCGTGGACGGGTGGTCGTGCAGCCGCCGCCAGGACGCCCCACTGGCCAGGTCCACCACGATGATCCCGTTCGGCCCGGCGGACGCCGAGTCGGTGATGTACGCGACCCCGGCCTCACCCCGCCGCAGGTCGAAGCGGACGTCGTTGAGGTACGTCGTCGGCGGCGCCACCTCCGCCGGGAAGGTGATCACCTGAGCGACCGTGTCGGTGTCCAGGTCGACCCGGACCAGCTTCGGCCCGCCCGGCGTCGTCGGCTGGTACATCGGGCTGCCGGTGTCCAGCACCCAGAGCCGGTCGGCCGGGTCCACCACGATGCTCTGCACCGAGACGAACGCGCCGGAGTCGTTGTCGCCCGACGGGTCGTTCCACGGCTGGTCGGGGTAGGGCACCTCCCGGCCGTCGCGCAGCTCGACGACGGTGGCCGGCACCTCGTCGCCCCACCGGGGGAAATTGACGAAGATCCGGCCCCGGTGCGAGACGCTCACTCCGGTCGGCATCGGGCCGGTGAAGGTGTGCACCAGCTCCAACTCGCCGAGCGGCTCGTCGCCGACCGGTCCGTTCATGACGCCCGCACCACGGTTCTCATCGTCTCGCCCCCAACCGGTCGGCCGGACCTCACGCCGGCCGTGGGTGGCTATTCCCGCCCCGGCGGCCGACATGCCTCCGGTCAGCTCGTGCCCGGCGCGGCGGCGAGCGCAGTGGGTAGGCCGGGGACCGGAACGTCCACGGCGAGCAGGGCGCCATCCACCGGTCCCGCCGACGTCAGTCCGTACCGGGCGGTGCCGACGAAGAGCCGGCGCAGGTCGGGGCCGCCCAGGCAGATGCCGGCCGGCTGGGTTGCCGGAAGCCGGATCTCCCGATCCAGCGTGCCGTCCGGCCGGTAGCGGCGCACCGCCGAGCCGCCCCAGAGCGCGACCCAGAGGTGTCCGGCCGCGTCGACGGTCATCCCGTCCGGGCCGCCCTCCCCGGCGGTCAGCCGCAGGAACGGCTCGCGCCCGTGCAGGGCCCCGGTGCGTGGGTCGACGGTGAACCGGTCGACCTCCCCGCGTGGCGAGTCGGCCAGGTACATGGTGGTGCCGGTGGCGTCGAACGCCGGCCCGTTCGGCACGGTCAGCCCGGTCACGGCCGGCACCGGTGCCGCGCCCGGAGCCAGCCGGAACAGGAAGCCCGCACCGGGCACCCCGGCGTACGTCATGCTGCCGGCCCAGAACCGGCCGTGCGGGTCGGCGACCGCGTCGTTCATCCGGGCCGGCTCGGGACCGTCGCTGACCAGATCGGCGACCGTCCGGGGGTCGCCGGTGGCGGGCAGCAGGGCGACGCCGGTCCCGGCGGCGGCCAGCCAGTCGCCGGGACTGCCCGCGACCGGGGCGACCGCGCCCAGCGGGACGTCCAGCCGGCGCAGCTCGCGCAGTGGGCCCGGTCGGTCGCCGGCGGTCTCCAGCAGACGCCCGGCCAGCAGGTCGACCAGGACCAGCCGGCCGGCCACCCAGCGCAGCCCTTCGCCCAGCTCCAACCGGTCCGCGCTCCACACGGTCGGTTCGGTCAGCTCCATCTCGCTCCTTCGACGATCGGCGCGGCGGTCGGCCGCCCCCAGTGGTCAGCGCACGGTGCCGCCGGGCCCGTGGTCGAGCAGCGACAGCTCCGCACGGTCGGGCAGGCCCTCCCAGTCGCCCCGGGTGGCCACCGCGAACGCGCCGGTGGTGACCGCCCGGTCCAGCCGGGCCGGCGCGTCGGCGCCGTCCAGCCAGCCGGAGAGCAGCCCGGCCACGAAGGCGTCGCCGGCGCCGACGGTGTCCACCACCGGCACCGTCCGGGCGGGGCGGTGCACTGTGCCGAGCGCGCTGTGGCTGGTCGCCCCGCCGGCACCGTGCTTCACGACGACCTCGGCCACCCCGGCCGCCCGCAGCGCCGCGACCGGGTCGGCCGCATCGGTCAGCACGGCCAACTCGTCGTCGGAGGCGACCACCAGGTCGATCGAGGGCAGCAGCGGCCGCAGCGCGTCGGCGGCTGCGGCGACCGACCAGAGCCGGTGCCGGTGGTTGACGTCCAGGCAGACCGTGCTGCCCGCCGCACGGGCGAGGCGTACCGCCGCCACCACGGCCTGGTACGGCTCGGCGCCCAGCGCGCAGGTGATGCCGGTGACGTGCAGCAGCCGGGGCGGCGGCCCGGGCGGGTCGAAGGCGGGGGTGACGTCGGCCGGTCGCAGCCGGGAGCCGGCCGACCCGGTGCGGTGGTAGGTGACCCGGTTGATGTCGGCGACCCGGGATTCGAAGAGGATCAGCCCGGTGGCGGCCGCCGGGTCGACCCGGGACCAGGTCAGGTCGACGCCTTCGGCGCGCAGCGTGCGGCGAACCAGCTCACCGGGCTCGTCGGCTCCGGTGACCCCGACCCAGGCGGCCCGGTGGCCGAGCCGGGCCAGCCCGATCGCCACCGTCGACTCGGACCCGGCAACGGAGATTCCGGCGGTGCCGCCCAGCCGCAGCGGGCCGGTGGTGCGGAAGGCCGCCATCGTCTCGCCGAGGGTGAGCAGGTCGGTCATGGCCGGACCGCCGCGAGGAAGGCGGCGGCGCGCTCGCGCAGCGCCGCTGGGTCGCCGCCGCGGACGGCGTCGCCGAGCAGCGGGGAGCCGACGCCGACCGCGACCGCTCCCCGGTCGAGGTAGCGCCGCGCGCCGTCGGCGTCGACCCCACCCACCGGCACGAACGCGGTGCCGGGGAACGGATCGCGCAGCGCGCCGAGGTAGTCGGGCCCGCCGAGGGAAGCCGGGAAGAGCTTGATGGCGGCGGCCCCGGCGCCGCTGGCCTGCACCACCTCGCTGGGGGTGAGCGCGCCGGCGAGCACCGGCAGCCCGAGTCGGCCGGCCTCGGCGAGGCTCGGTGCCAGCGCCGGGGTGACCAGGAAGCCGGCGCCGGCGTCAGCCGCCGCCCGGGTGTCCTCTGCGCTGAGCACGGTGCCCGCGCCCAGGGCGAAGTCGGGCCCGAGGGCGGCCCGGGCCCGCCGGATGGTGCCGAGCGCGTCGGCACCGGTCAGCGAGACCTCGATCAGGGCGACGCCGCTCTCGGCCAGGGTGAGCACGGCGGTCAGTGCGGCGGCCGGGTCGGGGCCGCGCACGATGGCCAGCAGCCGGTGGGTGCGCAACTCGTCGAGCAGGTTCATCGAGATTGTCCTCAGTGGAAGCGGTGGGCGGAGATGGTGAGCCGCCACGCGACCTCACCGGCGGGCGGGACGACCGCCGCGTCGGCCGGGCCGGCGTCGGTCAAATCGAAGGCGGCGCCCAGCATGGGTTCGACTCCGATGCTGCGGTAGGGGGCGGCGGTTGGCCAACCGTTCAGGTTGCGCCAGAGCGCGGTGCTGCGGGGCTGGTCGGAGCACTCCAGCTCCAGGGTCAGCCGGTCGGCGCCGTCGGTCACCTGGACCCGGGGGCAGTCGAGCAGCACCGCGCCGAGCGCGGTGCCGTCGTCCGGGCCGAGGGTGTCCAGCGTCAACCCGGCCGGCGTCGGCCACGGCCCGGTCAGCCAGGGGCTGCCGGCGGGCCAGTCGCCCGGGGGAAGCAGCGCGGCGGCCTCCGGGTGCAGTCGGGTCAGGGTGCCGGCGGGCGCGTCGAGGCGGGCCTCGGGGGAGAGGTCGAGCAGGGCGTGCGCCGCCCAGACGAACCGGTGGCCGGGGTCGGCGGCCAGTCGGTAGTCGGCCACCACCACGCCGTCCCGGTCGGTGATCCGGCGGGTCAGGGTGAACGTCGGGCGTTCGATGACCAGGGTGTCGGGGCCGGAGGCACGCCACGGCCGGGACCACACCTCGCCGTGGTCGGGCCGGCCGCGCACGGTGGGCAGGCACTCTTCCAGCCCGCCGGCGTCGATGAACGCGTCGTCGGGGCGTACCTCGTGCCGGCCGGGCTCCGGGCCGCGCCAGAGCCACTCCCGGCCGCCGCCGCGCAGGCTGGTCCATCGGCCGCCGCGCGCCGCGTCGTACACCACCCGCAGCGGCACCGACGTCGCTCCGGTCACCACTCGGCGAACGACCCGTCGCGGTGCTGCCAGACCGGATTGCGCCAGGCGTGCGGGGTACGGGCGGCCTGACGAACCGCCGCCTCGTCCACGGTGATCCCCAGCCCGGGCCGGTCGAGCCGGGCGATGTGCCCGTCCACGAACCGGAAGGGCTCCGGGTCGACGACGTAGTCCAGCAGCTCGGAGCCGGCGTGGTAGTGGATGCCGATGCTCTGCTCCTGGATCAGGAAGTTCGGTGTCGCGAAGGCGACCTGGAGGCTGGCCGCCAGGGAGATCGGGCCGAGCGGGCAGTGCGGGGCGAGCAGCGCCCCGTACGTCTCGGCCAGCGCGGCGATTCGGCGGACCTCGGAGATCCCACCGGCGTGCGACAGGTCCGGCTGGACCACGGCGACCCCGGCCTGCAACGGGCCGAGGAACTCGGAGCGGCCGTAGAGCCGTTCGCCGGTGGCCACCGGGATCGGCGTGCCGGCGACGATGTCGCGCAGGTGGTGGGCCTGGTCGGGCAGGACCGGCTCCTCCACGAAGAAGGGGCGCAGGGGTGCCAGCTCGGGCAGGATCCGGCGTACCGCGGCCAGCCCGGCGCGGCCGTGGAAGTCCAGCGCGATGTCCCGGTCGGCGCCGAGCACCTCCCGGGCGGCGGCGACCCGGCCGATCACCGCGTCCACCTCGGCAGAGGTGGGGATGGCGGAGAGCCGCCCGCAGGCGTTCATCTTGACCCCGGTGAAACCGGCGGCGACCTGCGCGGCGGCGGCATCGGCGACCTCGTCGGGCTCGTCCCCGCCGATCCAGGAGTAGACCCGCACCCGGTCCCGGACGGCACCGCCGAGCAGTGCGTGCACCGGTGCACCGTACGCCTGCCCGGCGATGTCCCAGAGTGCCTGGTCGAGGCCGGCGACGGCGCTGGAGAGGATCGGGCCGCCACGGTAGAAGCCGCCCTTGGTGAGGACCTGCCAGTGCTGCTCGATCCGCAGCGGATCCTCGCCGATCAGATATTCGGAGAGCACCTCGACCGCGCTGCGCACCACCTCGGCGCGCCCCTCGACCACCGGTTCACCCCACCCGACCAGCCCGTCGTCGGTCTCCACCCGGCAGAACAACCACCGTGGCGCGACCAGGAAGGTCTCGATCCGCTCGATCTTCACCGACTGCCCCTCTGTTTCCGTGCCTTTTCCACGTCCCGGACGGCCTTGTCCAGCAACTCACGCATGGCGGTCTCGGCCGCCGTCTCGTCCCGTGCGCGCAGCGCGTCGACCACCGCGCGGTGGCTGGGCACCGGGTCGTCGTGCGGGGCGCCGCCGTGCACCAGCCGGTCCCGCTCGGCGAGCCCGGTCTCCATCACCACCTCCATCCGCTCCAGCAGCTCGTTGTGGGTGGCGGCGAGCAGCGCGCGGTGGAAGGACAGGTCGGCGGCGACGGCGGCGGCGGGGTCACCGTTGGCCTCGGCCATCTCGTCCAGCGCCCGGTCGAGAGCGGCCACGTCGTCCTCGGTGGCCCGACTGGCGGCCAGCCGGGCGGCGGCCGGTTCGATGATGGCGCGTACCTCGTGCAGCTTTTCGAGCAGGTGCTCGTCGGCGCCTTCGGCGAACTGCCAGCGGATCACGTCGCCGTCGAGCAGGTTCCAGTCCGCTCGCGGCCGGACGAACGTGCCACGCTTCTGCCGGGCGTCGACGATGCCCTTGGCCGAGAGCACCTTCAGCGCCTCGCGCAGTGCCGTCAGGCTGACGTCGAACTCCTCCTGCAACGCGACGATGTTCAGGGTCGCCCCGGCGGCGATCTCACCGGTGAGGATGCGTCGGGCGATGGCTTCGACGGTCTGCCCGTGGACGCCGCGGCGTGCGTACTGTGCCAATGCTCTCCTGGCCTTCTTGTTGGTCGGTGTCGATCTCTCAGGCCGAGGCTTTCACTGCGGTCCAGCCACCGTCCACCACCAGGCTCGCGCCGGTGACATAGGCGGCGTCCGGTGAGGCGAGGAAGGCCACTGTCGCGGCCACCTCGTCCGGCGTGCCGAACCGCTTCGCCACAGTCTCCGTGACGCTGCGCTGGCGGTCCTCTTCGGACACGTCGGCCCAGGCGCCGGTGAGGATCGGCCCGGGCAGCACGGTGTTGACCCGCACCTGTGGGCCGTACTCCACGGCGAGCTGGCGACCGAGCGCGACCAGGCCGCCCTTGGCCGCGGCGTACGCGGGCCGGCCGGGCAGCCCGACGAGAGCGTGCACCGAGGAGACCAGCACCACCGCGCCCGCACGCGACCGCAGGTCGTCGAGGCAGGCCCGGACGCCGAGGAAGGAGCCGGTGAGGCTGACCCCGATCTGGTGGTCCCAGGACTGCCTGCTGGTCTCGTGCGCCGGCGCGACCTGCACCGCGTACGCGTTGCTGACCAGAATGTCCACCGGCCCGAGACCGCCCCGTACCGCCGCCACGGCGGCCGTCCAGTCGGCCTCCTCGCTGACGTCGCCCACTACGGACAGTGCTCGCCCGCCCTGGGCGGTCAGCTCCTCGGCCAGCGGGGCCGGATCGCGCACGTCGAGCAGCGCGACCGCCGCTCCCTCGGCGGCGAGCCGCCGTGCGGTGGCCGCACCGATGCCGCCCATCGCGCCGGTGACCAGCGCGTTTTTGCCTTCAAGCCGGCGCATAGGCTGATCCACCTGACCTCGCCTCTGATCTCATCTAATCATTAATTACGAAGATATCTTGACAGCCGACGAGTGCCGATGCAACCTTCTGGTCACACACATTCACATGGACGACACATTGCGCCGTGACGCTACGTGTCGTAGAGGAAGGACACCCTCGTGAGCGACTTCGACCCCGGTCGCCGGCGATTCCTTGGTCACCTCGGGCTCGCCGGCCTGGGCGCACTCGGCGCCAGCTCGTTCCTCAGCGCGTGCGCCAGCTCGGCCAGCGGGCCGACGACGGGCAACGGATCCGGCGCGGTCACCATTCAGTCCAATCTCTCCTCGCCGCAGGCCAAGGCGGCGATGGAGAAGCTGATCGCGAACTTCAACGCGCAGGGCAAGGGCACCGCGAGCCTCAACACGATCGCCTCGGAGACCTTCCGGACCCAGCTGCCCACCTACCTGACCTCGGCCAACCCGCCGGACCTCTACACCTGGTACGCGGGCTCGGTCGCCAACGACTACTCCAGCCGCAACCTGCTGCTGGACGTCTCCGACGTCTGGAAGTCGCTGGGCGACTACCCCCAGTCGCTGCGCACCCTCTCCACCGACGCCAGCGGCAAGCAGGTCTTCGTGCCGATGAACAACTACTGGTGGGGCTTCTTCTACCGCAAGTCCAACTTCGCCAAGTGGGGCGTGCAGGAGCCGAAGACCTGGACCGAGTTCCTGGCGCTGTGCGAGACGCTGAAGAGCAAGGGCATCCCGCCGATCGGCATCGGTCTCGGCGACACCCCGTGGGTGGCCTCGGCCTGGTTCGACTACCTCAACATCCGGATCAACGGCGCCCCGTTCCACCGCGAGTTGCTCGCCGGCAAGCAGCGCTTCGACGACCCCAAGGTCAAGGCGGTCTTCACCCGCTGGCGCGAGGCCCTGCCCTACTTCGACCCCAAGGGCAAGGCGTACCCGTTCCAGGAGGCGACGACCGCTCTGCTGGCCGGCAAGACCGGCATGTTCCTGATCGGCACCTTCTTCGCCGACGCGGCGCCGAAGGACGCTCTCGGCGACCTGGACTTCTTCCGGTTCCCGATCATCGACCCGGCGGTGCCGGTGGCCGAGGAGGCCCCGACCGACGGCTTCTTCGCCAGCGCGAAGACCGCCAACCCGACCGGCACCAAGGCCCTGCTCGGCTACCTGTCCTCGGTCGAGGCGCAGGAGGCGTACGTCAAGGCCAGCTCGGGCATCGTGCTGCCGGCCAACCCCAGGGCCAAGGCGGCCGACTCGCCGTTGGTGGCCAAGGGCAAGGCGATGCTCGACGACGCCAAGGAGCTGACCCAGTTCTTCAACCGCGACTCCAGCGACGCGCTCCAGCCGACCGCGGACACCGCGCTGACCAAGTTCATGGACAAGCCGGACCAGATCGACGCGATCCTGCGGGAGTGGCAGACCAGCGCCGAGAAGGTCTTCAAGGGCTGACGTGACAGCAACGATCTCCACGACTCCGGTCACCCCCACCCGGCGGCGGCGACGGTCGGCCCGACTGTCGCCGCTGCTGGTGGCGTTCGTCCTGGTGCCGTTCGCGGTCGAGAGCGTCTGGGTCTTCTGGCCAGCGTTGCAGGGCTTCTGGTTCTCCCTCACCCGCTGGGACGGCATGTCGCCGCCCACGTTCGTCGGCGTCGACAACTACGTCGAGTTGGCCGGCGACGCCACCTTCCGGGGCGCACTGCTCAACACGGTGATCTGGCTTGTCCTCTTCGGTGGCCTCTCCGTGCTCGGCGGCTTCGGCATGGCGCTGGTCCTGCAACGGGAACGGCGCGGAGTCGGCTTCTACCGGGCCGCCCTGTTCACCCCGGTCGTCTTCTCCCTGGTGGTAACCGCGCTGGTCTGGCGGGTCTTCTACCAGCCCGACGGTGTTGCCGACACGCTGCTGCGGGCCGTGGGCCTGGAGCAACTGATCCGGCCGTGGCTCGCCGACCCGCAGACCGCGCTGTACGCGGTGATCCTGCCCGCCCTGTGGCGGCAGATCGGGTACGTCATGGTGCTGTACCTGGCCGGGCTGAAGGCGATCGACCCGGCGCTGCACGAGGCCGCCCGGATGGACGGCGCCAGCTCCTGGCAGCGGCTGCGACACGTCACCATTCCCCAGCTCCGTGGGGTCAACGCCGTGGTGCTCTCGGTCATCGTGATCGACTCGCTGCGCTCGTTCGACATCGTCTGGGCACTCACCAAGGGCGGGCCGTACCACTCGTCGGAGCTGCTCAGCACCTACATGTACTCGACCGCGTTCCAGAGCCTGCGGCTCGGCTACGCCTCCGCGATCGCCGTGGTGATCTTCGTGCTGGCGCTGGCGGTCATCCTCGGCTACCTGGTCCGCGCGTTCCGGGAGGAAGCGTGATGAACAAGCTCCGCACCGGGGCCTTCCACACCGGAATGATCCTGCTCTCGCTGCTGTGGCTGGGGCCGGTGATCTGGGTCGTGGTGATGTCGACCCGATCGTTCGACGACATCGCCGCGCACGGGGTCGGCAGCCTGCCGCGCTCGTTCACCCTGGACACCTACCGGCAGGCGTGGACCGACGGCGGTGAGCTGCGGGCTCTGATCAACAGCATGCTGGTCACGGTTCCGTCGGTGGCGCTGAGCCTGGCCCTGGCCGCGATGGCCGCGTTCGCCCTCAGCCGCTTCCGGATCCCCGGCCGGCGGACCATCCTGCTGCTGATGCTCGCCGGCAACCTGCTGCCACCACAGATCCTGCTCATCCCGGTGGCCAAGTTCAGCGAGCTGACCGGCCTGTACGACACGCTCTGGGCGTTGATCGCGGTGCAGGTCGGCTTCGGCCTCGGCTTCTACACCTTCGTCCTGCACGGCTTCATGCGTGAGCTGCCGGGCGAGATCCAGGAGGCGGCCACGATCGACGGCGCCGGGCCGGCGCAGATCTTCACCAAGGTGATGCTGCCGCTGACCCGGCCCGCGCTCGCCGCCCTCGGCGCGCTCTCCTTCACCTGGATCTTCAACGACCTGCTCTGGGCGATCACCGTGCTGCGTACTGACGACAACATGCCGGTCACCCCCGCGCTGCTCGGCCTCCAGGGGCAGTTCGTGTCCTCATGGAACGTCATCGCCGCCGGCACGGTCATCGCGGCCGTGCCCACGGTCGCGGTCTTCCTGCGCTTCCAGCGGCACTTCGTCTCCGGTCTGGCGCTCGGGGCGGTCAAGTGAGCACCCCGGCCGGGCGGCGCTGGACGCTGCGCGGCACGCACACCGAGTACACCGTCACCGTGCCGGCGCACGGCCGGTGGCTGGAGCTGGTCGCGTGGGGTCCGCACGGGGTCTCCGACGGGCCGTCGCCGGTCGCCTACGACGGCCCGGTGCCGTTCCTCACCGCCGGAGATGCCGCCCCGATCGAGTACGCCACCGACGCCGACCGGCCGTTCACCGGTGCCGACCTGGTGGTGGAGACCTCCGCAGGGCAGCGCCGGGTGGGCTTCGGTCACACCGAGGTACGGGCCGACGCCGACCAGCGGGAGCTGGCGGTCGGGTTCGCCGACCCGGTCACCGGGCTGCGCGCCACCGTGCACTACCGGGTGCCCGCCGGCACCGACGTGGTGCAGCGGTGGGTCGAGCTGACCAACGGCGGCACGGGTCCGCTGCGGGTGGTGCGGGCTGGATCGGCCGGGTTCTGCGTACCGACCCCGCACGGCGCGTTGCTCAGCCACCAGTGGGGGCAGTGGGCGCAGGAGTTCCAGCTCTCCCACGTCGAGCTGGGCCACGGCACGTTCACCATCGGCAGTGCCCAGGGCGCGCCCGGGCACCTGCACGTGCCCTGGCTGGCCGTCCGGGACACGGCCGAGCCGGCCGGCCCCGCCTGGGGGGTGGCGCTGGCCTGGACCGGCTCGTGGGAGATCAGCGCCGATCGGGACACCGGAGGCCTGACCCGGGTCCGGGCCGGCCGTCAGCTGGTCGACGGCCCGCTGGAGCTGGCCCCTGGTGACCGGCTGACCCTGCCGGTGGTCACCGGGGCGTACAGCCCGGACGGCCTGGACGGGCTGGCCCGGGTCTGGCACACCCACCAGCGGCTGCTCGCCGGAGAGCGGCTCAACCCACGTCCGGTGCTCTACAACTCCTGGGAGGCCACCTACTTCGCGGTCGAGGCGGAGAGCCAGTTGGCGCTCGCCAGGATCGCCGCCGAGTTGGGCGTGGAGACGTTCGTGGTGGACGACGGCTGGTTCGTCGGCCGCGACGACGACACCGCCGGCCTGGGTGACTGGACGCCCGACCCGGCGAAGTTCCCGGCCGGGTTCGACGCGTTCATCGCCGACGTCCGCGCGCTCGGGCTGAACTTCGGGCTCTGGGTCGAGCCGGAGTGCGTCAACCCACGATCCACGCTCTACGCCGAGCACCCGGAGTGGGTCTACGCCGTCGACGGCCGACCGCTCACCCCGGTACGCAACCAGTACCTGCTCGACCTGGGCCGGCCGGAGGTCGCCGAGTTCGTGCACTCCACCGTGGACGGTCTGCTCCGCCGGTACGACATCGACTACCTGAAGTGGGACTTCAACCGCCCGCGTACCGAGCCGGGGCGGCCGGACGGGGTCGGCGCGCTCGACCTGGACGGCGCGCACGTGGCCAACCTGCACCGGATCTACGAGCGGCTGCGCCGGGATCACCCCGGCGTGCTGATCGAGGCGTGCGCCGGCGGGGGCGCGCGCACCGACCTGGCGATGGCTGCCCGGGCCGACGTCTTCTGGCCCAGCGACAACACCGGCCCGCTCGACCGACTGGCCATCCAGTACGGCTTCCTGCACGCCAACGCCCCGCACCTGCTCAGTTCCTGGGTGACCGACGCGCCCGGCCTGTTCGACCCGCGCCCGCGCTCACTGGCGTTCCGGTTCGTGCTCGCGATGGCCGGCGTGCTCGGCGTCGGCGCCGACATCCGGGCCTGGACGCCGGCACAGCGGGCCGAGGCGGCCGGCTGGATCGCCCGGTACAAGGAGATCCGGGACGTCGTCACGTACGGCGAGGTGCACCTGATCGGCGGCCCCCACCAGGCCCGCTGCGCGGTGCAGTACACCGCGCCGGACGAGCGCCGGGTGGTCGTGCTGGCCTGGCACACCGGCCGGCTGGACGGCGCAGGCCTGCTCCCGTCCCGCCCGGTCCGGTTGCCACTGCGCGGCCTGGATCCGGCCGCCCGTTACCGGCACGGCGATCGGCGCTACTCCGGCAGCCACCTCAGCGCGGTCGGCCTGCCCGTGCACTGGGGCCCGACCCACGACGCCGACCTCATCGTGCTGCACCGCGACTGAGGCCGGAGCACCACCGCACCCCACCCCCGAGGGACAGGAGTACCCCCATGCGCCTGATCCGACCGCTGACCGCCGCCCTGGCCGTGTTCGGCCTGGGCCTGGTCGGCCCGCTGCCGGCCATGGCCGGCCCACCGCACACCGCTCCACCACCGGCCGGCGGCCACGGCGGGCCGGGCCGACCCGGTCACGCCCCGGCCGCCACCGGCGCTGAGGACCAGGGTGCGCCGGCCTTCTTCAACAGTGGGCTCGCGCCGACGCCGTACCAGGGCTGGAACACCTACTTCGGTCTCGGTGGGGATCCCACCGAGGCCGAGGTCCGGTCGGTCACCGATTTCATGGTCAGCAGCGGCCTGCGGGACGCCGGCTACACGTACGTCTGGATCGACGGCAACTGGGCCGCGCCCACCCCGCGTGACGAGGCCGGCCGGCTGGTCGCCGACCCGGCCCGGTTCCCCGGCGGGATGGCCGGGCTGGCCGCGTACATCCACAGCAAAGGGATGAAGGCTGGCATCTACACCGACGCCGGGCCGTACCTGCCGGGGCAGTGTGGGCTGGGCAGCAACGGCCACTACCGGGCCGACGTGGCCCAGTTCGCCGGCTGGGGCTTCGACGCTCTCAAGGCCGACTGGCTCTGCGGCCGGGCCGCGGGCCTGGACCCGGAGACCACCTTCCGCGAGCTCGCCGAGGCGGTACGCCAGTCGCCCCGGCCGATGCTGCTCAACATCTGCAACCCGGTCAGCTCCGACTGGGGCGGCGGGCCGTACACCCCGGAACAGCTCTCCACCTGGAGCTACACCTACGCGCCCACCATCGCCGACTCCTGGCGGACCTACACCGACGTGGGGCTCACCGATCCGACCCCGCAGTGGGCCTTCCCCTGGGTGCTGCGCAACATGGACGTCAACGCGTACCACCCGGCGGCCACCGGGCCGGGGCACTACAACGACCCGGACTACCTGCTGCCGATGCGCCCGCTGCCCGGCGGCGGGTACGAGCTGAGCCTGGAGGAGTCCAAGACGCAGCTCGGCATGTGGTCCATCATGGCCGCCCCGCTGGTGATCGGCTCCGACCCGCGCGGCCTGCCCACCGAGATGATCTCGGCGCTGACCAACCCGGAGATCATCGCGGTGAACCAGGACCCCCTGGTCCGGCAGGGCATCAAGGTCGCCGACACCGGGGTCGACGCGCAGGTCTGGAGCAAGGTGCTCACCGGCTCGGGCCGGCGGGCGGTCGCCCTGCTCAACCGGCACGACACCGCGCAGACGATCACGGTGAACTTCGCCGATGTCGCGCTCGGCGGGTCGGTCACGATCCGCGACCTGTGGTCCCGTGCCACCGTCGACGCCGCGCTGGGCACCGCCGGCATTCAGCCGTTCACCGGCTCGTACACCGTCGAGGTCCCGGCGCACGGGGTGGCCATGCTCGGCCTGACCGGCACCGACCAGGTCGCCGGCGCCAGCCTCGGCGGCACCGCCAGCGCCAGCCCGGCGCTGGTCCGGGTGGACGACACGCACGCCACCGCCTTCGTTCGCAACGGGCAGGGCGCGCTGGCGGTGAACACCCGCTCCGGCGCGACGTGGGGCACCGGCTGGACGTCACTCGGCGGCCCGGTCGGTGGCCGGATCCTCGGCCAGCCGGCGGCGTACGCCTCACCGGGTGGCCGGCTCGACGTCTTCGTCCGGGGCACCGACAACGCTGCCTGGCAGCGGAGTTACGTCGCCGGGAAGTGGGGGCCGTGGCGCAGCCTCGGTGGCACGCTGACCGACGGACCCACGGTGGCCTGGACCAGCCCGACCGAGTGGACGCTCGTCGTCCGCGGCGCCGACGGCAAGCTCTGGTCGCGGACCCCGAGCACCGGCTGGACCGGGATCGGCGCGCCCGAGGACCGGCCGTTCTACGGGCGGCCGAGTGCGGTCGTCGATGACGCCGGCGTGCTGCACGTGGCGGTCCGCAGCCGGACCGACGAGGTGTGGTGGCGCAGCCGGACCGGCACCACCTGGTCGGCCTGGACCAGCGTGGGCGGCACCACCAGCGGCAGCCCGACCCTGCTCGCGACCGCCGGCCGGGTCTACCTGTTCGCGTTGGCCGCCGACAACCGGCTCTGGCAGCGCAACCTGGTCGACGGGGCGTGGGGCGGCTGGTTCCGCCGTGGCGAGTTCGCCACCGACGCCTTCCGGGGCGCACCGGGTGCCGCCGCCGGCGCCAACGGCAGCGCCTGGCTGGCGGTACGCGGCGTGGACGACCGGGTGCACCAGCTCGTCCTCTGATCCACGGTGGCGGGGCGCCGGCCGGCGGCCCGCCACCCGCACCCGTTCCGGTGGTGCTGCGGTGATCACCGCAACGGAAGGGGCGGGCACCCCAGGCTGGGTGGATGGCAACGCGGCGGGGACGACGGTGAAGGCACTCGTGTGGCAGGGCGCCAACGAACTGGCGGTGACCCAGGTGCCGGACCCGCAGCTGCGCAACGAGCAGGACGTCATCATCAGGGTGCGCAAGACGGTGACCTGCGGCTCCGACCTGCACCTGCTGGGCGGCCACATCCCGTTCCTGAGTCGCGGTGACGTCCTCGGCCACGAGTTCCTGGGTGAGGTGGTCGAGGTCGGTCCGCAGGTGCGCCGGCACACCGTGGGCGACCGGGTGGTGGTCTGCTCGTTCGTCTCGTGCGGTCGCTGCTGGTACTGCCAGCAGCAGCAGTTCTCGTTGTGCGACAACGGCACCACCGACCCGGTGATCGCCGAGAGCGACTGGGGTTTCGCACCCGCCGGCTGCTACGGCTACTCGCAGGCCCTCGGCGGCTTCGCCGGCAGTCACGCGGAGTACATCCGGGTCCCGTACGCCGACCAGGGTGCGTTCACTGTTCCGGACGGGGTGAGCGATGAGCGTGCGCTGTTCGCCTCCGACGCTGCTCCGACCGGGTGGATGGGCGCCGACCTGGGCGGTGTACGGGCCGGTGACGTGGTGGCGGTGTGGGGTGCCGGCGGGGTGGGCCAGATGGCGGCGCGGGCAGCGGTCCTGCTGGGCGCGGAGCGGGTGGTCGTGATCGACTGTCTCGACAACCGGCTACGGATGGCGGAGACGAGCCTGGGTGTGGAGACCCTCAACTATCAGACCCACGACGTGGGCGGTGAGCTGCTGGAACGCAGCGGCGGGCGCGGGCCGGACGTGTGCATCGAGGCGGTCGGGATGGAGTCGCACGGCACCGGCCAGCAATTCTGGTACGACCAGATCAAGCAGCAGTTGCGGCTGGAATCGGAGCCGCCGGTCGCCGCCCGCGACGCGATCCACCATTGCCGCAAGGGCGGCAACGTGTTCCTGCTCGGCGTCTACGCCGGCCCGGTGGACAGGTTCCCGCTCGGCGCGGTGCTGAGCAAGGGCCTCACGCTGCGCGGCGCGCGGCAGCACGGCCACCGCTACATTCCGATGTTGCTCGAACGGATGGCGCGCGGTGAACTCGTCACCGAGCACCTGGCGACTCACACCATGCCGCTCGACCAGGCTCCGCAGGGCTACGACATGTTCAAGAACAAGACCGACGGCTGCGTACGGGCCGTCTTCGAGCCCGCTGGATGACGCCCGTCGTCATCCGCGCCGGATGAAGCCGGGCCCGGCGGCGATGTCGATCTCACCCTCGCCAACGTCGTGTCCGGCGTCGCAGCGCAGCACGGCCCGGACCGGCTGGCCGCAGTCATGGTGGGTGGCGAGCACGGAGGGGCCGGCGTCGTCGGCGGCCCAGGTGTCGCCCCAGTTGCGCAGCGCGGTGATGACGGGCAACAGCTCACGACCCTTGCGGGTGAGCTGGTACTCGTGGCGGGTGCGCTGCCCCGGCTCCCGGTAGGGGATCCGTTCGAGCACGCCGGCGGTGACCAGCTCCTTGAGTCGGGCCGCCATGGCGGGCTCGCCGATCCCGGCTCGGCGGACGAAGTCGTCGAATCGGCGCGTTCCGAGCAGAGCCTCGCGCATGATCAGAATCGTCGACCTGCTGCCCACGATATCCATCGCGCGGGCGATGGAGCAGTTCGCCGCCGACCAGGAGTCGCGGTCCTCCAAGAGGTCACCCATGGTTACCAGGGTACGACCTGACTTGCGCGACGGCTAGTCAGGTGCTTCACTAGGGTCCGGCTGGCTTCGTGCTGCCATAGTCAGGTGCTGGGCCTCAGCTGCCCCGACCGCCACCATCCGCCTCTCCGCCCGCCGCCAGCGCTGGACCACCGGTGCCCGCGCGGATCGACCCCTAGGAAGCCCTGTGACCGACCAGCGCACCACGGCCCCGACCAGGCCAGCACGCCTGCGGCACGCGAGCGTCCCCGGGCCGGACGCCACCGCGCGGCCATCCCTTCGCGGCTCCCGCGCGGTCACCCTGATCGCCATGTGCCTGGGCGCGATGATCACGTTCCTCCAGATCACCGCGACCGTCTCCGCCCTGACCACCATCCAGCGGGACCTGCGCGTCGACCCGACCACCCTGATCTGGATTCCCAGCGCCTACACCCTGGTGGTGGCGAGCCTGGTGCTGTCCGCCGCCACGCTGGGCAACCGATACGGACGCAGGCGCATGTTCAGCGCCGGCGTCATTGCCATGATCGCCGGCGGCGCCGTCGTGGCCGGCGCTCCCACCGTGGCCTGGGTGATCGCCGGGCAGCTGCTCGCGGGTCTCGGCGGGGCCCTGATCCTGCCGAACAGCCTGGCGATCCTCGGCGCGACCTTCACCGACCCGCACCGGCGCACCGAGGTCATCACCGCCTGGTCGGCCGCCTCCGGCATCGGCCTCGCGGTAGGTCCGCTCATCGCGGGCGCCCTGCTGCGCCACCACCAGTGGCACAGCGTCTACGTGTCGACGATCGTGCTGGGCGTGGTCACCCTCGTCGTGGCCGCCATCGGAGTGGCCGAGTCTCGGCCGAGCGCTGGCCGACTCGACGTGCCCGGTCTGCTCCTCGGCACCCTCGCCATCGCCGCCGCCGTCTACGCCATGATCCAGGGCGGTCGGGACGGCTACACCAGCCCGGTGGTGGCCACGACCTGGATCGTCTCGGCCGCCGCGCTGGTCAGTTTCGTGCTGGTCGAGTTGCGCACCAATGCGCCGATGCTCGATGTGCGGCTGTTCCAGTCCGCGTCGTTCAGCGCCGTCATGGTCGTCGCCGCGGTGTCGCTGTTCGGCTTCACCGGCGTGGCGATCCTGCTCGTTCTGTTCCACGAACGCGCTCAGGCGCTCAGCCCGCTGGACACGGGCTGGCGGATGCTGGTGCTCTTCGGTGTCTACGCGGTCGTGGCCTTCAGCGCCGGGCGGATGATCCGCCGTACCGGGTTCAAGGCACCCCTCACCGCCGGTCTCGTCCTCGGTGCCCTGGCCAGCTTCGGGCTGGCCGCCCAGGGCCCGGCCACCCCGTTCGGCCACCGTTGGCCGCTGCTCGCGCTGTTCGGCGCCGCCAGCGCCCTGGTGGTGGCCCCGGCGACCGCGGCGGCGCTGGCCAGCGTCGCGCCCGCCCAGGCGGGCATGGCCTCCGGCGCGGTCAATGCCGCCCGCCAGGTCGGCTCGGTGCTCGGCTCGTCCCTGCTGGGCACGTTGCTCACCACCACGATGTTGGCCGACCTGCCCGACCGGCTCGCCGCCCACCAGGTCGGCGAGCCCACCCGGACCGCCGTGCAGTCGGCGGTGGTCGCCGGCGCCACCGGCGACCAGGCGATGCCCGACCCGGTCCGGTCAGCGCTCGCCGAGGCCCTGACCGCCGGCGTGCAGGCCGGGCTACGGGTCAACGGCATCGTCTTCCTGGCCACCGCCGTGCTCGCGCTCGCCCTCGTCCGGAACCGGCCGCACCAGCACTGACGCCAGCGGTCGCCAATGGCGGTCAGCCCGTGGTCACGGCCGCGGTGATCTCGACCTCCAGCACCGCGCCGTCGAGGAAGAGCCGGTTCACCTCGACAGTGGTGCTGGCGGGCCTGGTCTCCACGAAGTACCGGTTGCGGACGGTCGCGTAGCCGGCCAGGTCGCCGAGGTCGGTCAGGAAGGTCCGGACGTGCAGCACGTCGGCGAAGGTGGCGCCGTGCGCCGCGAGTAGCGCACCGATCAACTCGAAGATCCGCTCGGACTGCGCCTGCACGTCCCCGGGCGCGACCACCGCGCCGGCGTCGTCGACCCCGACCTGACCGGAGAGCATCAGCAGCGCGCCCCCGGGCAGGTCGAGGCGGGCGACGTGCGCGAACCGGTCGCCGAACGGCGCGGCGACGGTCGTCGGATTGTCCAGGGTCACGTTCATCTTTTCTCCTTCGGTGCGGCAGCCTCAGTGAGGCGGGCGATGTCGTCCTGCTGATGGGGCGCGGCCGCCAACGCCGACGCGGCGGCGCGCAGAACGGGCACCGGCGCGTCGCCCAGCACGTCGAGGGCGAGCCGGGCGTCCTTGGCGGCTAGAGCGGCGGCGAACGCGGCGTCCGTGGCGGTCGCCCGGGCGACCGCACCGCCGAGCGGCCCGGTGCCGAGCGCCTCGACCGCCGTACGTCGGTCGAGACCGACGGCGTCCGCGACGGCGAGCGCGTCCGCGACCGCGGTGACCGCGGTGACCAGTGCGGTGTTGAGCACCAGCTTCAGGGCGGCGCCGCGGCCGGAGCCACCGCAGCGGCGGACCGTGCCCAACGTCTCCAGCAGTGGGGCGACCCGCTCGACGGCCGCTTCCTCGCCGCCGGCCAACACCACGAGCCGGCCCGTCTCGGCAGCGCCGGCACTGCCGGCGACCGGCGCGTCCACGAGGGGCACTCCTGCCGGCAGTAGCGCGGCCAGCTCCGCCACGGCCTGGGGACCGATGGTGGACATCTCGACCACGGGGGTGCCCGGGCGCAGCGCCAACGCCGCGCCGGAGTCGACCAACGTGTGCCGGACGGCGACCGCGTCGGTGAGCATGGTGATCACCATGTCGGCGTTCCGGACCGCCTCGGCAGGGCTCCCGGCGGCTCGCGCCCCGGCCTCGACGAGCGGCGCCGTCCTGCCGGACGTACGGTTCCAGACGGTGAGCCGCTGGCCCGTGGCCAGCAGCCGGCGGCCGATCGCGGTGCCCATCGTGCCGGTGCCCAGCAGGGCGATCTCGTTCATGTCGCCAACGCTAGGTGGCGGGAAGCCATGCCACCAACGACTGTTACGCATCGCTGCCATGCTGGGAGAACATGGCAGGATGCAGCTGAACGCGCTCCAGGTCTTCCGTGCCGTCGCCGAGCACGGCTCCATCACGGCTGCGGCCCGCAGCCTGCGCTACACCCAGTCGGCGGTGTCCCGACAGATCGCCGCGCTGGAAGCCGAGACCGGGTCGCCGTTGCTGGACCGGCTGCCGCGCGGTGTCGCCCTGACCGAGCAGGGCCGTTGCCTGCTCGGCCACACCGAGGCCGTGCTCGACCGGCTGGACACCGCCCGGCGGGACCTGGCGGCGCTGCGCGACCTGTCCGCCGGCCGGTTGCGGGTCGGCGCGTTCCCCACAGCGGTCGCCGCGCTCGTGCCGCGCGCTCTGGCCAGCTTCAAGTCCGACCATCCCGAGGTGGCCCTGTCGCTGGTCGAAGGGCTCACGCCGGGGCTGCTGGAGCGCCTGGTCGACGGTGACGCCGACGTCGCCGTGGTGAGCGCCGCGGCCGACCAGCCGCTCGACGGCGACCACTTCGACCTGCACCACCTCGTCGACGAGGCGCTGCTGGTGGCCGTTCCCCGGACGCATCGGCTCGCCCACCGGCGGACCATCCGCCTGCGCGACCTGGCCGATGAGTCGTTCATCGCCGGCTCGGCGACCGCTGAGGAGACCCTGTTGCGAGCCACCCTGCCGGCGGGTTTCCGGCCGCGGATCGACATCGTCGCGGCGGAGTGGACCGGCAAGCTGGGCTGCGTCGCGGCCGGCCTGGGCGTCGCGTTGGTGCCGGCCCTGGCCGTACGCGCCGCTCCGCCCGACCTGACCCTGCTCCGCCTGCACCCCGACGACGCCTCCGTCCGGCGGGTCTTCGCCGCCACCGTCGCCGGTCGGAGCCGACCTCCGGCGGTGCGGCGGTTCCTTACCCATCTGGACCGGGCGGCAGGGCTGGGCTGAGCCTGGCGAATCTGGCGGTACCGGGAACGCGGCGCGCCGGTCTGCGCGCCGGCCTCAACCGACTGGCCTGGCGACCGCTGACCGGTCAGGGTTGGTGCTGGTCGGGGACCGCTCGGGTCGGGATGTGCTCGTAGCGCTTGCGCATGGCCTCGCTCGCGGCGGGGCCGGCGGCGAAGACGAAGTCGCTGTCGTCGAGCGCACGTCCGCTGCTCCGGTCGACGATGATCGGGTCGGCCTCCACGCCGGTGTGCCGGTCGACCAGGATCATGCTGCGCTCGCTCGGGTCGAGGCGGGAGTTTCCCCAGGCGGCGAGGGCGACGACGACGGGGCGCAGGCTGCGCCCGAGGTCGGTGAGGACGTACTCGTAGCGGTCCGGCCTGGTCTGGTAGCGGCGACGTTCGAGCAGCCCCTGGCTGGTGAGCGTCTTGAGCCGGCTGGTCAGGATGCTGGACGAGACACCCAGATTGGCCTGGAACTGATCAAAGCGGGTGTAGCCGTCGAAAGCATCATGCAAGATCAGGAGCGTCCACCACTCGCCCACGTAGCCCAGTGCGCTGGACAGAGGGCATTCGCGGTCCTCCAGCCGGATCTTCCCTGCCACGAAGTTGCCCTCTCCCGAGTCGGTGCTAGTCTCGAAGTCAGTCGGTTCTGTTTCAGAAGCAACTATACGGCGTCTCGGAGACGTCCACGTCATGCTGCCTGGAGGGGTACCGATGTCGATCATTCCCTCGGAAAGGACACCGACCATGACCACCAGCCACACCGCGCCGGCCGTCATCCGCCGCTACTTCGAGCTCGCCGGCCAGCCGGACCACGATGACTACTTCGCCCTCTTCGCCGACGACGCCGTCGTCGAGGACGAGTCGACCGAGTACCGCGGCATCGAGGCCATCCGCCGGTGGCGCCGCGAGGTGCCGCTGGTGACGTACGAGATCACCGACGTCGAGGACACCCCCGCCGGCACCATCGTGACCGCGACGATCACCGGCGACTTCCCCGGCAGCCCGTTCGCCGGGCTCCGGTACCGCTTCAGCGACTACGACGACAGCTCCATCCGGGTCCTGCGGATCGCACCCTGACGAGCGCTTGACGGCCACCTCGACGCAGATCGCCGCCGGCTGTCCGCTCACCGAGGTGTCCGCCGGACTCTTCGCGGAGACCCGCAACCGGGCGGGCAAGGTGGTGCTGGAGCCCTGACCAGGCTGCCGCCGCCCGATCCCGGCCAGCGGCCAGCGGTGCAGGTGCGGCCCAACACCGTCCGGGGGCGTACGGTGAACATGTCGACCGGGACCTCCGGTGGCGCCAGATGCCGTCGCCACCAGCCCATCAGCGGCGTTTCCCATCGTCATCCCTCAGCTCCGCGACGTGCTGGTCGTGTTGTTTCCTCGCCGACCAACTCCCGGCTGTCGGATTCACCAGGCACGGCACGTTCGGTTCGCTGCGATGGCCGGTGGTGGGATCCGACCCGCGCGTTCACGCGCCGTCCGTGAGCATGATCGTTCCGGACGGCACTATCAGGGAGCACCAGATGAGGATCGCCCGAAGCAAGATCGTCAACGCCCTTCGCGACCGGGGTCAGCAGGCCAGGGCCGACTGGGTAGAGCGCGAGCTGCCGGAGCAGGTCGATCCGGCCAAGCATTCCGGGCTGCTCGCCACCCTGCACCTCGATCCTGCTGAGCTCGCCGACGCCCCGTCCACGTGAGGGTGGCGTCGCGCGCGCTGCTCGCCCGTCTCGCTACCTCAGCGCGTCCGGATCTCGAGCATCGGCGAGTGGGATTTTGCACCCGCAGTGCACTTGTCTCCGTTTCGAGGGCTGTCTAGCGTCAGGCCATGGCTGACTCGTGGACATTCGCCGTGGCCCGTGACGACCTCGGCCGGAGCACGCTCGTCGAGGGCGCGACGCCGGCTCTGTCCGACGGCGAGGTGCTGTTACGCGTGGACCGCGTCGGCCTCACCGCCAACAATGTGACCTACGCGGTGCTCGGTGACTCGATGCGTTACTGGCAGTTCTTCCCGCCCGACCCCCGCGGGCTCGGGCGGGAGTGGGGGCTGCCGCCGTTGTGGGGCTTCGCCGAGGTGATCGCGTCGCGGGTTCCGGAGGTCGCGGCGGGGCTGCGGGTCTACGGCTACCTCCCGCCAGCCGGTCACCTGGTGGTGCGGCCGGACCGAGTGGACGAGTCCGGGTTCCGCGACGCGAGCGCGCACCGGGCCGGGCTGCCCTCGCCGTACAACGTCTACCGGTCGACCTCCGGCGACCCGGCGTACCGGCCGGACCAGGAGGACCTGCTGATCCTGTTCCGGCCGCTGTTCTTCACCTCTTTCATGCTGGCCGATCAGGTCGTCGACAACGACTTCTACGGTGCGGCGTCGCTGGTGCTGTCATCGGCGTCCAGTAAGACCGCCTATGCCGCCGCGTTCGAACTGCACGGCCGTGGCCCCCGTCTGGTCGGGCTCACCTCACCCGGCAACCTCGCCTTCACGCGGTCACTCGGCTGCTACGACGAGGTCGTTTCCTACCACGACATCGGCGTCCTGGACGCGGTCCCGACCGTCTATCTCGACCTGTCCGGCGCGTCCTCGACCCGAGCCGCTCTGCGCGGGCACCTCGGCGATCAGCTCGTCCGGGACATCGCGGTCGGGCTCACCAACCAGACGCCGAACGCCGACGCCGCCGAGGAGGTGTTCTTCGCACCGGTTCAGATGCGCAAGCGCAGCCTGGACTGGGGCCGCGAAGGGCTCGACCAACGGTTCACCGAGGCCTGGCGACGGTTCACCGGCGTGGTGAGCGGGTGGCTCGACGTCCAGGTCGGTACGGGACCCGAGGCCCTGCAGCACGCGTGGCTCGAGGTCCTCACGGGTCGCACGCCGCCGCGCGTGGGCCACGTCGTCCAGTTCTGAACGGTTGATGGCCGACGCGTGCCGGCGGCGGTAGCCGGTTACGGGATGATCGCGTCGACGTAGCCGCCGTCGACCCGGACGGCGGCGCCGGTCGTCGCGGAGGCGAGGGGAGAGGCGAGGTAGGTGACCATGTTGGCGATCTCCTCGGGCTCGATCAGCCGCTGAAGCAGGGACTGCGGCCGGTGCAGCCGCATGAACTCCCGCTGCGCCTCATCCCATGGCAGGCTGTCGCCCACGAGTTCGGAGACGAAGTCCTCGACGCCGCCGGTGTGCGTCGGCCCGGCGAGCACCGAGTTGACGGTCACGCCGGTGCCGGCGGCAGCCTTCGCGAACCCGCGCGAGACGCCGAGCAGGGCCGTCTTGGAGACGCCGTAGTGGATCATTTCGGCCGGGATCACGACCGCCGAGTCGCTGGCGATGTACTGCACCCGCCCCCAGCCGCGTTCCATCATCGCGGGCAGGTAGGCGCGGGTCAGCCGGACGCCGGCCAGCACGTTCACCTCGAAGTAGCGACGCCACTCGTCATCGGAGATCTCCAGCGCCGGAGTGGGGCCGAAGATGCCGAGGTTGTTGATCAGAATGTCGACGGTCGGCAGCAGGCCGAGCGCCCGCGCCGTGCCCTCGTCGCTGGACACGTCGGCATCGACCTCGATCACGTCGGCGCCGGGAACCTCGCTGCGCAACGCCACCGCTGCCCGCTGCACGCCAGCGGCGGTACGGCCGTTGACCGCCACCCGGGCCCCGGCGCGGGCGAGCCCGGTGGCGATGGCGGCACCGATTCCCTGGGTCGAACCGGTGACCAGCGCGGTCATTCCGGCCAGATCGATGTGGACGGTCATGGTTGTCCTGTTCGTTCGCACGTCCCGGCCGCCCCGAGTCGGGGGACCGCTTCCGGCAACCTTGACCGTAACGGTGCCGGTGGTCAGAAGGCGCTGTCGTCGGAGAGGTGGCGGCGCAGAGTGGCCAACGATCGGGCGACCAGCCGGGAGATGTGCATCTGTGAGACGCCGACCCGATCGGCGATCTGCGCCTGGGTCAGGTTGCCGTGAAAGCGCAGATTCAGGATCTCGCGCTCTCGTTCCGGCAGCCTGACGAGGGCGGGGCCGAGAGCGACGCGGATCTCGACACGGTCCATCTCGTGGTCGTCGGCGCCGAGGGTGTCCCCGAGCTCCCGGTTGCCGTCAGCGCCGACCGGGGTGGACAGTGAAGTGGCCTGGTAGGCGCGGGCACCTTCCAGTCCTTCCAGCACGGTCTCCTCGGACAGTTCGAGGTAGGTCGCGATGTCGGCCACGGTCGGCGAGCGGCCCAACGTCTGGGTCAGGGTGCTGTTCGCCGCGCTGATCGACAGGCGCAGTTCCTGCAGACGGCGGGGCACCCGCACGGCCCAGGTGCGGTCGCGGAAGTACCGCTTGATCTCGCCGATGATGGTGGGGATCGCGTACCCGGTGAAGTCGATGCCCCGGGTGGAGTCGAAGTGGTCGACCGCCTTGATGAGACCGAGCGCGGCGGTCTGGGCCAGGTCCTCGTCGGCTGCGCCGCGTCCGGAGTAGCGGCGCGCCAGGTGGCGGGCGAGCGGCAACCACGCCTCGATGGTGCGGTCCCGCAGCGCCGGGCGGCGGGGGTCGTCGGCTTGCATCGCGGCCATCGCGACCAGCAGTTCATCCCCGCTGTGGACCTTGCTCCGTTGGCTGACGTGCGTGCTGGTCGCCGGTTCGAAGGTAGTGACCATGGGATGGTCCTTCCCGCATGTGCCCGTCGATCGGGTCGACCGGAAGATCTCCGAACCGGCTGCCGCCGGAGCGCACGGACGGGCGGGGTGCGCTGTCGCAAGGCCACGAGCACGGGCCTCGCCACCGCGTCATGTCGTTCCACTTGATGGGTGGAACGCTACCCGAAAGAGCGATGTATTACTAGCCGAAAGGGGGATGCCCGCAAGTCGCGAGGTGCGCGTGGTGCGAGCGGGCGTCCTCTTCGGCGGCGGGAGTCCGCCGGATCAATCGCGCTGATCCGGGTTGTCGGCGTCCTGCGCACCCGGCCGACTCGCCTTTACCGCGAAGGGATCGCGGAGTCGCCGCATGGCCTCCTCGCTGCCGTCGAAGGTCACGCCCGGGCCGTCGAGCCCGTCGGCGGTCGCGGTGGCGAGAAACAACGCCGGTCGATCACTGTTGTTCGAAGTCATGCAAGGGTCCTGTCTTCAGCAGAGGGGTGCATCCGGCCGTCGGCAGTTCCTGCCGCACAACCTCGCGATAAACCCGGCGCTCACTCTGGCGCCAGAGCACGGTGTCTCGATCGCGGGCGAGCGCCCGGCGACACCTACACACGCACCATACCCGGCGTCGCCGTCGACCATGCGCCGCCATCGGGGGCCATCCACATCCGCCCTGACTCGCACCCGGGCGGTAGGTGGCCGACAGTTGTCTCTGGAGAATTCCGTAATCCGACCCGCCGCCACGGGTCTCCGATCAAGAGGGTGTCCGCGCGCACAGCGCTAGCGCCCCGACGATGAGCGCAGAAGGAGTGAGACCCATGTCGTCAACCGGTCGAGGACAACCCGACACCGGGTTGGTCGTCGCGGCCCGACAGGGCGACCAGCGCGCTCTCAATGACGTCGTAGCGGCCTCCCTCCCGTTGGTCTACAACATCGTCGGCCGGGCGCTCCGCGGCCACGCCGACGTCGACGACGTGGTCCAGGAGACATTGGTACGGGTGGTCCGGCACCTGCCCGCGCTCAACGACCCGGCAGCCTTCCGGTCCTGGCTGGTGGCGATCACCATCCGTCAGGTGCGTGACTGGGAACAGCGCCGACGGGTCGCACTCAACCGCGACGCCGGGCTCGATGCGATCCACAACGTGCCCGACCCGGCCTCCGACTTCGCGGCGATCACCATCCTCCGGCTCGGTCTCACCGACCAACGACGCGAGGTCGCCGAGGCGACCCGCTGGCTCGACCCGGACGACCAGGAACTGCTGTCGCTCTGGTGGCTGGAGGAGACCGGCGTGCTCGCGCGGACCGAGGTCGCCGACGCGCTCGCGCTCTCCCCAGGCCACGTCGCCGTGCGGATCCACCGGATGAAGGAACAGATCCAGAGTGCGCGGGCCGTCGTCCGCGCGCTACGGACCCGCCCCGGCTGCCCGGACCTGCGGGCCGCGGCCGTCGGGTGGGACGGCACTCCCAATCCACTGTGGCGCAAACGACTGGCCCGGCACGTCCGGGACTGCGCGTCCTGCGGGCGCCTGGGCACCAGCCTGGTGCCGATCGACCGGCTGCTCGCCGGTCTGTCGCTGCTGCCGCTGCCGGCCAGCCTCAGCGCCCACTTCCCGAGCGCGGCCCTTCCCCCGGCCGCCTCGCAGGCCGTCGGGTACCACCCCCCGGACCCGACGGCCGGGCACACCGCCGGGACGACCCCACCCGGCGGTGTGCCCACCGACGTCGGCAGCGGACAGGGCATCGCCAACCTGGCGGTGAACCGGCCCCGCGGCCTGCTTCCGGCGCTTGTCGGTGGCGCCGCAGCCGTCATCCTCGCCCTCACCGCGTTGGTGGTGATCCGACCGGACGATCCGCCCGCACCCTCGTGGGCCGTCCCGCCCGCCGTGACACCCGCCGCCGTCCCATCCCCGAGCGGCGCGCCGTCACCGAGTGCGCGACCGTCGTCGAGGGCACCGGCCGCACCGGCGGTCAGTTCGACGAGGAAGGGCGTCGGGGTGTGGAACTTCGCCGGGGTCAGCCAGGCGTTGGCGAACTCGAAGGCCGGCTGGTACTACACCTGGGGCACCCAACACCCAGGTATCAGCACTCCGCAGGGTGCGACGTTCGTACCGATGATCCGTGGCGCCGAGAATGTGACCGCCGCAGATCTGGCCCGGGCCAGGGCGGCCGGGCCGTACCTGCTCACGTTCAACGAACCGGACCTGCCCGAGCAGGCGAACATGACCGTCGAGCGGGCGCTGGACCTGTGGCCGCAGTTGATGGCGACCGGCAGCAGGCTGGGCAGCCCGGCGGTCGCCTGGGGCGGGGCCGACCCGCAGGGCTGGCTCGACAGGTTCATGACCGGCGCGACCTCCCGCGGTCACCGGGTCGACTTCATCACCCTGCACTGGTTCGGTGCCGAGTTCACCACCGCCACTGCGGTGAACCAGCTCAAGCAGTACCTGCAGGCCGTGTACCAGCGGTACAAGAAGCCGATCTGGCTGACCGAGTTCGCGCTGATCCGCTTCGACGGCGGACGCCAGCAGTTTCCCAGTCAGGAGCAACAGGCGGCCTTCCTCACCGCGGCCACCAGCATGCTGGGCCAACTCTCCTACGTGCAGCGCTACGCCTGGTTCGGCCTACCCGCCACCGACAAGGACCGGTCCGGGCTGTTCAGCGACGGCACCGAGGCGACCCTGGTCGGACGCGCGTTCCAGGCCGCCCGCTGAGCAGCCGACGGTCAGGCCGACGTCGGGTGGTTCGACTCGAACCGGGCGCGCGTCAGGAACGCGAGTTGGGCATGCTTGTCCGGCATGTCGATCTCGGACCCGTAGGTGAAGCCCTCGCTCTCCAGCCGGCGTAGCGCGAGGTGGTTGCGGACGTCCGGCTCGACCACGATCCGCTGGGCAGCGGGGTCACGGAACAGGAAGCGGGCGAGGGCGGGGCCGACGGCGCTGGTGATGCCCTGGGCGAGGCGCCGGTCAGGGCTGAGCAGCAGGTGCATCCCGACATCCCCAGGCTGCACCGGGTAGCGCTCGCCGACCGGGTCCGCCTCGGGCTGATAGGTCTGGAAGAGGCCGACCGGTTCCGCGTCGATCATGATCAGGTACGCGTGGTGCGTCGGCAGACTGTCGACGAACGCGTATATCTCGCGTACCTCTTCCAAGGTGTGCGACCCCATGCCCCAGAAAGAGTTGCGGGGCCGGGTCACCCAACTGTGCAGCAGTTCGGCGTGCCGGTCGGGTTGCACGGTTACCAACGACAACTCGCCGAGGCCCGAGATCTTCTCCTGGTATGTCATGAGGCGCCGTCCCTTGCTGCGGAGTGGTGAGTGGCTCATCGGTACGTGGCACCGAGGCGAGAGGAATGCATGTTCCGTCGGGCGCTCAACTTAGGTTACCCTGCCCTAACGAAGGCTGACCTTACTTGGAGGGTGCGTGAAACGGAACTGGGAGGCCCTGGTCCTCAAGGCCATGGGAGGCCGGGACTTTCGGTTGACCGTGCTGGGCACCGAGTCGGTCGAAGGGCACTACCAGCGGCTGCTCCTGGACGGGGGCGGCCTGCTGGAGGCGTGCGGGGTTCACCCCACCATGTGGATCCGGCTGTGGTTCGACAACGACGGCCGTGCGCACCAGCGTGCCTACACGTTGGTGGACCCGGACCCGGCCACCGGCCGATTCAGCCTCGAATTCGCCATCCACGACGGCTGCGCCGCCCGCTGGGCCACCACGGCGCAGGTCGGCGACACCATCGGCGCCACCGTCCAGGGCAGCGCCTACCAACTGCCCGACCCCGCGCCCGAGCACCTCTACCTCGTCGGCGACGCGGCATCCCTGGCCGCGGTGAACAGCCTGCTCGACGCCGGCGCCGACATCCCGGCGACGGTCTGGCTGGAGTACGCCCACGAGGGTGAGAAGGCACTCGCGCCACGGGCTCGGGCGCACCACGACGTCACCTGGGTGCCCCGGCGCGACGCGGGTCAACACCTGGTCGACACGGTCTGCGCCACCCTGCCGGCCAGCGATACCGCCCACTACTGGGTGGCCTGCGAGGCGGCCAGCACCCGCGGCATCATCCGGCACATCCGCCGTACCCTGGGCGTCGACAAGAGCCAGCTGATCTCCCTCGGCTACTGGAAAGCCGCGAAGGCCGTGGCGTGACCCCCGCTGGCCGACGCGGAGCGGTCGTCGACACGTCGACGAACACCCACGCGGCGGGTCAACCGACCGCCGCGCTCACGGCATCGACCCGGTTGCCCCACCGGTGGCTCATCCTGGCCGTGCTCTGCGTCGCCCAACTCGTCGTGGTGCTGGACAACACGGTGCTGACCGTGGCGGTGCCGGTGCTCACGACCGAGCTGGGCGCCAGCACCGCCGATGTGCAATGGATGATCAACGCGTACGCGCTGGTGCTGTCGGGTCTGCTGCTCACCGCCGGCAGCGCCGCGGACCGGTACGGGCGCCGCCGGATGTTGCTCGCCGGGCTCGTCCTGTTCGGACTCGGCTCGCTCGCCGCCGGGCTCGCCACCACCAGCGGGCAGTTGATCGCCGCCCGGGCCGGAATGGGCGTCGGCGGTGCGCTGCTGGCCACCTCCACCCTCGCGATCGCCATGCAGGTCTTCGACGGCGCCGAGCGGTCCCGGGCGATCGGCATCTGGGCCGCCACCAGCGCGTTGGGCTTCGCCGTCGGGCCACCGATCGGTGGCACCATCCTCGCCCACCTGCCGTGGGGCGCGATCTTCCTGATGAACGTCCCCATCGTGCTGGTCTGCCTTGTCGCCGGCCGTGCGCTGATACCCGAGTCCCGCGGCCCGGCCGGTGGCCGCCTCGACGTGGTCGGCGCGGCGCTCTCCACCGCCGGACTGACCGGGGTCGTCTGGTCCATCATCTCCGGGCCGGACCGGGGGTGGGCGTCGCCCGAGGTGCTCGGCACGGCAGCCGTCGGCGTGCTCCTGCTCGGGCTCTTCGTCCGCTGGGAGCGGCGGATCGCCGATCCCATGCTGGACATGCACTTCTTTCGGGACCGGCGCTTCGTCGGCGCGGTCTCCGGGGTCGTCCTGATCACGTTCGGGGCCACCGGCGCGCTGTTCCTGCTCACCCAGCACCTGCAGTTCGTCCGCGGCTACCCCGCCTGGGAGGCGGGCCTGCGGATGGCACCCTTCGCCCTGTCCATCGTGCTGCTCAACGTCAGCGGCGTCGCCGCCGCCCTGATCCGTCGGCTCGGCCTGGCGGCCGCCATCGCCGTCGGCATGACGCTGCTCGCGGGTGGCCTCGCGGTGATCACCCTCGTCCCCTCCGACGGCTACGGGCTGCTGCTGGGTGGGCTGCTCATCATGGGCGTCGGCTGCGCGCTGGCCAACCCGGCGATCGTCGAGGCGGTGATGAGCGCGATCCCGGCGGAGAAGGCCGGTGCCGGTGCCGGCGTCGACGGCACCATGACCGAGGTCGGCAGCAGCCTCGGCATCGCGGTGCTGGGCGCCGTGCTGAACGCCCGGTTCGCCGCCCTGCTGCCCGCCGCCCTGGCCGGCGCCGGGTCGTTCCCCGCAGCGCTCGCCGCTGCCGGCGAGGGGCCGGAGCGGGAGGCCGTCACCGTCGCCTTCGCCTCGGCGCTGGAGACCGGGCAGACGGTGGGCGCTGCCGCTGTGCTTGTCGGTGGCCTGGTCGCCGCCGGGCTGCTGCACCGGGCGCAGCGATCGGAGTCCGTGCGCCCCGGGCCAGCCGATCCGGCCGTTGGCAGATAGTCAGGACAAGCCACTTACATCCCGACAATAAGGGTAGGCTACCCTAATCACGACGATCGTCGCCCTCGACGGAGGCCGTATGCGGCTGTACATCACCGCGCTCAACCCCACCGACGCCGTCCTGGAAGGTTTCCTACCAGCGGCGGCCGCACTCGAACTGCCGGTCACCGTGCTGACCGACCGGCCCGAGCAGTGGCCGGCCGAGGTGCCGGTGGCGCGGTGTGCGATCCGGGACGCGGCAGCGGTGGTCGCGGCGACAGCAGGGGACCGGCCGGCGGCGCTACTGTCCAACAGCGACCACCTTCAGGAGGTCACCGCGATCGCCGCCCGCAAGCTCGGCCTGCCCGGCAAGGATCCCGACGCCGCCCGGCTCTGCAAGGACAAGGCCGCCACCCGCCGGGCGATCGAGGCTGCCGGGCTCGACCTGGTCCGCGCCGTCGCCGTCGACCCTGGTGTCCCACCCGCCGCGCCGGGCGAGATGTTCCCAGCGGTGGTCAAACCCCGCGAGGGGGTGGCCAGCGAGGACGCCTACCTGGTGGCCGATGATCGAGAGCTGGACGCCCGGGTCGCCGAGATCCGCGGCCGGCGGCCGGATGTGGCACTGGTGGTCGAGGAGTACCTCGCCGGGGAGCTGCGGACACATGACACTCTCGGCGACGGTACGGCGCTGGCTGTCCTCGGCGGGTGGCGCACCCACCTCGGCCCGCCACCGACCTTCACCGAGGAGAGCCTCGACTGGTCGCCCCCGGCGGAGCAGATCAGCACCCAGCTTCGGGCGTGCCTCGACGCGCTCGGTGTCGGCCTGGGCGCCTGCCACACCGAGTACGTCGTCCAGGACAGCCGGGTCCGGCTGATCGAGGTGAACTACCGCCTCATCGGCGACCGGATGGACCTGATCCTCGCCGAACTGCTCGGCGTGCCGCTGTTCGAGTACGTCATCCGGCTGCACCTCGGCGAGCCGCTGGCCGCCCTCGACCTGCCCGCCACCGTCGACCGGTACGCCCGGGTCGAGTACGTCTGCGCGGACCGGTCGGGCCGGCTCACCGCCGCACCCGGCCCACTGGACACGGTCCACGGCGAGGTCCGGTTGGGCTGCCGACCCCTGCGCGAGCTGGGCCGGATCGCGAATCGTACCGGCACGAACCGCGACTACCTCGCCGCGCTGCACGCGATCGGCCCCGACCAGGACACCGTCCGGGAGTCGCTGGCCGCCTTCCACCAAGGGTTGCAGTGGACGATCGTCGAGTGAGCGACGACTGCGAGCGGGAGGTGTTCGTCCGGGTGCTCGACGCCCTGCTGCGCGAGGACCACCTCGGTCTGCTCAGCCGAGGCCGGCCGGACGGCCCCGACAGGTGGGAGGTGCCGCACGGTGCCGGGCTGCTGCGGATACCGGTCCGCGCTGGCGGCTTCCAGCAGGCCCTGCGCAGCGCCGCACCGATGGTGCACGTCGTCGTGGACGGAGACACCCGCCGGACGGACACCGTGGAGGGGCTGCTGACGTTGCTCGCTCCGCACGACGACCCGGAGGCCGAGGCAGGCTGGCGGGACTTCGGAGCCGAGTGTCGCGCCGACCTGCGGGCGCGACGGCTCGTCACCGCTGCTCGGTCACGGGTGCTCGCCGAGGTGGCCGCCGAGCGCCCGATCACCCCCACGGGTATGCCGGCGGCGCTCCTGGACGACGTACTCGCCGCGCACCACGGTCATCCGGTCTACCCCACCGACCGCTCCCGTCCGGGGCTCAGCGACGACGAACTGCTCCGCTACGCCCCCGAACACGCGCCGCGTTTCCGGCTGAGTTGGTACGCCGCCTCCGCCGAACAGGTGCGGCTCACCGGCGATCTCCCGCCATGGTGGCCGCGGGCACAGCGCCCGGATCAGCTGCTGATGCCGGTGCATCCGCTCATCGCGGCACGCGACGCGCTACCGGTGGCGGACCTGCCGACGTTCTCCGCGCGGCCCACCCTCTCCATGCGGACGGTGGCGCTCGACCATGACCCGTACGTTCACCTGAAGTTGCCGCTGCCGACAGCGAGCCTCGGCGCCCGCAACCGGCGGACACTGGACCCGGGCTCGCTCGCCGACGGCGCGGCGGTCGCCGGGCTGCTAGACCGGATCGCCAGCGCGGAACCAGCCTTTACCGGCCGGATCCGGCACGCCGACGAGAGCACCTACGCACACGTCGACGGCGACGAGCGCCGCAGTTTCCTGCTGCGCCGCTTTCCGCGCGACCTGACCGGCGTGCACGTGGTGCCGGTCGCAGCCCTCGCCGCACCCGACCCGGTCGCGGGCACCGTCCTCGAACGGATCAGCGCCGGGCAGCCCGAGAGGGTGCTCGGGTCCTACCTGGACCTCCTGCTCGACTGGCATGTCTGCCTCTGGCTACGCCACGGGGTGGCCCTTGAGGCGCACCCGCAGAACATCCACCTGCTGGTGCACCCCGACGGGTCGATCGGCCTGCTCTACAAGGACAACGACGGCGCCCGACTGGACCTCCGGCATCGCGGTCCCGGCGGGCTCCCGCTGCGGGACGACCGGATGTGGGCGCGCGATCCGCAGGAGCTCGCCGACGTGTTCATCACCATCACCCTGCACCTGGCCGCGGCGGCACCCCTGATCGCCCTGGCCGCCCGAGGCCTGCCCGTGCCGTCACCGGCCGCCGCGCTGGCACCCCGGCTGGCCGCAGCCCGCGACCGTTGGGGCGACGGGCCGGCGGTGCGATCCTTCACCGAGGGGGTTCTCCAGGCGGCCCGACTACCCATCAAGGCGATGCTCACCGCCGGCACCCTGCTGCCCAAGCAGCGGCTGGGCTGCGCCGACATCAACAAGTACTACCGGCGCACCGGCCCGAACTACCTACAGGAGACACGATGACGAGCGCACAGTTGCGCTCCCGGCCGGGCGTCGACACCAGCCAGCGCGCCGACCTTGCCACCGCCCACACCGTGTTCGGCTGTCTGCTGCGGGAGATCGCCCTGCCCGACGGCGACACCACCGTGGCTGGCGGTGCCGCGCGTCTGCTGCTACGGCACCTCGACGTGACGCTGCGCTGCGCCGTCGCGCGAACCTCCCCGCTCGGCGCGCACCGCTACGCCGGCCCGGTGCAGCGGATGGCCGACGACGGCAGGTGGGAGGACCTGGACGCGGACGGGTTGGCCACGCTGGTCGCGGCGGAACTCGCCGCCCGTACCGGCCTGGTGAACGACGAGTTCGTCGGGCAGGTCCGGGCCAGCCGCGACACGGTGGCCCGGCTGCTGGCCGAGCGCCCGGCACAGGACCCCACTCCCACCGGCGAGCCGGCCATCGACGCGTACGTCGACTCCGAACAGTCGCTGGTCTTCGGCCACCCGCACCATCCGGCGCCGAAGTGGCGCAGCGGTGATCCGGACACCTGGCGGGGGTACGCGCCGGAGCTGCGTACCGCGTTCCGACTGCACTGGCTCGCCGTGCCGGACGACCTCGTCGCCGGCGCCGGGCCGTTCGACCCGCTGATCGCCGCCCTCGACCCGCCGCGGCCCCCGGCCGGGCACCGGGTGCTGCCGGTACACCCCTGGCAACTGTCGCTGATCCCGCCAGCGCATCCCCGGCTGCGTCACCTGGGTGCGTCCGGTGTTCCGGTACGGCCGACGGCGAGCGTCCGCACCCTCTACGCCCCCGAGGCCGACCTGTTCGTCAAGACCAGCCTGCACGTCCGGATCACCAACTGCCTGCGCAAGAACGCGCGGTACGAGCTCACCGGCGCGGTCACCCTGACCGACCTGCTGGCCCGGGTGCCGATGCCGGCCGGGGTCGGGCTGCTCGCCGAGCCCGCCTACCGCACGGTCGACGTCCCGGGCGCGGACGAGGCGTACGGGACGATCCTGCGCACCGGCCTGCGCCCGCACCTGCGACCCGGGGACACTCCGATCCTCGCGGCGGCGCTGGCCGCCGCGCCGCTGGCGGTACCGGATCCGGTGGCCTGGTGGCGGGCGTACATCGGGCTGCTGGTGCCGGCGGTGCTGCGCTGCTGGCTCAGCGACGGCGTCGTGCACGAGGCACACCTGCAGAACGTGGTCGTGGTGCTCGACCGGGAGCGCCGTCCGGTACGGATGCTGCTGCGGGACCTGGAGGGGGTGAAGCTGGACACCGACCGGTGGGTCACCTGGCCGGACGGCGTCCCACCGCAGGCCGGCTACGGTCCGCGGGCCGCTCGCCGCCGAATCGTCTACTGCCTGTTCGTCAACCACCTGGCCGGCGTCTGCGGTGCGCTCGCCGACGCGCAGCCGGGGATCGAACGGTCGCTGTGGCAGGAGCTACGTGCGGTCGTCGCGGCGGTGGCCGCCGACCTCGGCGAGCCGCCCGAGCTGCGCGGGCTGCTGAACGGGGAGCCGCTGGTGGCCAAGGCGAACCTGCTGGTCCGGTGGCGACGCGACGCCGACCGGGCCGCGCCGTTCGTGCCGGTGCCGAACCCGATGGGCGGGCCACGGTGACCCGACCGGTCTACGTCCACGACCTCGACGGGCTGGCCGCGCACGCCCGATCCATCCGGGCCGCGCTGCCACGGCGGGTGGAGCTGCTCTACGCGGTCAAGGCGAACCCGGATCCGGGCGTGCTGCGTACCCTGGCTCCGGTTGTCGACGGGTTCGAGGCCGCCAGCCGCGGCGAGCTGCGGAGACTGTCCGAGGTGCTGCCGGGGCAGGAGCCGGCCGCGTACGCCGGGCCCGGCAAGACCGAAGAGGACCTCGCCGCCGCTCTCGCCGCCGGGGTGCACCGCATCCACGTCGAGTCGCCGGC
This sequence comes from Micromonospora sp. NPDC005173, assembly GCF_040608515.1. Lineage (NCBI taxonomy): Bacteria > Bacillati > Actinomycetota > Actinomycetes > Micromonosporales > Micromonosporaceae > Micromonospora > Micromonospora sp. NPDC005173. The sequence goes on from NZ_JBEXIK010000003.1 coordinate 109,881, forward strand.
CGAGCTACGGCGTCTCGGCGCACTGGCTGCCGCCTCCGGCAGGTCGGCCCAGGTGCTGCTGCGGGTGAACCTGCCGGTGGATGCGCCCGGGGCGAGCCTGGTCATGGGCGGCGGACCCAGCCCGTTCGGCATGGACCCGGCCGACGCGGTGGAGTGTGCCCGCCGCCCGCCCGCCGGCATCGAGGTACGCGGAATCCACGCCCACCTGGCCAGCGGGCTGGACGCCCCGCTCGCCGGCGAGGTCGCCGCCGCCGTGGTCCGCTGGTCCGTCGCCGAGATCGATGCCGCCGAGGTCGACGTCGGCGGCGGCATGGCCGTCGACTACGCCGACCCGACGGCACGGTTCGACTGGGAGAGCTACGGCCAGGCACTGGCGAAGGTCGTCGACGCGTACCCGCACCTGCGGCTGCGCATCGAGCCGGGCCGGTCGGTCACCGCCTACTGCGGGGCGTACCTCACCGAGGTGATCGACGTGAAACGCTCCTACGGCGAGTGGTTCGTGGTGGTGACCGGCGGCACTCACCACCTGCGCACACCCGTGGCAAAGGGTCACCCGCAGCCGTTCGGCGTGCACCGGCGACGGGACGTCGACGTTCCACGGACCGACGGAGGGCCGGTCACCGTGGTCGGGCAACTCTGCACCCCGAAGGACGTGCTGTCCCGCTCGGCCACCGCGGGGCCGATCGGCGTGGGGGACGTGCTGGCCTTCGCCATGGCCGGGGCGTATGCCTGGAACATCAGTCACCGCGACTTCCTGCTGCACGAGCCGCCGCTGTTCCGGACCGGTGACCCAGATGAACTCGCCGCCGACTGGGCGGCCCGACCGCTGGGGTCGTGACCCCGGCAGGTGCTGGATGCCGGTGGGCCGTCGGAGCGCAGCGCGCCCCGACGGCCCGTGGTCGTCAGTTGCCGTCAGCCGTTGTCGATCAGGCTGGCGATCTCGTTGTAGATGAGGTGTGCCTTCGCGCCCTGGTTCGACGGGCAACCGCCGAGGTGGTGCAGGGCGATCACCCGGTGGCTGGCGTTCAGCACCGGCGAGCCCGAGTTGCCGCCAGAGGTGTCACAGCTGTAGCTGATGTTCCAGGTGTTGTAGTTCGCGTTCTTGACGGTGCAGTTCGCGCCGTTCTGGGTGTCCTCGAAGATCGACAGTCGCTTCGGGCTGCCGTCACCGTGCCCCGGGACGTACATCCTCGTGCCGGTCGTGGTGGCGGTCGTCGCCAGGTACAGGGTGCCGAAGGTCTGGATGTTGGTGAAGTTGTTCACCGAGTACAGGGTGTAGTCGAGTTGGTTGGAGCCGCCGCTGCTCACCTTGTAGAGGGTGGCGCCACTGACCTTGGTGCCGGCGCCGGGATTCGAGCCGCCACAGGTGGCGCACTGGTAGTTGAACTGCATCTCGCTGCCGCTGACTGCGGACTGCGTCGAGAAGCAGTGCTTGTTCGTCAGCATGCGGTTGGTGTTGCCCACCCGCCAGGTGGTGCACATTCCACCGCCGCTGATCAGCAGCCGCGCCACCGCCCTGCCCTTGGCGTACTCGTTGGGGTGGCTGGTCTGGTAGCAGACCACGTCGCGGCGGGCGTCGGTGCTGCAGACGGACTGCGTGGAGAAGTTGTGCTGCGTGATCTCCGTTGGGTCGTAGCCGCGCCAGAACCGGTCGATGGTCGCGGCGCTGCTGCGGGAGGTGCGGCTGCTGTGCACCGTCACCACCGCGGTGTCGCCGTCCACCGACATCGCCCAGAAGCCCGGTTGTCCGTCGGTGGTGTAGTCCGCGCCGGTCTTCCGGTTCAGGTAGCGGTCGTACCGGTAGCTCTCCCGGCCGTCGGGGCTCGACACGGTCACGTACTCGCCGTCAGCCAGTCGCAGCGAGCTGAAGTGCACCTTGACGTACGACGCGCCGGGGTGCCGGATGATCTGCGTCCCGCCGTCCTCAGCGTAGGACAGCGAGCCGTTGATGGTGCGAAGCTCACCGACCGTGGTGACGCCCTCGGCCGAGAACTGATCCGATTCGGGTGCCCGCTCGGACTGCGGTGCGAGAGGTTGAACCGAGTACGCCTCGGCGGCGGGTACCGACAGCAAGCTCAGCCCGAGTGTGCAGGCACCGAGCGAGACGGCCACCGTTCGTAGGCGTCGCAGGGCATGTTTCATCGTCGCTCCTCCCCAGGAACCAGCACCCAGACGTGCTTGCAGCCTTCATACCGGAACCCAGATAAACATGCAAATCTATCTATGTCCCGGGTCTTCGGCTTCAGCTCTTGCCCCGGGGCGCACCCTCTTCGCCGTCGTCCATGCGGCGATCCCCGGCTGGCTGAACGTTGAGGAGTACGAGGAGTACGAGGAGGACGAGGACGGCCTGTCCGAATTCCAGACCCGCCTGGCGCGTGACCTGCCACACCGCCGGGAGCTCTACGCCCTGGCCCGCCGTCTCTGGCCGGACGCGACCTACGCCGCGTTCCGGTTCGGCGGCTACACCCGGGGCATCGGTGAGTTGTACACCGACCACCTCTACAGCACTCCCGAGTTGATGATGGCTCTGGAGAACCTCGAGGCCCGGCAGGGGGCCGGCGACCTCGTCATTCCGCCGGAGCAGAAGGACTTCAAGCTGGAGGAGGAGTTGCACCGGGTCATGCGCGAGTGGGTGCCGCTCGTTCAGTTCGATCCCGGCGATGACGTCTACATCGGCCGGTTCCTGATCCGCGTCGACGACCTGGCCGCTCGCCGATTCGACCAGGCCGTCTCCTGGACGGCCTTCACGGAATAGGCGGTCCAGGAGTCTCGCTGGGCAGGCCCATGGTCCGTGGCGGCGCGTCTTGTCAGGCAGCGAGGTGAGGGTCAACGATCATGGTCGTTGACCCGTCTGGTGCGGTCGTCGGTCGGGGCGGTTCGCCGGGTCGGCGCAGGTCAACGTGGGTCAGTCCCTGCCAACGCGGGTCAACCCGCAGGTCGTTACACTGACCACTCGCGCCCCCGTAGCTCAGGGGATAGAGCATCGGTTTCCTAAACCGTGTGTCGCAGGTTCGAATCCTGCCGGGGGCACCAGGTCACACCCTTGAGCGTGCCTCCGGCGGGGATCTCCGGCCCCGGGGATGGCAGGCGCAAGCGGCGGCTGGCTGCATCATCGTCGCTCGGGAATCCCGGTTGCTATATAGGTCCTGATGATTACCTTTGGTGCATGAACTTGCCTGGCAACGAGCTCGCCCAGCCAGAGGGCTGCCTCTTCTGCGCCATCGTGCGCGGTGAATTGGAAGCAAGCCTTGTCCATCAGGATGACGAGATCATCGCATTCATGGACCTGCACCCCGTGACTTCGGGGCATCTGCTCGTCGTGCCACGCCTGCACGCCGTCGGCTTGGAAGACCTGCCCGAGGATGTTGGTGGACGGATGTGGACGCAGGCGCATCGGCTCGCCAGAGCGCTCCGCCGTTCCACGCTGCTGTGCGAGGGGGTAAACATGTTCCTCGCCGACGGAAAAGCTGCATTCCAGGAGATCTTCCATGTGCACCTGCACGTGTTCCCGCGCTTCGCCGGTGACACATTCCGTATCGACGCGGACTGGCGGCGCAGGGAGCGCGTCGAGCTGGAAACGACAGCAGCTGCCGTTCGCGAGGGGATGACCGCCGCTCAGGTGGCGGCTCGGCCATCCCCGGGCCAGCCGCCAAGCGCAGGCGTTTAGGGCATCCCTGTCGGTTGGCCAGCGGCACCGGCAGGTCGTTCCTCAAGTCCGGCATGCGCGTCGTTTGTTCATTCGGTCAGGTTCCCCGACCTTCAGCAAGGCCCGCCCGACGGTCTCGTGCGCAGGTGCTTGTCCCCCGTGCGAGCTACCCGCAAGTGTCCACCGCACGGTGACGATTCCTGACCGGCGACTCCATAGCGTTTGACGTGGCCGCTGCGCTCCAGCCGCGGACCTCGTTGAAGGAGTCGTCATGCGTTTGTTGAAGCAGCTTGTGGCCGTTGTGGCGGTCACCTTCATCGGCAGCCAGGCCATCGCCGCGGTGGAGGGGAACGCCTGGCTCACCCTGGCCCTGGGTGTGTTGACGGCGGTGGCCGCGATCCTCGTCTACGCGTGGGTGGTACGGCGTACCGAACGCCGTGCGGTCACGGAGGTGGCTCGGGCCGGAGCCGGCGCTCGGATCACCCGAGGGGTGCTGATCGGGTTCGGGATGTTCGCGGCAGTGATCGTCAACATCGCCTTCGTCGGCGACTACCACGTCAACGGCCTGGGCTCGGTGACAGGCGCGGTCGCGCTGCTCGGGTTCATGGCCGCCGCCGCCACGACCGAGGAGCTGATCTTCCGCGGCGTCCTGTTCCGCGTCGTCGAGGAACGCATGGGCACCTGGATCGCGCTGTTGCTGACCGGCGTGGTGTTCGGCCTGATGCACCTGCTCAACCCGGACGCCAGCCTGTGGGGCGCGATCGCCATCGCAGTCGAGGCCGGTTTCATGCTCGCCGCCTGCTACGCCGCCACCCGCAACCTGTGGGTGCCGATCGGCCTGCACTTCGGCTGGAACTTCGCCGCCGGCGGCATCTTCAGCGTCGTGGTCTCCGGCAACGGCCAGTCCGAGGGCCTGCTGGACACCACGATGTCGGGCCCGACCCTGCTCACCGGCGGCGACTTCGGGCCGGAGGGAAGCCTCTACACAGTGGCGGCGGGTGTGGCGCTGACCCTGGTGTTCATGTGGCTGGCCCACCGCCGCGGTCACCTCGTCCCGCGTCACCGTCGCGCGGTCGGCGTCCAGCCGGCGACCGCTACGGTTTCCTGATGGTCGGCCTTCGGATGGTCCCGGACTCGTGGCGGCGGTGGGACGTCACGGTCCGGGATCTCCCGTTGGCGCTGCTGCTCGCCCTCGCGTCGGTGGTGCCGGCGCTACACAACCACGGTACGCAGCTCGGCGACCTGCCGGGGCGTCCCTTCGACGCGCTGACCGTCGTGGTGCTCGCCCTGGAGTGCCTCCCGCTCGCCATCCGTCGGCGCTGGCCGGCCCTCTGCCTCGCCCTGGTGTCGGTCGGCTTCGCGATCGACCAGCTCCGCGGCTATCACACGGTCGCGGGCTCCGCGCTGGCCATCGCGCTGCTGAGCGCGGGGGCCCACCTGGAACGTCGTCGGCGCACCACCATGGTCCTGGCCTCCGCCGCGTACGTGGCGCTGGCCGTCGCGCTCGACCGGCACGGGTCGACCGAAGGCGTGACCGGGTTCGTCACGTTCTACCTGGCGGCGGCCCTGGCGTGGGGCATCGGAGCCTGGCTGCGGCAGTCCCGGGCCGTCGAGGCCGAACGCCGCCGCGACGTCGCCCTGACCGCCCGCGCCGCCGAACGCACCCGGATCGCCAGCGAACTCCACGACATCGTGACCCACCACGTGACGGCGATGGTCGTGCAGGCCGAGGCTGCGCGCTACCTGACCGCCGCCCCCGAACGCCTCGACACGGCCCTGACCGCCATCACCGACACCGGCCGGCGGGCCATCACCGACCTGCGCCATCTGCTCGACCTGCTCAACCCCGACCACACCATCGATCCGCGTACGCCGTCCGTCGGCGAGCTCCACGCCCTCGTGGAGCAGACCCGGCAGGGCCGGGCAGCCGGTGGAGTTCACCGAGGAGGGCAGCCCCGCGGACACGACCGGCGGTGCCGAGGTAGCGGCCTACCGAGTCGTGCAGGAGGCGCTGACGAACGCCCTCAAGTACGCCCACGGCAGCCGCACCACTGTTCACGTGCACCATGGCGAGAGGGAGACCACTGTGGAGGTCAGCACCGAAGGCTCGGGCTCGTACGCCGGGGCCCCCGGCGGGAGCGGACGCGGCCTCGCGGGGCTCAGCGAACGGGTCGGCGTGCTCGGTGGCGAGTTCAGCGCAGGACGGCGGGCGGACGGCGGCTTCGTCGTGCAGGCCCGGATTCCTACCGGGAGCCCGTCATGACGGCGCCGATCCGGGTGCTGGTCTGCGACGACCAGGCGCTGATCCGTACCGGCTTCGCGACCATCATCGATGCTCAGCCCGACCTCGAGGTGGTGGGCGAGTGCGGGGACGGGCGCGCTGCGGTCGACCTCTCCGGCCGGCTGCATCCGGACGTGGTCGTGATGGACGTACGGATGCCGGTACTCGACGGCATCAAGGCAACCCGCCTGCTGGCCGGTGCCGGAGTGGCGCAACCCGTCAAGGTGCTCGTGGTGACGACGTTCAACCTCGACGAGTACGTGTACGAGGCGCTGCGCGCGGGAGCAAGCGGGTTCCTGCTCAAGGACGCCCCTCCGGCCCAGTTGCTGCACGGTATCCGCACCGTCGCGACCGGTGCCGCGCTGCTGGCGCCCGAGGTGACCCGGCAACTCGTGGGCAGGTACGCGGCACGGATCCGTCCCGCTGAGGGCACGCCGGACGACGTTGGGCTGACCCCGCGCGAACTGGAGGTGTTGCGTCTCATCGCCAACGGCCTGTCCAACGGCGAGATCGCCGCGACCCTGGTGATCAGCCAGGAAACCGTCAAGACGTACGTGTCACGCATCCTCACCAAGCTCGACCTGCGTGACCGCGTGCAGGCGGTGGTCTACGCCTACCGTGCTGGCCTGGTGACCTGAGGGAGCGCCGTCGGTGAGATCCGACGACGCTCCCTTTCGCTACCGCGATCAGGCCTGTTGAGCGCGGTGAGCCAGACGTGCTGGCCCGGTCAGAGGAACTTGTACATCTCCTCGGACGCTTCCTCGACCTCGCCGGCGGGCGGCGCCGACACCGAGACGGACTTGCCGAAGTCGCTCATCTTCATGTCGGTGACGAGATCACCCAGGGTCTTCGTGGCGACGGTGTAGGACAGTGCGGTGAGCCGGCCCTCGCCGTCGACGGTCGCTTCGAACGGGATCGCCTTGGGGTCCTTCGCCAGTTTGGCGGACGACTCGATGCCCTCGCGCATTCCGCCATCCGTGCTGGCGGCGGCGGCCGCCTTCTCCAGGTCAGCGGTGCCCTTGTAGGTGCCGGCGCCAGTCGACTCGGCGGTTACGATGCCGCCGATGATGCCGGTCTGCGACTTGAGGTCGAAGGACTGGCGCAGCGCGCTGGTGGGCCGGAGCTTGGTGAGGTCGACCTTCATCCACGGCTTCTTGCCTTCGCCCGACTCGGACTTGATGTAGGCGGTGTCGCCGATCAGCCGGGCCTCGATCGGCTCCGGGGCGTTACCGGTGACCTGGATCGTCTTGGTGGCAGGGTCCATCTTTCCGCTGAGAGTGATGGACTGGCCGCCGGCCTTCACGGCGGCGTCCATGGTGACCGGGCCGGAGAGACTGCGGTCCATCGCCTGCTGGATGGCTGCGACCGGGTCGGCCGCGGACGTTGCGGGAACGGGTGAGGTGTTCTGCGCGGTGTCGCCGGAGTCGGTGCCGCAGCCAGCCATGAGGGCGGCGGCGAGGGCGATCGAAATGGCAGGGATCAGTCGACGCATAGACGTGACCCTAACGGGCGACCGCTACCCCATTTCCGCGAGCATGGCGCCTGCGTGACGCTGTAACGAGAATCCGTGGAAATGCGCTGCGCCTCGCGGGCCGCCCGTATTCCCGCCGCTGGGAATAGGCTCCGACGTATCGATGGCCAGCACCACAGGCCCGTGCCTGGTCGGACGCGGATCGAGGGGGCCGCGTCCGGCGTCGGCACGGGTCACCGTTGGACTCGTCGGAGGACGTCGTGCGTCGTGCCGCGGTGGCGGCCGGCGGGACCATCGCCGGCCGCCACCGCGGGTCAGACCGCCGGTAGCTGCTCGGCTCGGGTGAGCACCTGGTCGATCAGGCCGTACTCGCGGGCCTGCTCGGCGGTGAACCAGCGGTCCCGGTCCCAGTCCCGCTGGATCTCGTCCAGCGTCCGTCCACTGTGCTGGGCAATCAGCTCCTGCATGGTCCGCTTTACGTGCAGCATGTTCTCGGCCTGGATGGTGATGTCCGAGGCGGTGCCGCCCATTCCGCCGGAGGGCTGGTGCATCATGATCCGCGAGTGTGGCAGCGCGTACCGCTTGCCGGCCGTGCCGGCGCAGAGCAGGAACTGCCCCATCGAGCCGGCGAACCCCAGCGCCAGCGTGGCCACGTCGTTGCGGACGTAGCGCATCGTGTCGTAGACCGCCATCCCCGCGCTCACCGAGCCGCCCGGCGAGTTGATGTAGAGGTAGATGTCCCGATCGGCGTCCTCGGCGGCGAGCAGCAGGATCTGCGCACAGATCTGGTTGGCCGATTCCTCGGTCACCTCGGTGCCGAGGAAGACGATCCGCTCGCGCAGCAGCCGCTCGAAGACCTGGTCACCGAAGGACGGCTGCCCGCCGTCCAGCATTCGCACGCCGTACCCGATCATTCGCCGCCGCCTTCCGCCGTGCCGGCGGGCGGCGGACCGCCCGGTGGACCGGCTCTTCCAGCGTGCGTGCGGCGGCGGTGGCGGGACCAGGGATTCTGCCAGTGGCAGATCCGCCGATGGCAGAACCGGCGCGGCCTACGCGGCGGTCAGCCGCCGCGCGCCCGCCCTGGCCCGCGCGCAGCCCAGCAGGGCGGCGGTACGCGGACCGGGGCGCGAGCCACCGGCGGAGGCCATCGGGCGGACGCACAGTGTCGGCCCGGCCGCCCCCGGTGCCCGGTGCAGAATCGGCCCGGCGGTGCGTGGGCCGACTCGCAGGGTGTGGTTGCCGGCGTCGCGTCGGGCCACCTCGACCCGTTCCAGCCGGGTCAACACGGCCCGTGGCGCGGTCGGGATGCGCGGCTCGACCTGGCGCAGGTCGTCGCGGGCTTCCTCGAGCAGGTCGGAGAGGCGGATGCCGAGCGCCCGGCAGATCGCGGCAAGCACCTCCGACGAGGCTTCCTTGCGGCCCCGCTCGACCTCGGAGAGGTAGGGCACGGAGACCCCGGCCGCTGCGGCCACCTGGCGGAGCGTGCGGCCCTGGCGCTGGCGGAGCCGGCGCAGCACCCCGCCGATCACTCGTCGCAGCAATGACATGCGGGCCTCGCTTTCGCGGTCGTCGTGCGGGGAACACCCCCATCATGCCCGTTCCCGGCCGTCCGGGCCGACCCGTGCGGGCCCGCGCCGCCACTTTGGCGCGGGCCCGGGGCCTCATCGGCGCAGGTGGGTGTGCCAGGCCGCCGGCTCCGGCACCAGCGTGACCGCGCGGAACAGAGCCCGGGTGCCGCCGCTGGGCAGCAGCGCGCGGTCGTCGATCGTCACGGTCGCCCCGTTCACGTCGTAGACCGTCAGCGACTCGTCGCCGTCCTGCCCGCCGAACCGCGCCGGATGCCCGTCGAACGTGGTGTTCGGGTTTACGAACGCCTTGTCAGCGGGATCGGTGACGTGGCGGTATCGGGAGGCGCTTACAGTCAACGTGCGAGCCCGCTGCCAGCTGGGCTCGGCGGTGGCTGGCTCCGGCGACCAGGTGGTCGAGGCGTACCAGGACGCAGGTTCTTCCAGCGACTCGAACACCTCGACAGTGATCACCCGCAGGTTGGCCGGTACGCCCGCCACCGTCGCCGGCATCGGGACTGGGTCGTTGCCGAACCGCAGCGACTCAGCCACCCGCGCGGCGGCGCCCCGCGCGTCCGGTCCGGCCCCGACCACCCGGGCCTGTGCCCAGCCGTCCGGGGCGTACCGCCAGCGCAGGATTGCCTCCGGCCGCTCCGCGCCGCTGTACGCGACGAAGCTGCTGGCCGCGCCGTTCAACTCGGGTCCGTCGCTGGTGCCGATCGCGGTGGCCGGCTCCCCGCTGTCCCGTTGCGGCGCCGGCGGCTCCACCCCCGCCGGGTAGAGCGTGACGGAGACGCCCTGCCACGCGTCGCCGTTTTGGCTGCTGGTCGCGCCGAGGTACACGCCGGGTCCGGCGAGCAGCAGCCCGGCCTGGTACTGGAGGTCGCGGATCCCGTCCGGCAGCCAGCCGAACCGCACGTACACCCGCCCGGGGTCGACCGTGGTCAACGCGGCCGGCAGGCCGGTCGCTCTCTCCTTCCCCGCGTCGCCGGGCGACATCGTGGCCGGCGGGCGGTCCGGGGTCAGCAGGTCGGGCACGGTCAGCGTGCCCACGGTCAGCGCCGCCGCGAGCAGCACCGCGCCGGTGCCGCGGGCCGCGCGACGCTGACGGCGCGCGGTGCTCATCGCCCCTTCCACGTCGAGCACCCGGGAGGGTGTTTCCGCCGATTCGACCTCGGCGAGCATCAGGTCGGCCATCTGGCGTTCGTCCAGCATCTCGTCGCTCCTCTCAGTTTCCGGTGAGGCTGGGGGTGAGCAGGGCGCGCAGGGTGGCCAGACCCTTGGCGGCCTGGCTCTTCACGGTGCCGGCCGAACAGCCCATGGCCTGCGCTGTCTCCTCGACGCTGAGGTCCTGGAAGTACCGCAGCACCAGCACGGCGCGCTGCCGGGGCGGGACCCGGCGCAGCGCCCCGACAAGGGTGATCCGGTCCGTGGGGTCGGCGGCGGCGGTCGGCCGTTCGGGCAACGCGGCCCCGAGCCGTACCCGGGACCAGCGCAGGCGTCGCTCGTCGATCAGCCGCCGTAGCAGCATGGTGCGCACCAGAGCGTCCAGGTGGTCGGCGCGGCGGGCTCGCGCCCAGGTGCGATACAGGTCGGTGAGGACCCGTTGCAGGATGTCGTCGCCCCGGTCCCAGTCCCCGCTCATCAGGTACGCGGTCCGTCGCCACTGGACCATCCGGGCCCGGACGTACTCGGTGTACTCGTCGTCGGCCCCGCCGCCGCGTTCGCCGCTTCTCGTCACGAGGGTCGTGCCCCCTCCGTCTGCCGGCCTCGACCGGTTCGTCGCTGTCGGCTGGTAGTCGGGTCCGGCGCCGTGGTCGGTTGCCCGGTCGGCGACCCGGGGGTGCGGACCGCGCCGTAACCGCTATGTTGTGGGCGTGCAGGCGACGGTGGTGGAGCAGGTTCGACGGTGATCCATTTTCCCGCGCAGCGCCGGGGCCCGCTGAGTGCGCTGAGCCTCCGACTGGCCGCCGCCCTGGGTCTGGTCTTCTCAGTGGTCGCCGCGGTCTACCTGGACCGGGACGGCTACCGCGACGTCAACGAGGATGGCCTCACCCTGCTCGACTGCTTCTATTACGCGGTCGTCTCGCTCTCCACCACGGGCTACGGTGACATCACTCCTGCCGCGCCGTCGGCCCGGCTGGTCAACGTCCTCTTCGTCACCCCGGCCCGGGTGCTTTTCCTGATCATCCTGGTCGGCACCACCCTGGAAGTCCTGACCGAGCAGTACCGGACCGGCCGTCGCCTGTCGCGGTGGAGGAGAACCGTGAAGGACCACGTCATCATCTGCGGCTACGGCACCAAGGGCCGCAGCGCGGTCTCCGCCCTGGTGGAGAACGGTCTGGACCGGTCGAGGATCGTGGTGGTGGAGCGCAGCGGCCCCGCCCTGCGGCAGGCCACCTCCGCCGGGCTGGTCGCCATCGAGGGCTCGGCGACCCGGTCGTCCGTACTGGAGGAGGCGCACGTCCGGACGGCGAAGGCCGTGATCATCGCGACCGACAGTGACGATGCCTCGGTGTTGGTGGCACTGACCGTCCGCCAGGTCACCGCCGGGCAGGTACGGATCATCGCGGCGGCCCGGGAGGCGGAGAACGCCCCGCTGCTCAAGCAGAGCGGCGCGCACCACGTGATCGTCTCCTCGGCCACCGCCGGTCGGCTGCTCGGCCTGTCCACCTCGGCGCCGCCGCTGATCGACGTGGTGGAGGACCTGCTCACCCCGGGTCAGGGAATGGCGCTGGCGATGCGCTCGGCGGAGCGGGACGAGGTGGGTCGCTCACCGCGCGAGCTGGAGTCGTTGGTGATCGCCCTGGTCCGCCGGGGCAAGGTGGTCACCCTGGCCGACCGGGCAGGCGCCGTGATCGAAACCGGCGACATGCTGGTGCACGTCCGCGACGACCGCCCTCAGTCCGCCTCGGCGGTCTGAGCCGCCCCGGCGGGGTCAGCAGTTGTCGGCGGCCGACTCGTCCGGGTAGATCGCTGCACCGCAGGTGACCGTCCCGCTGGTGGCCTGCCGGAGCAGCAGGTAGAGCCTCTCCCGATCGTCGGGCTCCAGCGCCCCCAACACGTCGTCCTCGGCGCTCACGAGGGCACATTCGGCCTCGTTGAGGCGTTTCGCCCCGTCGTCCGTGAGCTCGACGACGTGCCGGCGACGGTCCTCGGGTGAGCGGCGACGCTCGATCAGCTGCATCGCCTCCAGATCGTTCAGCAGCCCGACGATGTTGGTGCTGTCCATCTCCAGGGTGCTGGCGAGCGCCTGTTGGCTGATTCCGCCGCCGTCCCGCAGCACGGTGAGCGCGACCAGATGCCGCGGCCGTAGGCCCAGCGGCGCCAGCACCGACTCCGACCGCAGTCGCATCCGCCGGGCCAGGTGGTCCAGCAGCGCGCCCGAGCGGTGCTGGGGGTCGAGCTGCATGGCGGACATGTGACCCAGTCTACCGAGCTGATGAAACATCTGCCTGCTATAAATAGTTGGTGCTACACAGACGATCCTTGGAGGAGGAATAATGCATCTGTTGCATATCGATTCGAGCATCCGAGGCGATTGGTCGGTCAGCCGGCGGCTCACCGCCCGCGCCGTCGCCACCTGGCGTGCCGCCCACCCGGACGGCACTGTGACCTACCGGGACCTGGGCGCCGAGCCGCTGCCGCACCTGGACGCGGCGGGTGGCCTGGCCCGGATGACGCCACCGGACCAGCACACCCCGGCGCAGCGCGACTCCTGGGAGCTCAGCGAGCGCGTGGTCCGTGAGGTGCAGCAGGCCGACGTGGTGCTGCTCGGGCTGCCGCTCTACAACTACGGCGCGCCCAGCAGCGTGAAGGCCTGGGTCGACCACCTGATCGTGCCCGGGTTGGCCTATGACCCGGTGACCCAGAAGGGGCTGCTCGGCGGGCGAGAGTTCGTCGTGCTCGCCACCCGTGGTGGCGGCTACGGCGAGGGCACGCCCCGCAACGGCTGGGACCACGCCGAGCCGTGGCTCCCGCACGGCCTGTCGCAGACCGGCCTGGAGCCGCGCTTCATCGCCACCGAACTGACCCTCGCCCCCGCGGTCCCGGCGATGGCCGAACTCATCCCGCTGCACGAGGCGAGCCTCGCGGCGACCGAGAAGGAGATCGACAACCTCTGGCTGCCGGCCTCCACCCAGCGCTGAGCAGAGCCGATACGACGAGAGCGGCCGCCCCCACCAGGGGACGGCCGCTCTCTCGTCAGGTCGTACGGGTCAGAGGATCGTCCAGGTGTCGCCGCTGCCCAGCAGGCCGGCGAGCTGCTGCTCGGGGGTCTCGGTGACCTTCGCCTTGGCGGCGGCGAGCTGGCTCTGCACCACGCTGTCGTAGGACGGCCGGTCCACGTTGCGGAACACCCCGATCGGGGTGTTGCGCAGGTCCAGGCCGGGCAGCCGGGACAGCGCGAAGGCGTACGCCGGGTCGGCCACCGTCGCGTCGTGCACGACGATTTCCTCCGGGCGGACCGAGCTGGTGTCCCGGACCTCCAGGCCGAACCCGCCGGGCGGGTGTACGACGCAGAACCGCCCGTCGGTGCCGAAGGTGATCGGCTGCCCGTGCTCCAGGCGAATCAGGTAGTCGTCCCGGGTGGACGGGTCCTTGAGCTGGTCGAACGCCCCATCGTTGAAGATGTTGCAGTTCTGGTAGATCTCCACGAACGCCGAGCCCTCGTGCTCGGCGGCGGCCCGCAGCACCGACTGCAGATGCTTGCGGTCGGAGTCGATGGTCCGGCCGACGAAGCTGGCCTCCGCGCCGAGGGCGAGGGAGAGCGGGTTGAACGGGGCGTCCGCCGAGCCGGACGGAGTGGACTTGGTGATCTTCCCGACCTCGGAGGTCGGCGAATACTGCCCCTTGGTCAGCCCGTAGATCCGGTTGTTGAACAGCAGGATCTTGAGGTTGACGTTCCGCCGCAGCGCGTGGATCAGGTGGTTGCCGCCGATGGAGAGCGCATCACCGTCACCGGTGACCACCCAGACCGAGAGGTCCGGCCGGGACACCGACAGGCCGGTGGCGATCGCCGGGGCGCGGCCGTGGATCGAGTGCATCCCGTACGTGTTCATGTAGTACGGGAAGCGGGACGAGCAGCCGATCCCGGAGACGAAGACAGTTCGTTCCCGGGGGATGTTCAGCTCCGGCATGAACTGCTGGATCGCCGCCAGGATGGCGTAGTCGCCGCAGCCGGGGCACCAGCGCACTTCCTGGTCGGACTTGAAGTCCTTGGCGGTGAGCTTGAGCGCGACGGACTCAGACATTCTTCAGCACCTCTTCCAGCGTCGTCTCCAGCTCGGCGGACGTGAACGGCAGGCCCCGGACCTGGTTGTAGCTGATCGCGTCGACCAGGTAGCGGGCCCGGATGACGTGCGCCAGCTGGCCCAGGTTCATCTCCGGAATGACCACGCGGTCGTAGGAGCGCAGCACCTCGCCGAGGTTGGCCGGCATCGGCGCCAGGTGCCGCAGGTGCGCCTGGGCGACGGACAGGCCCCGCTGGCGCAGCCCACGGCAGGCCGCGCCGATCGGCCCGTACGTCGAGCCCCAGCCGAGCACCAGCACCCGGGCGTCGCCGTCCGGGTCCTCCACCTCGATGTCCGGCACCGGGATGGTCTCGATCCGGGCTGCCCTCGTACGCACCATGAAGTCGTGGTTGGCCGGATCGTAGGAGATGTCCCCGGTCTTGTCGGCCTTCTCCAGCCCGCCGATCCGGTGCTCCAGCCCTGCGGTGCCCGGGATCGCCCACGGCCGGGCCAGGGTCTCCGGGTCGCGCAGGTACGGCAGGAAGGTGGTGCCGTCCTCGCCGTTGGGCTTGGTGGCGAACTCCACCCGCAGGTCGGGGAGCGACTCGACGTCGGGCAGCAGCCACGGCTCCGAGCCGTTGGCGACGTAGTTGTCCGACAGGAGGATCACCGGGGTGCGGTAGGTCAGCGCGATCCGGGCGGCCTCCAGCGCGGCGAAGAAGCAGTCCGACGGCGATCTGGGCGCGATCACGGCGATCGGCGCCTCGCCGTGCCGGCCGTAGAGCGCGATGTTGAGGTCGGCCTGCTCGGTCTTGGTCGGCAGGCCGGTCGACGGGCCGGCGCGCTGCACGTCCACGATCACCAGCGGCAGCTCCAGCGCCACCGCGAGGGAGATCGTCTCGCTCTTGAGCGCCACGCCGGGGCCGCTGGTGGTGGTCACCCCGAGCGACCCGCCGTACGACGCGCCCAGTGCGGCGCCGACCGCGGCGATCTCGTCCTCCGCCTGCATGGTGAGCACGCCGAAGCGCTTGTGCTTGCTCAGCTCGTGCAGGATGTCCGAGGCCGGCGTGATCGGGTACGCGCCGAGGAAGACCGGCAGCCCGGAGCGGACTCCGGCAGCGACCAGACCCAGCGAGAGTGCGGCGTTGCCGGTGATGTTGCGGTAGGTGCCCGGCTTCATCTTCGCCGGCTTGACCTCGTAGCGGACCGCGAAGTCCTCGGTGGTCTCGCCGAAGTTCCAACCGGCCTTGAAGGCGGCCACGTTCGCCGCGACCAACTCCGGGCGGGCCGCGAACTTGCGCTCCAGGAAGCGCAGCGTCGACTCGTACGGCCGGGAGTACATCCAGGAGAGCAGGCCGAGGGCGAACATGTTCTTCGACCGCTCGGCGTCCTTCTTGGACACCTCGTGGGCGGCGAGCGCGCCGACCGTCATCGAGGTCAGTGCCACCGGGTGCACGACGTAGCCGGCCAGCGACTCGTCGTCGAGCGGGCTGGTCTGGTAGCCGACCTTGGCCAGGTTGCGCCTGGTGAACTCGTCGGTGTTGACGATGATGTCCGCGCCGCGCGGCAGGTCGGCCAGGTTGGCCTTGAGCGCCGCGGGGTTCATCGCCACCAGCACGTTGGGCGCGTCGCCCGGGGTGAGGATGTCGTAGTCGGCGAAGTGCACCTGGAAGCTCGACACGCCGGGCAGGGTGCCGGCGGGAGCCCGGATCTCGGCGGGGAAGTTGGGCAGCGTGGAGATGTCGTTGCCGAGCTGTGCCGTCTCCGAGGTGAACCGGTCGCCGGTCAACTGCATGCCATCGCCGGAGTCACCGGCGAACCGGATGACCACCCGGTCGAGTTGACGGATCTGCTTGGTCACGCCTGCACCTCGCTTCGCTGCGCGCGGTCGCGCGGGCGGCTGAACATGATGGTGACCTCGCCTTGCCCGGCCACGGAACCTCCTTGACGCAACGCTGCAACGCACCGCCCCAGGCTGGTCCGGTCCGCTGTCGTTCCTCACCTGAGAGCCTACGTCGAACGGACCCCCGACCCTCCCCAGAGGTCCGCCGACTGGGACCGGATCGGGCCGGGAATTACCCGGTTTTGCGACGTTTCGCCCGGCCCGCCGTAATCCAGATCACCGTCGACGTCGCGCCGGCGACCTCGATCGGCCGGCGAGCCCAGGTGTCGCTGCTCAGTCGGTGGCGGTGGTGGGCCGGTTGGGCGCCCGGTCGGTGAGCCGGCGACGCAGCGAGATGGTGGCCAGCGCCAGGGCCAGCACCACCAGCAGCGCGGAGACCGCGATCAGGATGACCGCAGTGCGCCGTACCGAGGTCATCGGGCCGTCGTCGGCGGTCCCGCCGCCGCCGAGTACGCCCTGAGAGCCGGTCGGCGCGGGGGGTGAGACCACCGGGGTGGCCAGCGCGGCCGCCGCGGTGATCCGGAAGCTCATCTGCACCTGTCGGGTCGGGCCACTGCGCGGGTCGAGCTGGCCGATCACCGCACCGGACAGCGGCGCTTCCCGCTGGGCCTGCGGCGTCGCCTCCACCGGCAGCAGCAACTCGACGGTCCTGCCCGCCGGTACCGAGCCGACGTCGCAGCGGGTGCGGGTCGGGTCGACCGTCACGCAGCCAGCCGGCGGGGTCGGCACGCTCACCCCTGCCGGCAGGACCACCTCGACCCGGCCTGCGGCGTCCGCCCTGCCGGTGTTGCCCAGCCGGACCGCGAGGGTGCTCGGGGCGCCGCTGATGTCGAAGGCTACCTCGTCGGCGGCCAGCGAGATCCCGGAGACCGGCGGGCCGGGCGGGAAGAGCACCGCGAAGCCCTGGTCGTCGGTCGCCTCGCCGGCCACTCCCGGCGCGTCCGCGGCGACCTGCACGGACCCGCTGAGCGGCATCTGGCGCCAGGCGTTGCCGGCCACCCGCAGCCGGAGCAGGCTGCTGAACCGGGCGCCCGCCATGGCCGTCCAGGCCCCGCACCGGTACGCGCCGCCGCCGGTGGTGGCGCATCCCCTCGTCCCGGCATCGGTCAGGCCGGCGGGCAGGGTGTACGAGAGCCGGATCCGCTGGGCGGCGGTGCCTGTATTGGTCACCGTGACCCGGAGGGTGGTGACCGTGCTGGCCGCGTTCCAGTACGTGCCGGTGACGGTGACGTCCTCGGTGGTGACCTGCACGCCGAGCGGGTTCGGCTGAGGGGCGTCCGGGCCGGGCGCCGACGGGCGGACCGGCGGCACGGTGGGCGCCGGCGGCCGGGGCGTGGGAGGCCGGGTGGTGCTGCCCGGCGCGGGTGCGGTGGTGGTCGGTGGCGGTGGCACGTCCGGCGCGGTGGTCTCCGGGGCCGGTGGCGTCGTCTCCGGCGGCGGCGCGGTGGTCTCCGGGGCCGGGTCGGTCGGCACGGGATCGCCGCCCGGTCCCTCGGTCGGGGTGGGCTCGTCCGTCGGGCTTGTCCCGGGGCCCGGCTCGGGTTCCGTCGCCGGGTCGGTCACCACCGCGATCGGGTTGGCCTCCGGCACCGCCGCGCCGGCCCAGGTCGGCCCCACGGCGAGTGCCGCGAGCAGGCCGAGCGCGAGCGATGTCGGCAGCAGGGGCGTGGAATGCCGACCCGCCGCCCGGCCACCGGGCGGTACGTTCAGGCGGGCCATCTGTCCTCCGGTGACATGGGTGAGGGTTCCAGTATTCGGTCACAGTTGCCCCAGTGCACTAGTCCCATCTGGAAACAAATCCGTAACGTGTTTGGGACGGCCGTTCGGGGCGGGCGGTAGGCTCCCGTCGTGACCGGTTACCTGGGCTCGTACGCGACGCTCGGGCTCTTGCTGCTCGCCAGCGTCCTGTTCTTCGTCACTGCGTTCTCTGCCAACCGGGTGTTACGTCCCGCCCGTCCGGCCAATCCGGTCGGCAAGCGGACCAGCTACGAGTGCGGGCTCGACCCGGTCGGCGCGGACTGGGCGCAGATGCAGATCCGCTACTACGTCTACGCCTACCTGTACGTCCTGTTCGCGGTCGAGGCGGTGTTCCTCTTCCCCTGGGCGGTGGTCTTCGACCGGCCAGGCTTCGGCCTGGTCACGGTGGTGGAGATGGCGGTGTTCGTGGCGGTGCTCGCGCTCGGCATCCTCTATGCCTGGCGCAGGAACATCCTGCGCTGGACCTGACCGCCGCGACCTCCGGCGATCGTGTCGGTCCGGCCGGCCGTTCGCGGCCCGTTGTCGCGACGACCGGTCAGGCCAGGCCCCGGCGGGTCACCGCGGGCGGTCGGTCACCGCGGATCGAGGCCACCATGTCCAGCACCCGGCGGGTGGGCCCGACCTGGTGTGCGCGGAACACCTGGGCACCCAGCCAGGCGGAGATGGCGGTCGCGGCGAGCGTCCCCTCCAGCCGCTCGGCCACCGGCAGGTCCAGCGTCTCGCCGATGAAGTCCTTGTTGGACAGCGCCACCAGCAGCGGCCAGCCGGTCCCGGACAGCTCGTCCAGCCGGCGGGTGATCTCCAGGGAGTGCCGCGTGTTCTTGCCGAAGTCATGTGCCGGGTCGACGAGGATCCCGTCGGGGCGTACCCCCGCCGCCACCGCACGCTCGGCGAGCCCGGTGACCGTCGCGACCACGTCGGCGACCACATCGTCGAAGGCGGCCCGGTGCGGTCGGGTCCGCGGAACCAGCCCGCCCGCGTGTGAGCAGACCAGGCCGGCGCCGGTCTGCGCGGCTACCCGGGCCAGCGCCGGGTCGGCACCCGACCAGGTGTCGTTGAGCAGGTCGGCACCGGCTGCCACGGCCTCCACCGCCACCTCGGCACGCCAGGTGTCGATGGAGATCACCACGTCCGGGAAGGCGGCCCGCACGGCGGCGATGGTGTCGACCGTGCGGCGGATCTCCTCGGTGGCGTCCACCTCGGCGCCCGGCCCGGCCTTCACCCCGCCGATGTCGATGATCTCCGCACCCTCCTCGACCGCCCGCTCGACCGCCCGCAGCGCGCTGTCGGCGGCGAAGGTGGCGCCCCGGTCGAAGAACGAGTCCGGCGTGCGGTTGACGATCGCCATCACCACCAGCTCACCGGGGGCGAACGTCCGCCCACCCAGCCGAAGCGCCCCGGCCATGCCCGCCTCCTGAGAATCCGCACCGTCGCCGCTAGCGCCGGCCGGTCCGACGCTAGCCGGTCAGCCGACCGCCATGCCGGTCGGGCGTCGACGCCGATCGTGATCGGGGTGGTGGGGTCGCTCCCGGCCGGTCGCCGTGCCACGATCAGTGCATGGGTCAGCTTCTGCTCCTCCTGGTCGTGGCGTTGACCGTCGCAGCGGTGGTTTTCGGCGTGACGGTGCTGGTCAGCGGCCGTGATCCCGGCCTGGCGCCGGCCGAGCCGGATTCGCAGGCCGTGCCCCTGCCGGGCACCCGGCCATTGCGCGAATCCGATGTGGGCTCGGTCCGTTTCGATACCGCGCTGCGCGGGTACCGGATGGCCCAGGTCGATCAGGCGATGCGTCGCGCCGCCTACGACATCGGCTACAAGGCCGAGCTGATCGGCGTGCTGGAGGCGGAGGTCATCGCGTTGCGCGAGGGACGCACCACCGACGCGGACGCGCTGCGCCAGGCCCGTGAGCAGTCCGCTGGCGCGGCGACCGACGAGGGCGCGGTGGCCGGGCCGGGCGCGGCCGGCACTGGTTCGCTGCCCGACGCCACCTCTTCCCCCGCGGACTCCGACGGCGTGGCGCCGGCCAACGGCGAGCCGACCACGGCCGCGGTCGGGTCGGTCGGCACTGGTTCGTTGCCCGATGCCACCTCCTCTCCGGCAGATTCCGACGGCGTGGCGCCGATCGTCGGCGAGCCGGCCGACGGCAACGGACAGCACGGCGCGGTGGTGCGGTCGGAGAGCGCGTGACCGGCCCGGAGGGCGCCGACGATCTTCGCGAGGCGGCCCAACCGGGCGCTGGCGAGGTGACCGCCACGGTGATCGTCAAAGCCCCGGCGGAGCGGGTCTTCGCCGCGCTGCTCGCCTGGGACCGTCAGTCCGACTGGATCCCGTTCACGCGGGTGCGGGTGGTCGAGGGCGACGGCCGCGAGGGCAGCCGGATCGAGGCGGTGACCACGGTCGGCCCGGCGGTGCTGCGCGACGAGATGCGGGTGGTCCGGGTCGACGAGCCGTACGAGATCGGCGTGGTGCACTGTGGCCAACTGCTGCGCGGCCCGGGCGTGCTGCGCTGCACCCAGATGGACCGGGACCGCACCCAGGTGGTCTGGCACGAGTGGTTCCACCTTCCGGGTGGCCGGGCCGGTCAGCTGGCGTGGCCGGTGCTCTGGCCCGGTTCCAAGGTCGGCCTCACCCAGACGCTGAAGAGGTTCGCCCGTCTGGTCGAGCAGGGCCGACTGCCCTGACCCACGCCCGGCGGCCGGCGGCAATGGCGTGTCAGTCGGATGGCCTAGCGTGTACGAGGTGACTGACCTGGTGATCGGCGCCGACGGGCTGCCCCGCTGCGCCTGGGGGGCGAGCACCCCCGACTACGCCGTCTACCACGACACCGAGTGGGGGCGGCCGCTGCGCGGCGACGACGCCCTCTACGAGCGGATGACTCTGGAGGCGTTCCAGTCCGGTCTGTCCTGGCTGACCATCCTGCGCAAGCGCCCGGCGTTCCGGCTGGCCTTCGACGAGTTCCGGATCCCGACCGTCGCCGGCTACGACGACGCCGACGTGACCCGGCTGCTCGCCGACGCCGGCATCGTCCGTAACCGGGCCAAGATCGAGGCGGCGATCGCCAACGCCCGCGCCGCGCTGGAGCTGCCCGACGGGCTCTCCGCGCTGCTCTGGTCCTTCGCCCCGCCGGCCCGGCCCGCCCGTCCCGCCTCGTTCGCCGAGCTCGCGGCGATCACCCCCGAGTCGACCGCGATGGCCAAGGCGCTCAAGAAGCGCGGCTTCCGGTTCGTCGGCCCGACCACCGCGTACGCGCTCATGCAGGCGACCGGGATGGTCGACGATCACGTCGTCGGCTGCCATGTCACGCTCCCACTCGCGGCGTGATGGGATGGCAGGCATGACGACCGAGACCGCGCACCGGGCCGGCGAGGCCGGCCACACCGACGGGACGGGCACGTGGGCCGTGCTGCTGCCCGCCGAACGGTACGAGGCCGAACGGCTCGTGCACCACGACGCGCTGGAGCTGACCGGGTTGACCGACGTCGGCCGGCCGAGCCTCGGTGACCGGGTGGCGGTGCTGGCCGACGCGCCGCTCCGGCTGGTGGCGCTCGGCCGGGTCACCGCCCCGGGCCAGCGGCACCGGGAAGACCCGGACGACCCCCAGTCCCCGGTCGAGCCCGGGACGCTCGTCGTGGCGTACACCCGGCGGGCCTTCGACGAGCCGGTGCCGGCCGACCGGCTGACGCTCGACGGGCCGGTCACCGCGTTGGCCCCGGCGGCCTTCCGGGCGCTGGCCGACCGGCTCGGCCCGCCCCCGGTGCGGCGCACCTGGCTGGTCAGCCTCGACCTGCCGATCGAGGCCGGCACGCCGGCCGAGGCGGTCCGGCTGTTCTGGTCGTACGTGCAGGAGCTGGGCCCGCGTGAGCTGCCTGCCTTCGTCTCGCCGTCCGGGGATGAGCTGGCCATGCAGGCGTTCGTGCTGGGCGAGGAGGCCAACCAGGACCCGGAAGAGGACGACTAGAAGGCCAGCCGTCAGCGTCCCTCGAAGACCGGTTTCTGCTTACCGACGAAGGCGATGGTGGCCGCCCGATGGTCGGTCGTGGCGCCGCAGATCGCCTGCGCCTGCGCCTCGGCGGCCAGCGCGTCGGCGAGGGTGCCGGCGTCGGCGATGGAGAGCTGCCGCTTGATCGCCCCGTACGCGACGGTCGGGCCGGCGGCGAGCCGGGCGGCCAGTTCCTGCGCGGCCGGCAGCACCTGCTCGTCGTCGTCCACCAGCCGGTTGAGCAGCCCCAGCTGGCAGGCCTCCTTGGCGCGGACCGGCTCGGCCAGCATCAGCAGCTCCACCGCCTTGGCGTGCCCGACCAGTCGGGGCAGCGTCCAGGAGGCGCCGGTGTCAGCGGCGAGGCCGACCTTGGCGAAGGCCATCAGGAAGCTCGTGGCCGGGCCGCCGATCCGGATGTCGGCGAGGAAGGCCAGCGAAGCGCCCGCCCCGGCGGCCATCCCACGGACGGCGGCCACCACCGGCTTGGGCAGGTTGGCCAGCCGGGCGGCGATCGGGTTGTAGTGCGCCCGCACGGTGTCCAGCGGGTTACCCGCCCCGCCCTCCAGGGTCGCCACGTGCTCGCGCAGGTCCTGGCCGGCGCTGAACGACCCGCCCGCGCCGGCCAGCACGACCGCCCGGCAGGACCGGTCGGTCTCCAGCTCGGCCAGGGCGTCCCGCAGGGCCTCCTTGAGCGCCACGTCGAGCGCGTTCATGGCGTGCGGCCGGTTCAGCGTGAGGGTGACGACGGCATCGGTCCGGTCGACCAGCAACGGCTCGGTCACGTGTCTAACGACCCTTCTGTCGGACGATGCGGTTACCGGCGTCGAGGCACTGCTCGACGTACCGGTCTGCGGCCGGACGCAGGCGTGCCGCGTGCCGGTCGAAGAAGCTGGCCGCGGCGGTGCCGGGCCAGCGCTCGGGCAGCAGCGCCGGGGGCAGCTGCGGGTCCCGGAACAGGAACGTACGCCACGCGTGCACGAGCCGGAACCGGGCCGCGTACGCCTCCTCGTCGGTGCTGCGCACGGTGACCGCGCCGAGCAGCGGGCGCTGGTCGCCGACGAACCGCTCGTAGGCGCGGCCGATCTCGGTCAGGTTCCAGGCCCGGCGGACCACGCCCATCGCGCCCGGGGTGCCGGAGAAGTGGGAGGCGGTGAACCGCTCGAACCGGACACCGGCCTCAGCGAGCAGCAGGTCGACGTCCTCGGCGGGCCGGGTGGCCACCCAGGTCTGCTCGTCCAGCGTGCCGTAGCCGAGGAAGCTGAGGTTGGCGGCGAGTCGCTGGCGGTCCCGCCGGGAGCCCGGCGCCTCCAGCACGAGCAGATCGAACCGGCCGTCCCAGCTGACCCGGCCGGTCCGGTAGATCCGGGCTGCCGCTTCGTCCAGTCGTCGGGCAGCTTTCGGTGTGATCGAATATCCCGGTCCGGACGCCAACCGGAGCGGGTCGAGCCAGCCCTGACGCACCATCCGGGACACGGCGGTGCGAACGGCCGGCGGCGCGATTCCCAACGGCGCCAGCAGCTTGACCAGGGCGGCGACCGGTGCCCGGCCACCCCTCGGTCGGAGGTGGTCGCCGTACAGGTCGAAGAGTGCCGACCGTGCCTGCATGACCGCACATTGTGACAGGCCTTCTCAAGATAAGCTAGATGCTGTTACATCAATGCTGCTCCGGTTTGGGTCCGGCGGTGTTCATCAGGGAAAATCGTTGGTCGACACCCCCGCGACTGTTGCGGGTGGTCGTGAGAAGTGGCTGTGGGGCAACCCACCGACCCTGGTGTAGGTCTGAGGGGAGACAACATGGCGGCGATGAAGCCGCGGACGGGCGACGGTCCGCTGGAAGTCACCAAGGAGGGTCGGGGCATCGTTATGCGGGTCCCGCTGGAAGGCGGTGGCCGGCTCGTCGTCGAGATGACTCCCGACGAGGCCAACGCGCTCGGTGACGCGTTGAAGGCAGCTGCCGGCTGAGTGAGGAGTGATCCGGGCGGTGTATGCCGCCCGGGCCGTTCCTCGGTCCCTGAGCCACCGGTATCGCCGGTGGCTCAGGGTCTTCATCGCTGCGGACAGGCGGGTCCGGTCCCGCTCCGCGACACTTTCCTGGAGGTACGGTTCCGCGTGCTCGCCATCCGCCCGATCGCCGAGCCCGACCGGCTCGACGTCCTCGTTCTACCCGTCCGTCCCGCCGAGCAGGCAGCTGATGGCGATGCCCCGGCCGTGCCGGTGCCCACCGCCGTGGCACCCCCGGACGGCACCGCCGAGGAGGCCGCCGCGCTGGCGCCGGCCGCCCGACTGACCGGTCGGGCCGGCGAGGTCCACACCCAGCTGCGCGCCGGGCGTTCCCCCGGCCGGCTGTTGCTCATCGGCATCGGCGACGGCGGTGAGGCCGCCTGGCGGGCCGCTGGTGCGGCTCTGGCCCGCTCCGCCGTAGATGAGACGCATATCACTATCGCGCTGCCGGTCGACGTGACTCCGGCCGCGGTCCGCGGGTTGACCGAGGGGCTGCTGCTCGCCTCGTACCGGTTCCGCCTGACCGAGGCCGGCGATCCACCCGCACTCAGCGGCGTCGATGTGCTGCTTGCCGACCCGGCCGCACACGAGGCCACCGTCGCCACGGCCCGGACCACCGCCGCGATGACCCGCCTCGCCCGTGATCTGACCAACGCACCCTCCTCGGTGAAGAACCCGGAGTGGTTCGCCGACCAGGTGGCCTCCGCCGCGGCCGACCTGCCCGACCTGCGCCTGCGGGTCCGTGGTCCGGCCGAGCTGGCCGCCGAAGGCTTCGGCGGGATCCTCGCCGTGGGCGGCGGCTCCGCCAGCGGCCCGCGTCTGGTCGAACTGGACTGGCACCCGGCCGACGCGCGTACCCATGTGGTGCTGATCGGCAAGGGCATCACCTTCGACACCGGCGGCATCTCGATCAAGCCGGTGCCGGCGATGAAGCTGATGCGCAAGGACATGGCCGGCGCGGCGGCGGTCGTCGCCGCCACCCTCGGCGCTGCGGCGCTGCGGCTGCCGGTCCGGGTCACCACGCTGGCCCCGCTGGCCGAGAACATGGTCAGCGGTTCGGCGTTCCGCCCCGGCGACGTCATCCGGCACTACGGCGGGACGACCAGCGAGACGACCAACTCCGACGCCGAGGGCCGGCTGGTCCTCGCCGACGCGCTGGCGTACGCGGTGGACCAGCTCGCGCCGGACCTGCTGCTCGACCTGGCCACCCTCACCGGGGCCAACGCGGTGGCGTTGGGCAAGCGCACCGCCGCCCTGTACAGCGAGAACGACCAGCTGGCAGCCGACGTGCTGGCCGCGGTCGAGGCGGCTGGCGAGGCGGCCTGGCGGATGCCGCTGCACACCGACTACGTCGAGTACCTGGGCAGCGAGGTCGCCGACCTGTACAGCGCACCGGCCCAGGGCGCCGGGTCGGTGGTGGCCGCGCTCTACCTGCGCGAGTTCACCGGCGAGCTGCGGGACCGCTGGCTGCACCTGGACATGTCGGCCCCGTCCTGGGCGGATGGCGACCACGCCGAGCTCAGCCGCGGTGCGACCGGCTGGGGCGTCCGCTCGCTGCTGCGCTGGCTGGCCAACGTCAACTGACCGGGGTCAGCACTTCACCGCCGCGAGCACCCCGTGACCGACCGGAAGGAGCGCGGGTATCCAGTGCTCCGACTCCCGGACCGCCTTGATCGTCTCGCGGACCGTCACCGTCTCGGCGTCCCGGGCGGCCGGGTCACCGATCCGGCCGCCGGCCAGCATGCCGTTGAGTGCCAGCACGCCTCCGGGGCGCAGCAGCCGCAGCGCGGCTTCCACGCAGGCGTGGAAGCCGGTCGCCTCGGCGTCCACGAAGACCAGGTCGTACGCCCCGTCGGCGAGCCGCGGCAGCACGTCCAGTGCGCGACCGGTGATGATCCGGGTGCGACCGGCGGCGAAGCCCGCCTCGGTGAAGATCCGGCGGGCGATCCGCTGATGCTCCACCTCCACGTCGATGGTGGTGAGCACGCCGTCGGCGCGCATGCCGCGCAGCAGCCAGACCCCGCTCACCCCCGTGCCGGTGCCGATCTCCACCACCGCCCGGGCGTTGCCGGCCGCGGCCAGCAGCCGCAGCGCCGCTCCCGCGCCGGGGGTGACCGCGTCGAGGCCCACCTCGTGGGCCAGGCTGCGCGCGGTACGCAGGACAAGATCCTCGGTCACGTACGACTCGGCGAACTGCTGAGCCTGGGTCGTCGAACTGCCGGAACCGGCGACCGTGGCGATGAGGCACCTCCGGGACGGTGCGTGGTGCGGGGGCGGGTTGGCACTGTGAGCGTAGAGGCGACCGCCGCGGGGCGTAGCCGCGCCTCCGTCCCTCGCGATCACCGGGGGCAACCGCTGACTCCACCGCGCGCATCCGTGCAATCCTGGAGGCGGTATCCCGTCAGCTGCGACCGCGCCGGTCCGTGGCCGGGCGACGCGGCGCGGGATCCGGGGACGGACTGGGAGGCACCTACGTGACCGACGGCTGGGACTGGCGCCGGGGCGGTGAGACTCCGGCTCCGGCAACCCCGCCCGGGGCAGGGACCCCGCCGGCGGGGCCGCCGACCGCGCCGGGGGCCGGTAGCACGCCCGTGGTGTCGCCTGGTGGCCCACCGGCGGCCGGGAGCCCGCCGGTGGGATCAACGCCCGTGGCGGGCGCACCGATCGCTGGGCCGCCCACGACCTGGCCGGCACCGACGACTCCGTCGAGCGCACCCGGCACCTCGCCCTGGTGGTCGGACGCGCTGGCCGATCCGTGGCGGGACCCGGCGGCTCCGGCCGCGGTGGTGGTGCCCGCGGTGGTGATGGCCGGCACCGAGCCGGAGCCGGTCACCGACCCGGACGCACCGGGCCGTCCGACACTGCGCCACCTGCTGCTCATCCCGGTGATCACCGCGCTGCTGGCCGGCACCCTCGGCGGCGCGCTGGGCTACGCGTTCGCCGTACGCGGCGCGGCCGGCGGGACGGTTCTCGGCGGCGAACCGGCGCAGGCGCCCGCGCTGGCCCAGCGCAAGCCGGAGTCGCTGGCCGGGGTGGCCGAACGGGTCCTGCCCAGCGTGGTCACCGTGCGGGTGAGCAGCCTCGTCGGGACGAGTGAGGGCTCCGGCTTCATCGCCAGCGCGGAAGGTCATGTGATCACCAACGACCACGTGGTGGCCGGCAGCAACGGCAAGGCCTCCGTGATCTTCAACGACGGCAGCTCCGCGCCGGCGACCGTCGTTGGTCAGGACCCGGAGTCGGACATCGCGGTGATCAAGGTGAGCCGGACCGGGCTGCGGCCCGTGGAGTTCGGCGATTCCGACGCGTTGGCCGTCGGCGACCCGGTGCTCGCCATGGGCTCACCGCTCTCGCTGGCCAACACCGTCACCGCCGGCATCGTGAGCGCCCTGGACCGGACGATGCAGGCCGGGGAGCCGGGCGGTCCGGTGCGTTACTACGCGGCGATCCAGACCGACGCGGCGGTCAACCACGGCAACTCGGGTGGCCCACTGGTCGACGGCGCCGGGCGGGTGGTCGGGGTGAACTCCACCATCAAGTCGCTGGTCGCCGAGGGGCAGGAGGCCGGCAACATCGGGCTCGCCTTCGCCATCCCGATCAACCAGGCCAAGCGGGTGACCCAGGACATCATCGGCACCGGCAAGGCCCGGCGTACGGTGATCGGCGCCCAGGTCGGCGGCCCGGGCGCGGGTGCCGGCGGCGGCGTACGGCTGGCCGCCGTGGAGCCCTCCGGGCCGGCGGCCGGCGCCGGGCTGAAGGTCGGCGATGTGATCACGAAGCTCAACGGCCGGCCGATGACCGAGCCGACGGACCTGATCGCCCTGGTCCGCAAGTTCGCGCCCGGCTCGGTGGTCACCGTCGAGTTCCGGCGCGGCGCTGACCGGCAGAACGCGTCGGTCACCCTCGCCGCGGACGCGAAGTGAACAGCGGGTCACCCCCTGCCCGAAAGCGGTCTGGCGTGCGTAGTCTTGCTGCTGACGCCGAGAGGAGGCCCGCGGAATGCTCGACAACCTGAACTGGTGGGAGATCGGTGCGCTGCTGCTCCTGGCGCTGTTGATCTTCGGTGACCGGCTGCCCGGAGTCATCACCGATGGCCTGCGGCTCGTGCGTAACCTGCGCAACATGGCCCGCAACGCCACCGGCGACCTGAGTCGCGAGTTGGGCACCGACATCCAGCTCGAGGATCTGCACCCGAAGGCTTTCATCCGCAAGCACCTCCTCAGCGAGGAGGACGAGGCGGCGATCCGTAAGCCGTTGCAGGGCGTCTACGACAACCTGCGTGCGGACGTCGGCGGCGTGCACGACGAGCTGAAGGACGTGGCCAACGCGGCGGACCCGCGGTCGAAGGGGACCCGGTCCAGCACGGCCACCGGCACCCCGTCGACGCCGGCCCCCCGGGCCAGCTACGACGACGCCACCTGACCGACCCGGCAAACGGGCCGTCACCTGACCGATCGAGCAAATAGACCCGTCACCTGACCGGCCCGGTAAAACGGCCC
Organism: Micromonospora sp. NPDC005173; assembly: GCF_040608515.1. Taxonomy (NCBI): domain Bacteria; kingdom Bacillati; phylum Actinomycetota; class Actinomycetes; order Micromonosporales; family Micromonosporaceae; genus Micromonospora; species Micromonospora sp. NPDC005173. The sequence continues at coordinate 138,209 of NZ_JBEXIK010000003.1, forward strand.
GTCACCCTGACCGGGGCCGGCGCCTGACCGGACCCGCCGGCCGAGCGGCCGGCGGGCGAACGGTGGATCGGGTGCTCAGCGCCCGGCGGGCTTGAGGCCGAGCGGCTTGCCGAGCAGCGACTCACGGCGCAGCGCGAGCCGGTCGGCGATCGTGCCGAGTGCCTGTGCGGCCGGCGACTCCGGCTCGGCCAGCACGATCGGGTTGCCGGCGTCGCCGGCCTCCCGGACGCGGGTGTCCAGCGGGATCTGTCCGAGCAGCGGCACCTGCGCGCCGATGGTCCGGCTCAGCGACTCGGCGACCGCCGCGCCACCGCCGGCACCGAAGATCTCCATCCGGGAGCCGTCCGGCAGCTCCAGCCAGGACATGTTCTCGATGACGCCGACCACCCGCTGGTGGGTCTGCAGAGCGATCGCACCGGCCCGCTCCGCCACCTCGGCGGCGGCGGCCTGCGGGGTGGTGACCACCAGGATCTCCGAGTTGGGCAGCAACTGGGCCAGCGAGATGGCCACGTCGCCGGTGCCCGGGGGCAGGTCGAGCAGGAGCACGTCCAGGTCGCCCCAGTAGACGTCGGCCAGGAACTGCTGCAACGCCCGGTGCAGCATCGGGCCGCGCCACACCACGGCGGCGTTGCCGGAGGTGAACATGCCGATCGAGATCACCTTCACGCCGTGCGACTGCGGCGGCATGATCATGTCCTCGACACGGGTCGGCCGGCCGTCCGCGCCGAGCATCCGGGGCACCGAGTGGCCGTAGATGTCCGCGTCGACCACGCCCACGGAGAGCCCGCGGGCGGCCAGCGCCGCAGCCAGGTTGACCGTCACGCTGGACTTGCCGACGCCGCCCTTGCCGCTGGCCACCGCGTACACGCGGGTCCGCGAGCCGGGCTGGGCGAACGGGATGACCGGCTCCTCGCTGGCGCCCCCACCGCGTAGCTGCGACTGCAACGACTGCCGCTGCTCCGGGCTCATCACACCGAAGTCGATCTCCACACCGGTCACTCCGGGTACCGCGGCGACGGCGGCGGTGATGTCCGTACGCAGCTTGTCCTTGAGCGGACAGCCGGCGACGGTGAGCAGCAGCTCGACCCGTACGACGCCACTGGCACCGATCGTCGCGGAGCGGACCATGCCCAGCTCGGTGATGGGCCGGCGGATCTCCGGGTCGTTGACGGTGGCCAGGGCGGCCTGGATCGCGTCCTCGACGGTGCTGACAGGTGCTGACATGCCCGCAATGCTACGTCGCGGGGCATCCGCTACGGCCGTTGGCCGGGAACGGTGTGAGCCAATCGATGGCCGGCCTCGGCCCCCCGGTCAGCCGTCCTGCGGGCGTGGCCCGGTGCCGTCCGGCCGCGCCTCGGAGGCGAAGTCGCCGTCCAGGTCGTCGCGGGGTTCGTCCAGCCCCGCGCCGTCGGTCGGCCGCTGGCCACGCTTGTCCTGCCGGGTGTCCTTCTGCTGCTGGCGGCGCTCCAACCGCTGTCGGCGCTGCCCCGCCTCGTCCAACTCCTCGGCCAGCCGGGTCAGCTCGGAGCGGAGGAAGTCGCGGGTGGCCACCTCACCCAGTGCGATCCGCAGCGCGGCGATCTCCCGGGCCAGGTACTCGGTGTCCGCCTTCTGCGCCGTGGCCCGCCGCCGGTCCTCCTCCAGCGCCACCCGGTCCCGGTCCGCCTGCCGGTTCTGCGCCAGCAGGATCAACGGCGCGGCGTAGCTGGCCTGCAACGACAGCACCAGGGTGAGGAACGTGAACGTGTACGGGTCGAAGCGCAGGTCGGCCGGGGCGAGCGTGTTCCAGCCGAACCAGATCGCGATCACCACCGTCATGACGACGATGAAGTTCGCGGTGCCCATGCCGCGGGCGATGCCCTCCGACCACCGGCCGAACGCCTCGGCGTCGAACCGGGGCAGCTTGATGCCCCGGGGCTCGCGTGGCTGGTCGAGCCGTTCCGCCCGCCGCTGGTCAGCCATCTGTGCCGTCCAGCACCGGGTCGGTGGCGCCCGCTGCGGCAATGGCGTCGCGGTCCCGCCAGTCACGGGGCAGCGAGTGGTCCAGTACGTCGTCCACCGTCACGGCGCCGACCAGCCGGTTGTTCCGGTCGATCACCGGCATGGCGACCAGGTCGTAGGTGGCCATCCGGCGGGTGATCTCCGGCAGCGGGGTGGTCGGGCGCAACGGATCGATGTCGTTGACCACCACCTTGCCCAGCAGGTCGGCCGGCGGTTCGCGCAGCAAGGCCTGGAAGTGCACCATGCCCAGGTAGCGGCCGGTGGGGGTGTTCTGCGGGGCCCGGGTCACGAAGACCTGGGCGGCGACGGCGGGGGAGAGCTGCGGCTCCCGGATCCGGGCGAGTGCCTCGGCGACGGTGGCGTCCGGCGGCAGGATGACCGGCTCCGAGGTCATCACGCTGCCCGCCGTGCCGGGGGTGTACTTGAGTAGCTGGCGCACCGGGTCGGCCTCGTCCGGCTCCATCAGGTCCAGCAGCACGTCCTGCTCCGGCGGGGGCAGCTCGTTGAGCAGGTCCGCGGCGTCGTCCGGGTCCATCTCCTCCAGCACGTCGGCGGCCCGTTCCCGGTCCAGCGCGGCGAGGATCTCCACCTGGTCGTGCTCGGGCAGCTCGCTGAGCACGTCGGCGAGCCGCTCGTCGTCCAGGGCCGCCGCGACCTCGTTGCGTCGCGCGTCGGGCAGGTCCTGCAAGGCGTTGGCGAGGTCGGCCGGTCGCATGTCCTCCAGTACGGCGAGCAGGTTCGCCGTACCCCGGTTGTCGGCGATGCCGCTCAACCCGCGTACCCGGTCCCAATCCACCTGATGCAGGTGGCCGCGGCGGCTGAGCCGGCCGGTCTGCTCGCGGACCGCGACCCGGGTGAGCGACCACTCGCCGCCTCGGGCGCATTCCATGGCGACGTCCACCACCGCGCCGGGCTGGCCGCCCGGTTCGAGTTGCACCCGCCGGTCCAGCAGCTCCTGAAGCACCAACAGCTCGTTCGGGCGCTTCTCGAAGCGCCGCAGGTTGAGGGTGCCGGAGCCGAGCACGACGGCGTCCGCGTCGATGGACGTGATCCGGTTGATGGACAGGAAGATCCGCCGACGCATCGGCATCTCGGCGACCAGGCCCACGACCTCCGGGGGACGCGAGGTCGCCCGCAGCCGGGCAACGGCGTCGCGGACCCGGCCCACCTGGTCACCGTTCGGGTCGAAGACGGCGACTCCGGCGAGACGGGCGATGTAGACCCGGGTCGGCGTGCTCACGGGCACCAGCCTAAGCGCCTAGTGTTTATCAACATGTCGACCTTGGCCTACGAGATCGTGGACGTCTTCACCGACCGCCCCTTCGCCGGCAACCCGCTGGCCGTGGTGTTTGGCGCGGAGGCGTTGGCCACCGAGCAGATGCAAGCGCTCGCGCTGGAGTTCAATCTCTCCGAGACCGTGTTCGTGCTGCCCCCGACCCAGTTCGGCGCCACCTACCGGGCACGGATCTTCACGCCGGTCGAGGAGTTGCCGTTCGCCGGGCACCCCAGCGTCGGCGCGGCGGTCACCGCGAGCCGGCGCGGAATGTTCGGTGTGGGGCAGGTCACCCAGGAGTGCGGCGCCGGCGTGCTGCCGATCGAGGTGACCGCGTCCGGGGCGACGCTGACCGGTGGCAGCGCCACGCTCGGTCCCGAGTTGGACCCGGAGCCGCTGCTGGAGATCGCCGGGCTGGTCGCGGACGACCACGCCGGGCCCGCGCCACGGGTCGCCGGCTGCGGGCTGGAGTTCCCGTACCTGCCGGTGCGGCCGGAGTCGGTGGCCCGGGCGCGGGTGAACCCGGCGGCGGCGGAGCGGTACGGGGTGGCGCATGTCAGCGTCTTCTCCTGGGACCCCGCCGCGCAAACCGCGCACGCCCGGGTCTTCGTGCCGGGGCTCGGCGTACCGGAGGACCCGGCGACCGGCTCGGCGGCGCTCGGTCTCGGTGTCTGGCTGGTGGCCAGCGGCCTGCTGCCCGGCGACGGGCTGTCCCGCTACGCGGTGCGCCAGGGTGTGGAGATGAACCGTCCGTCCGCGTTGTCCTGCACGGTCACGGCGGCGAACGGCGTGGCGGTCGGCGCGACCGTCGCCGGCCAGGTGATGCCGGTGGCGCGCGGCGAGATCGCCGTGCCACCCTTCGTGGGCTGACCGGTGCGGAGGTGTCCATGCGGGAGAATGCGGGTGTGACGGACGAGGATGCTCCCGGTGGCACGCCGCTGATCGACGAGGCGATGAAGAAGGCCGCCGTGGCCTGGGTCAGCGTGCCCGGCGGTCCGGCGCTCGCGCTCTGGTGCGCGCCGCTGGAGGGCGCGTTGTTCGTGGTCAGCGGGCCGGGCGAGCAGGCCGCGCCCGGGCTGGCCGACGCGACCGAGGCGCAGGTCACGCTGCGCGGCGACCACGGCGGCCGGATCGTCACCTGGCCGGCCCGGGTGACCCGGGTGCAGCCGGGCACCGAGGCGTGGGACACCACCGCGCCGCTGGTGGCGGGGAAGCGGCTCAACGCGTCCGGCCCTACCGCCGACTTGGTGGCCCGGTGGGCCGCAGACGGCTGCGCGGTGAACCGGCTCGCCCCGGCCGGCGAGCCGCTGGCTGGCGCCGACCTGCCGGCCGACGCGCAGGCCGAGCCGCCCCGGGACAGCCCGGCGGTACGGGCCACCCGCAAGCCGTTCCGCCTGCACCGGGTCCGCCGCCGCTGACCCAGCGCCTCAGCCGGCCCCGGCACGGACGACCTGGGCGTCGATGAGGTCGAGCACCTCGCGCAGCGTGCCGAGCGTCGGTCCACGCCACTCCCGGTCGGCGTTGAACACCATGTGCTCGCCAAGGTCGGGCGCGGCGAGCCGGACCGCGGTCATCCCGGCCCGCTCGGCGCCGGTCAGCTCCTGGCTGCCGCCGTCGCCGACGTACAGGCAGTCCTGCGGCGCCAGCCCGAGCCGCTGGCACGCCGTCAGGTACAGCGCCGGGTCCGGCTTGCACTGTCCGACCTGCACGGAGAAGACCCGCACGTCGAGCAGCGGGGCGACCGCGAGCTGCGGCAGGAAGGCCGGCAGCTCGTGCGTACAGTCGCTGATCACGCCGGTGCCCAGGCCGCGCTGGCGCAGCGCCGCCAACACGGGCACCGCGTCGGCCCGCAGCCGGGTGTCCGCGCGCACCGCCCGGTGCCGAGACGCCACCGCCGCGCGCACCGCATGGTCGCTGGGGTGTACGCCGGCCTGGGCGCACACCCAACGCAGGGTCGCCTCCGCGTTGCCGAGCCGGCCGGTGGCCCGCTCGTAGTACGTGCGGTTCAGCACCTCGGTCAGCGTGTCGGTGGGGCAGCCGAGCAGCTCGGCGGTGCCGAGATGTGCGACGCCGCGCTGCACCGAACGGGTCAGTGTGCCGAAGAAATCGAACAGCACAGCCTGGTAGCTGGGCATGGAGGAGCGCCTCCGGGCGGTCGGGGGGTCGCCGGCGCGGACCTGCGTGATCGTAACGGAGTGCTGACGTTCCGTGGTGTCCGCGGTCGTGTGAGGATTCCTACTCGTGCCCTCTCCTTCGCCTCGCCCGCCCCTGGATCCGCTGACCACCGGCGCCGTCGGCCTGGCCGTGGTCGCCGTGTCGTCGTCCGCGCCGTTGATCGCCTACGCCGCCGCTCCAGCGCTGGCCATCGCGTTCTGGCGCAACCTGCTCGCGGTGGCCGTGCTGAGCCCCTTCTCGCTGGCCCGACGCCGCGCCGAGTTCCGCAGGCTGACCGTGGGTGTGGGCCGGCGGGAGGGGCTGTTCTGCGTACTCTCCGGGGTCGCGCTGGCCGCGCACTTCGCCACCTGGATGCCGAGCGCGCAGCTCACCTCGGTCGCCACGGCCACCGCCCTGGTCGCCACCCAGCCGGTCTGGCAGGGGCTGATCGCCCGCGCCCAGGGCCGCCGGCTGCCCCGGGTGGTCTGGATCGGCATCGCGGTGGCGGTGGGCGGCGCGGTGATCGCCACCGGCGCGGACGTCGGCATCTCCGGGCGGGCCGTCCTCGGTGACCTGCTGGCCGTGACCGGCGGCATCTTCGCGGCCGTCTACACGGCCTTCGGCGAACGGGCCCGGGCCAGCATCAGCACCACCACGTACACCACCATCTGCTACGGGATCTGCGCGCTGATCCTGCTGGTGGTCTGCCTGCTCGGCGGCGTGCGGATGACCGGCTTCGACGGGCGCACCTGGCTGGCCATCCTGGCGCTGGTGGCCGGCGCCCAACTGCTCGGCCACTCGATGTTCAACTACGCCCTGCACCGGATCCCGGCGACCACGGTCAGCGTGCTGATCCTGCTGGAGGTGCCCGGCGCCGCCCTGCTCGCCTGGGTCTGGCTGGATCAGCTGCCCCGCCCGTACGCGCTGCTGGGGATGGCGCTGCTGCTGGTCGGGGTCGCGGTGGTGGTGCTCGGCGGCGCCCGGGCCGGTCGCCGCGCCACGCCGCCGCCAACCCCGCTCCCCGCCGACGCCGCCCCGCTGGGCGACTGACCGCCCGGCGCCTGGCGGATCCAGGACGATCGAGAAATGTGGGCACCGGCTCCCTCCGCGGCGGGCCCGCCCAGCGTCTGTCCGGGTGAGGAGGGCGATCCGTTGACGACTGAGGACCGCACCCGGGACGGCTTCGCCGACTTCGTCCGGGCGGAGACCGCCGGGCTGACCCGGTTCGCGTACCTGCTGACCGGTGATCGGCACCACGCCGAGGATCTCGTCCAGGTGGCGCTGGCGCGGGTGGCGGTGCGGTGGGAACGGATCGACGATCCGGCCGCATACCTGCGTCGGGTGCTCTGCACACAGGCGGCCAGCTGGTGGCGGTGGCGGCGGGCCCGGCCGCCGGAGCGGCTGGGCGCCGCGCTACCGGAGCGGACGGGTCCGGGCGACGACACCGACCTGCGGCTGGTGCTGCGGGCGGCGCTGGACCGGCTGACCGTACGCCAGCGCGCGGTCCTGGTCCTGCGCTACTACGAGGATCGCACCGAGACGGAGACCGCCGTGCTGCTCGGCTGTCGGGTCGGCACCGTGAAGAGCCAGACCCGCCACGCCCTCGGGCGGCTGCGTGTCCTCGCCCCCGAGTTGGCCGAGCTGGTCGGCCGTAGCCCGCAGGAGGTGGCCCGATGACCGCCCGGCTCTCCGAGGCGCTGCGCCGCCTCGCCGACGACGTGCCGCCGGCCGCCGTACCGGAAGGGCTCTTCGACGCGGCACGCACCCGGCACCGCCGCCGGCGGGCGGCCGTGGCCGGCGCGTTCGCCGTCCTGGTCCTGCTTCTTGGCACCGGGTACGCGTTGCACCCGGTGTCCCTGCCGGCGCCGGCTGGCCCGTATTCAGACGCACCCGGCCTGCCGACCCGACTCGTCGACCCGCCGCTGCGTACCGCGACGGTGCGGGACTCGGCACCCGGGGCGGCGGCCATGCTCTTCGGCGGTCCGGCCGTGCGCACCGACTGGTTCGAGACCCGAATGGGTGTGGTGGCCGCCGACGCCGACCGGTACCGGGTGCTGGACGCCGGTCCGCTCGTCCCGGGCTTCGACGCGCTGCTCTCCCCGGACGGCCGGTACGCCTGGATCGGCGCGTCACTGCTGGACCTGACGTCCGGACGGTTCACCCCGGACCGTACGGACGGGTACCCGCTCGCCTTCGCGCCGGATGGTGAGCGGCTCGTGTACGCCGACGATGAGGCCACGTTCACCCCGCCGAACACGTACACCACCCCGTACGTCGGGGTCTACGACCGGGAGCTTCGGACGGACGTGCTGCGGGTGCCGGTGGGTACCGCCTGGATTCCGCCGGGACGCACGGCGGCGCTCTCCCCGGACGGCGGCGAGCTGGCCCTCCAGGTTCGCGACGAGGTCTGGCTCACCCGGGTCGCCGACGCCGGCGCCGACCGTGCCGCCGAGCCGTACCGGAAGCTGCCGCTGGCCGGCGGCCGGCTCGCCGGGGCCGGGTCCTGGCTGCCGGACGGGCGGTCGGTGGCCGTCCTGAGCCGGTCCACCTGCACGGACTGTCCGGTGCCGTCCTACCGGCGTACCTGGACGCTGGCCCTGCGGTCCATCGTCGACGACACACCGCAGGCCGGCCAGGCCTTTCCGCCGCTGCGCTCCCGTACGTTCGTGCAACTGCTCGGCTGGCGTTCGGCGGACGAAGCGGTCGCGCTGGTCGGCGTGCCCGGCCCGGAGGCGGTCGACCGGCCGGAGTACCACGACATCTCCTGGGGTCCCTATCACGAGCCCGGCACGAGCTCGGTGGAACTCGTGGTGCTGCGCCGGGGCGCACCCGCGCCGGAGGTGCTCTTCCACACTCCGGAAGGCATCACCGACCTGACGGTCGCCGCCGACCTCGCGGTCGACGGCGCGGTACGCGAGGCTGGCCGCCCCGACTACGGACCGTTGCCGTTCTGGCTGCTCGCCGTGGGGTTCGTCGTGGCGCTCGTGGTCGCCCTGCCCGTGCTGTCGCTGTTGCGGCGCTGGCGTGGTCGACGGCTCCACCGGCGCGTCGAGGCCGTACCCCCGCAGCCGCATCCCGACAACGGCTAGCCCTCGTGCACCTCGATCACCCGGGTGGTCGGCGCGGCTTCGCCGAGGTCGGCGCGCAGCGCCGCCCGCTCCGGGTCGGCGAGGAACGCCTCGTACCCGGCTCGGGCGTCGAACCCGATCAGGTGGACCTCGGTCCGCCCGTCGGTGCCGCGCAGCCGCCGTTCCAGCCGGCCGCCGTGCCGCCCGAGCAGGGCCAGCACCATGTCCTCGTAACGCTGCCCGGCAGCCTCGGCTCCGGCGGAGAACTCGACCAGCGCGACCAGATTCAGCATGACGGCACCCTATTCGGCGATGCCGACGGCCTTGGCGCTGGCCGCCCAGAGTCGGGCCGCGAGCTGCGGATCGGCGGCTTTGCGGTACGGCTGGCGCAGCCGACGGTCGGCGTAGTAGCCACCGTCGACCAGTCGAGCCGGGGCCTGGTTGGCGAGCCAGACGAGGGTCTCGGCGCCCTTCTCGGGGCTGCGGAACGGCAGGATCCGCATGCCGAGGGCGACCACCCGACTGTCGTTCGCGAACCGGGTCCGCACCACTCCCGGGTGGAAGCTGTGTGCCGGGATGTCCGGCCAACGGCGGGCCGCCTCGGCGGTGAACAGGATGTTCGCCTGCTTGCTGGTGCCGTACGCGACCAGCGGCCGGTAGCGACGGAGCGGCTTGTTCAGGTCGTCCGGGTCCAACGCGCCGCTGCGGTGCGCGCCGGAGGCGGTGACCACGATCCGGCCGATCCGGTCGGCGAGCAGGTTGGTCAGCAGGAACGGGGCCAGGTGGTTGGCCTGGATCGACAGCTCGAAGCCGTCGACGGTGGTGAGCGGTTGGAGCGCGATCGCGCCCGCGTTGTTGGCCAGCACGTCGATCCGGTCGTACGCCTCCCGCAGCCGCTCGGCGAGGCGGCGCACGTCATCCAGCACCGCGAAGTCGGCCCGGAACAGCTCCGGACGCTCGCCCGAGTTCTCCCGTACCCGTTCCGCCGCGGCCTGCAAGCGGGCCGGGTCCCGCCCGACCAGCACCACCCAGTCACCACGGCACGCCAGGTTGACGGCGGCGGCCAGCCCAATGCCGGAGCTGGCCCCGGTCACCACCACCAGTCGACGCTCAGTGAGATCTTCCACAGGTCCATTCACCCCGGTCATGGCGCGAGGTTACCGTGGCGTCACCACGCCCTTTGGGATCGTTAAGTTTCTCGGATCTGTCATCAGGTGGCGTCGGCGTGCCCGCCGGACGCTGGAAGGAGTCCATCCATGGCCGCAGTCGGTCGTCCCCGTCGGTCCTGCCTCGCCGTACCGGGTTCCAGCGTCAAGATGCTCGGCAAGGCGCAGGGACTCCCGGCCGACCAGGTCTTCCTCGACCTGGAGGACGCCGTCGCCCCGCTGGCCAAGCCGGATGCTCGCAAGAACATCGTGGCCGCGCTCAACGAGGGTGACTGGGCCGGCAAGACCCGGGTCGTCCGGGTCAACGACCTGACCACCCCGTGGACCTACCGCGACGTCATCGAGGTGGTCGAGGGCGCCGGCGCGAACCTGGACTGCATCATGCTGCCGAAGGTGCAGACCGCCGCTCAGGTGCAGTGGCTGGACCTCACGCTCACCCAGATCGAGAAGACGCTCGGCCTGGAGGTCGGCCGGATCGGTATTGAGGCGCAGATCGAGAACGCCGCCGGTCTGGTCAATGTGGACGCCATCGCCGCCGCCTCGCCCCGGGTGGAGACCATCATCTTCGGCCCGGCCGACTTCATGGCCTCGATCAACATGAAGTCGCTGGTGGTCGGCGCGCTGATCCCGGACTACCCGGGCGACCCGTACCACTACATCCTGATGCGGATCCTGATGGCCGCTCGGATGCACGACAAGCAGGCCATCGACGGCCCGTTCCTGCAGATCCGGGACGTGGACGCCTTCCGCGAGGTGGCCAAGCGCTCGGCGGCGCTGGGCTTCGACGGCAAGTGGGTGCTGCACCCGGGCCAGATCGACGCCGCCAACGAGGTCTACCAGCCGGCGCAGTCCGACTACGACCACGCCGAGCTCATCCTGGACGCCTACGAGCACTACACCTCGGAGGCCGGTGGCCGGCTCGGCGCGGTGATGCTCGGCGACGAGATGATCGACGAGGCGTCCCGCAAGATGGCGCTGGTGGTCTCCGCCAAGGGCCGGGCCGCCGGCATGAGCCGGACCTCGTCGTTCACCCCGCCGGCGGAGTGAGTGCGCTGGGCCGGGACGACCGCCGCCGGCTGTCGTCCCGGCCCCGGTACGCCGGCCCGCCCATCGATCAGTAGCTGCTGCTGTCGCTGCCGGCACTCGTCGTGACCGCAAAGACGATCGCGGCGATGTAGAAGGCGATCACCACCACCAACAGCCCGGTGAGGATCCAGCCGATGATGATGGCTGCCTTCGCCATCCCTTCACCGCCCTCGCCACTGGCCTGGATCTGCTTGCGCGCCACGTGACCGAGGATCGCGCCGACCGGTGCGGTGATGCAGGACGTGAAGCCCAGCAGGGCCAGCACGAACGCCGCGAGGGCCATCCCGTTGGTCTTCGGCGGAGGCGGGTAGCCGTAGCCGGGGTACTGCGGCGGATAGCCGGGCGGGGCGTATCCGGGCTGGACGTATCCGGGCTGGACGTATCCGGGCATGGGCTGCCCCGGCGGCAGCTGCCCACCGGCGTACGGGTCGACCGGCGCGTACGGGTCCGCCGGGCCGGCTTGGGTGGGCACCGGCTGCCCGGCCACGAGCGTCGGGTCGACCGGTGGGCTCGACTGCGGACCCGACCACGTGGGATCGGTCCAGCCGCCGGGCGGTGGGGGATTGGTCATGCGAACTCTCCGTCAGGTCGGGTGCGCCCGTCAGGGTAGCCAGCGGCGGCGAAACCCGATGCCCCTGCTACCGGGTGCCGCGTTGCCCGGGCCGGTCGCAACGGGCAGGATCCTGGCATGGCAATCGACGCGCGAGCCGCGGATCGTTCCGGCAGTCGACCGAGGCGGGACGTCAGCCGCCCGGGTGTGGCCCGGCGTGGCCGCGCGGCCACACCGGCCGGCTCCCCCGGCCCCGACGAGCCGGTACCGCTCACCGACCCGGTGACCATGCGGCTCGACGGGCGGGTTGCCCTGGTGACCGGGGCGGGCAGCCCGGACGGCATCGGGTACGCCACGGCCCGCCGACTCGCGGACCTGGGCGCCCGGGTGGCCATCGTCTCCACCACCCGGCGCATCCACGAGCGGGCCACCGAGCTGGGGGTGACCGGTTTCGTCGCGGACCTGACCGACGAGTCCGAGGTCGGTGCGCTGGCCGACGCGGTCGCCGAGCAGTTGGGCGACGTCGAGGTGCTGGTCAACAACGCCGGCCTCGCCAGCCGGGCCAGCCCGGAGGTGCTGCGACCGGTCGCGCAGCTCAGCTACGACGAGTGGCGCGGCGAGATCGACCGCAACCTGACCACCGCCTTCCTGTGCAGCCGCGCCTTCATCGGCGGGATGGCCGAGCGGGGCTGGGGGCGGATCGTCAACCTGTCGGCCACCGCCGGCCCGGTCAACGCCCTGCCCACCGAGGCCGCGTACGCCGCGGCGAAGGCCGGGGTGGTCGGGCTGACCCGGGCACTGGCCATGGAGATGATCGCCGACGGGGTGACCGTGAACGCGGTGGCGCCCGGCACCATCTACACCGCGGCGTCCACGATGGCCGAGATCAAGCAGGGGCTGGGCACCCCGGTCGGTCGACCGGGCACCCCGGACGAGGTCGCCGCCGCCATCAGCTTCCTCTGCTCGCCGGCAGCCTCGTACATCACCGGCCAGATGCTGGTGGTGGACGGCGGCAACAGCGTCCGCGAGGCCCGGTTCCGCTGATCGGTCCGGTTCACGTCGTAGGGCGTTCGCCGCCGTTCAGTAGCCGCCGCTGTCGCCGGTGTTGCCGATGAGGACCAGGGCCAGCCAGCCACAGCAGGCCAGCAGGGTGAGCCCGGTGAAGACGTAGCCGAGGATCAGCCCCCAGGTGGCGAGCTGGTCGCCCTCCTCGCCGCTGGTACGGATCTGCCGCTTGGCCACATGGCCGAGGACGGCGCCGGCCGGCGGGAACACGAAGGCGAACACCAGCGACAGGATCGCCAGCACGTTGGTGCCCCGACCTGGTCCGGACGACGGGGGGCCGTACTGACCGTAGGGGCCCTGCGGGGGGTACGGCGGCTGCGCCGGCTGGTGCGGCCCCTGCTGCCCGTACGGCGACGGGTCGTCCGCGGGTGGGCCGTACGGTGAGCGCTCCGGCGGCCCGAACGACGACTGGTCCGGCGGCGGAGGGTACGGCGACTGGCCTGCCGGCGGCGGCGCGTAGGGCGACTGGTCCCGGGGTGGCTCGTAGGGTGACGGCGGCTGCTCGTCCCCGGGCGGTCCCGACGGCGGCGGGTAGCTCACGACTGTCCTCCTCCTGCCGGTGCCGGAAAAGTCCCTCTTGCCGGACGCTACCCGCAGCGGTGAACCTTTTCACAGCGGTTGTGTGGACTGGTCACCTTGGCCTCGCCGGCCCCGGAGGCCGATACTGACCCAGCGTTCAGTTACCCATGAGTAGTGCGCTGATCCCCGGAGGCTGAGATGGCCCGACTCGCCCAGACGCCCGGCCTCACCGATGTGCAACGGTCGATCCTGGAGACCGTCCGGGAGTTCGCCGACAAGGAGATCATCCCGCACGCCCAGCGGCTGGAGCACGCCGACGAGTACCCCACCGACATCCTCGACGGGATGCGCGAGATGGGGTTGTTCGGCCTCACCATCGACGAGGAGTACGGCGGGCTGGGCGAGTCGCTGCTCACCTACGCGCTCGTGGTGGAGCAGCTGTCCCGGGGCTGGATGTCGATCTCCGGCATCGTCAACACGCACTTCATCGTGGCGTACCTGATCTCCCAGCACGGCTCGGCCGAGCAGAAGGCCCGGCTGCTGCCGAAGATGGCCACCGGCGAGGTGCGCGGCGCCTTCTCGATGTCCGAGCCGGAGACCGGTTCCGACGTCTCGGCGATCAAGTCCCGCGCGGTCCGCGACGGCGACCGCTACGTGCTCAACGGACAGAAGATGTGGCTGACCAACGGGGCGTACTCCTCCGTGGTTGCCACGTTGGTCAAGACCGACACCGGCGCCGAGTCGGTGTACGGCAACATGAGCACCTTCCTGCTGGAGAAGGAGCCGGGCTTCGGCGAGACCGCACCCGGGCTGACCATCCCCGGCAAGATCGAAAAGATGGGCTACAAGGGCGTCGAGACCACCGAGATGGTGCTCGACGGCGTGACCGTGCCCGACTCGGCGATCCTCGGCGGCGCCGACAAGGTGGGCCGGGGCTTCTACCAGATGATGGACGGCATCGAGGTGGGCCGCGTCAACGTCGCCGCCCGCGCCTGCGGCATCTCCATCCGCGCCTTCGAGCTGGCGGTCGGCTACGCCCAGCAGCGCAAGACCTTCGGCCAGCCGCTCGCCAAGCACCAGGCCATCGCCTTCAAGCTCGCCGAGATGGGCACGAAGATCGAGGCCGCGCACGCCCTCATGGTCAACGCCGCCCGGCTCAAGGACGCCGGCCAGCGCAACGACGTCGAGGCCGGAATGGCCAAGCTGCTCGCCTCCGAGTACTGCGCCGAGGTGGTCCAGGAGGCGTTCCGCATCCACGGCGGCTACGGCTACTCCAAGGAGTACGAGATCGAGCGACTGATGCGGGAGGCCCCGTTCCTGCTCATCGGCGAGGGCACCTCGGAGATCCAGAAGACCATCATCTCCCGCGGCCTGCTCAAGGAGTACAAGCTCTGATCCGCGCCCGCCCTGTCGGTCTCAAGCGTGATGACTCCGAGGTATCAATATGACTCTGAGGTATCACGCTCGGCGCACCATCACCCGCGACCGCCGCCGACGCGGGGTGCGATGAATCGCCGGAGGGGCAGGGCGACGAGCAGTGCGACCGTAACCAGGAGGCCGCTGACCCACACCGGGCCAAGGTCGCCGGCATTGGTCCCGAGGGTCGCTGCTGCAACGGCGGGGCCGCTAGCAGCACCGATGTTAAGCGCCGCGGTCGCATACGACCCTCCCATGGTGGGAGCGCCCGCTGCCTCGTAGAGCACTCTGGCGATCAGGGTGCTGCCCAACGCGAACGAAAGCGTGCCCTGCACGAACACGAGGAGCAGAAGCGCCACCGGTTGGGCAGCCAGCGTCGCCAACGCGACCCAGCCGAGCAACAGCAAGGGGCCACCAACTGCGATCACGATGCCGGGACGCTGATCGGAGAGCCGTCCCGCGAGGGTGACGCCGACGAAGGACCCAGCACCAAAGAGCACCAGCACGACCGAGACCCACAGCTCGCCCAGGCCGGCGGTGTCGGTCACGATCGGTGCCAGGAAGGTGAACGTGGCGAAGGTGGCAGCGTTGGCTAGGGCACCGAGCAGCATGACCAGGACCAGCCGGGGCATCGCGAGCTGGGCGATCTCGTCCCGAAGAGACGAGTCGGCCGGAGTGTCCCGAGGGGTCTTTCCGACACGCGCCGGGATGCCCTTCACGACGCCGAAGGCAGCGGGCAGGCAGAGCAATGCGATCGCCCAGAAGGTTGCCCGCCAGCCAAGCACCGTGCCGAGCACCGCACCGCCGGGAACTCCAGCGATGGTGGCCACCGTCGTACCCGAGAGCAGCACCGCCAGCGCGCGCCCTTTCTGATCAGCTGCGACGAGCGTGGCCGCCGTGCTCAGTGCCACGGCCAGGAAGCCCGCGTTGGCCCCGGCGGCGATGACCCGGGTGACAAGCAGAACCGCGAAGCTCGTCGTGAGGGCGCCCACGACGTGGGCCATGGCGAAGACCAGCACGAAGCCCAGCAGGCTTGCCCGGGCAGGCCACCGGCGCGCGAGCGCCGCCATCAGGGGTGCGCCGACGATCATCCCGACGGCGAACGCCGAGGTCAGAAGCCCGGCAGCCCCGACCGACACGTCGAGGCTTGTGGCGATGTCCGGCACCAGGCCGGCGAGCATGAACTCCGAGGTGCCCATGGCGAAGACCGCCACGGCAAGCAGGTAGAGCGGTAGAGGCATCAAGAGCTCCGAGGTGAGAGAGAACGAGGAGACGTCTCGTCACCGCGGCCAGCGCCCAAGGGTGCGCGAAAGAACCCATGCAGCGAAGGCTGCTGGGAAGCGAGCTATGAACTCAGTGGTTCAGGGGGCTGACGGCGTGACCGAAAGCCCCCACCTTGGATGCCTCAGGGCTCGACATGGCGCGAACATTACTCAGACCCACCGGTCATTACGCAACCGAGTTCCGCCCGAGGCGCGTGTCGTCAACCTGGTGCCCCGCAACACCTAGCGCCAGCCGGCTCCCTGGCCAACTCCTGCGGCCGGAACCGGTACTCCTCGATCGCGGCGATCAACCGGTCCTCCGGCACCGCCGTGTCCCGGCCACCAACGACCGGGGCGGGCTGCAGTGATCGCCATACCGTCGGTCGCAGCCGTACGCCGTTCAGCCGGCCGTCGCGCCGGTGCGGGGTGACCCGGTCGATGTTCGCCCAGTCCAGGACCTGGCGGCCGTGCCGGATCGCGCTGGCGGTCAGCGCCAGCCGACCGGTGAACCGCACCTGCTCGTAGGCCGTCCGACCGAGCCACCCCGCGACCCCGACGGCGAGCACCGGTCGGGCGACCTCGACCCACCAGCCGTGCTGGGGCAGTGTGGCGAGCAGGCCCGCCCCGATCACGATCAGCAGGACCGTCTCCGACGCCAGGTCGACCCAGCCGGCGAGCGACCGGTGTGCCACCAGGCCGGGTTCGACCGTGTCCAGGCCTGTGACCCGCTCCCGCCAGTGCAACTGGCCGTCCCGCCGTGGCCACCACCGCTGCCCGAGCAGCCGGGCGCCGAAGGTCAGCCAGACGACCCAGCTCACGCCGGAGAGCGGGGGCACCCGGAACAGGCCGGCGGCGACCACCGCCGCCACCAACACCGCGACGGTCAGGGCCAGCAGCCGGCGTGGCCAGACTCCGTCCCGCAGCGATGGCAGGCGACCCGACCGCGGCAGAGACATGGCCGCAGAGTACGTCCGCCGTCCGGGAGCCGTCAGGGGAGGCGGGTCAGACCGGCGGCGGCGCGTTCGACGATGAGGCAGCGGTCCTCGACGTAGTCCATTCCGGCCTCCTCGGCGATCCGCCGCGCCTCGGCCGAGACGATGCCCAGCTGCAACCAGACCGCCGGAGCGCCGATCGCCGCCGCGTCCCGAACCACCTGCACGGCGTCGGCCGCCGGCCGGAACACGTCCACCAGGTCGACCGGGTGCGGGATGTCGGCGAGGGTCGGGTACGCCCGCTCCCCGAAGAGTTCGTCGACCGTCGGGTTGACCGGGATGATCCGCCACCCGTACTGCTGCATCTGCAACGGCACGCCGTGCGCGGCCTTCAACGGGTCGCGGGACGCGCCCACGACGGCGATCACGGCGGAGTCGGCGAGGATCTGCTGAGCGGTACGCACCCGCCGACTGTAGCGCTGCCCTCGGGCTAGAGCAGGGTCAGTTGCTCGGCGGCGGCCGGTGGTGGGGACGGCTCGGGCAGGTGGCGGTTGTCGCCCTGCTCACCACGGTGCAGCCCGTGCCGGCGGGCCGCGATCCGCACCCGAGCGGTCAGCTCCCGCTGGTACGCCTGCGGGGCGTAGGAGCCGGCCCGGTAGAGCTCGCGGTAGCGGGGCACGAGGTGTGGGTACTCCCGGGCCAGCCAGTGCGCGTACCACTCCCGTGCGCCAGGACGCAGGTGCAGGGCCAGGGGGGTCACGCTGGTCGCCCCGGCGGCGGCGATCGCCAACACCGTGGCGTCGATCGACTCGTCGCTGTCGCTCAGCCCCGGCAGGATCGGGGCCATCAGCACCCCGACGGAGAAGCCGGCATCGGCGAGCGCCCGGACCGCGTCCAGCCGGCGACGCGGGTGCGGCGTGCCCGGCTCGACGGAGCGCCAGAGTTGCTCGTCGACGAAGCCCACCGAGTAGGAGATGCCGACCGTGGTCACCTCGGCGGCCTCGCGCAGCAGGGGCAGGTCCCGCAGGATCAGCGTGCCCTTGGTCAGGATCGAGAACGGGTTGGCGAAGTCCCGCAGAGCCGCGATGATCTGCGGCATCAGCCGGTAGCGCCCCTCGGCCCGCTGGTAGCAGTCCACGTTGGTGCCCATCGCCACGTGCGCGCCCCGCCATTTCGGCGCGGCCAGCTCCCGCCGGACCAGCTCACCGGCGTTGACCTTGACGATCACCTTCCGGTCGAAGTCCGCTCCGGCGTCCAGGTCGAGGTAGGTGTGCGTATTTCTCGCGAAGCAGTTGTGGCTGACCACTCCGTTGGCGATGAAGTCGCCGGTGCCGGTGGTGATGTCCCACAGCGGCAGCTCCAGTCCGAGCGATTGGATACCCGCGACCCTGAGTGCGGTCTGATGCTTCAGCGCGGCACCCTCGATCGACCGCTTGCGAGTGATGGCCGGGTCGGTCAGGTGGAAGAACCGGAGCCGGGCGGCCAGACCGCCGGTCAACCTAATCTCCCGCACACGGTTGGGTCGGCCGCGATCTTCCCGCACGAAGGAGAGCCCGAACCGCTGCAGTGCCTCCGTCGTCTGGTCGAGGATGGCGTCGTCGCTGTTGGTGATGCGTAGGACGCCCCTGCTGCAACTGCCCTCGGCGTCGAAGATGCCGGCCAGGAAGCCGAGCCGCCAGTCGTCGCTGGGGTTCACCGGCCAACGGATCAGCTCGGTGATTGTCTCGATGTCCCGTTGCTTCGAGGTGCGGATGGCGGTCATTGCCCGCCGCGTTGGGCTGCCCGACGTGAATGTGAAGCGCTGCGTCTCAATGCCTTCCTGGGCGAGGTAGCGCTCACTTCGGCTCAACGCCTCGTCGTCGCAGAGTGCCAGTCGGAACCGGTGCACCATCCCGTACGAGTACGTGAAGGTGCCGAGCTGCGCATCCCCGCGGATCATGCCGCAGAGGTAGCCCCGCCGGTAGTCGAGCGACTCCTTGGGGCCGGCGGCGAAACGGCCGGTGCCGATCAGGCGGTTGTTGGTGGTCAGGTAGGGGCGCCGGCTGCCGCCCTGCATGGTTCCGGTGACGTACTTCCAGCCACGCTCGGAGAGAAACCGGTGGTCCCCGCTGGCGAGGAGAGTCGTGCCGTCCTCCAGCGTGACCCGGTAAGCCGGTTTCACGGTGGACCACTTGTCGAGGACGGTGGTGACGACGTATCGGCGGTAGGTGCCGCGTCGCTCGGTCCCGTAGATGCGGTCGCCCGGCTCCAAGTCGCTGATCGGCTTGGTGCGCCCGTCCGCCATGAGGATCGGGGTGTCCCCGCCCATGCAGTACACACATGCATGGGAGCAGCCCCGGTACGGGTTGATTGTCCACTCGAACGGGACGCGGGACTGCCCGGGCACCCGGTTGATGATGGATTTGGCCCGCACCTCGTAGAAGGTCATCCCGGCGAACTCCGGGGTGTCGAAGGTGCGGGCGACGGCGCCGGGCAGCGCCAGCGGCAGGGGTGGCGTCGCTGGCGCTGCCCGCTCGGGGTCTCCCTCAACCGGGGGAGCGGTGAGGTTGTCCCAGCGCATGGCCACTATTCGAACACGTGTACGAGTGAAGCGCAAGTGACCCGCCAGACACCGATGCCCGGTCGGGCGGTCGAGGAGGGGAGGATGGACACCATGAAGACGTCGACCTTCGTCTACGACGGGGACTGCGCGTTCTGCACCCGGTGCGCGGAGTTCATCGAACGCCGGATCCCCACCGACGCGCGGGTGGTGCCGTGGCAGTTCGCCGACCTGGACGCGCTCGGTCTCACCGCCGCCGAGTGCGAGGAGGCCGTGCAGTGGGTCGGCGCGGACGGCTCACGCGCCGCCGGCCCGGACGCCATCGGAAAGCTGCTCGCCGCGAGTGGTCCGGTGTGGCGGGTCGCCGGGGCAGGCCTGCGGTTCCCACCGGCGCGTGCCGTGGCCTGGCCGGTGTACCGCTGGGTGGCGCGCAACCGGCACCGGCTGCCCGGCGGCACGGCGGCCTGCGCCCTGCCGCAGGAGGCCCGGGAGCGGCTCTACGGCCCTGCTGGTCGCCCGACCACCGGGGGCTGACCGCCGAGCGGCACCGACTCCGTGCCGGCGCCCACCGGGTCCGGTTCCGCGCCGGGCTCCGGCGGGTCGTCGACCGCGCCGCTCGCTGGCGCGGGGCGGCCGGCGAGCCGGCGAGCCCAGACCAGCGGGCGGACCCGCTCCAGGGGCAGGAAGCTGGTCATCGCGGCCAGGTGCGGGGCGAACGAGATGGTGATGGTCGCGATGGTGACCGCATGGAACGAGTAGAAGAAACCGACCATGGCCACTCGCCAGCGGGCCGACAGCAGGAAGATCACCGGGCTGAACAGCTCGAAGGCCACGATGCCGAACTGGGCGACGATCAGCAGGTACGGCACCTGGGCGATCAGGTCCGCCAGGTCGGTGCCGCGCCGAATGATGGCCCGGGCCAGCACTGAGCCGGTCAGCCAGTCCAGCCCGCCGAAGCGCAGCTTGGCCCAGGCGGCCAGGAAGTACGTGCAGATCACCGCGATCTGGGTGACCCGCAGCGCCCAGCCGCCGGCCTCGGTGCGGGTGGTGTCGCCGTGCCGGGCCCGGCCGGCGGTGGGCAGCACGGCCAGCGCGACGAGCAGCCCGAACCGGTCGTGGTCGACCTTTCCGTAGCTCATCGCGATGATCATCCACTCCAGATACAGCGCGCAGACCGACCAGCCGAGCAGCCGGGGCGCCCGTCCGGTCGCGGCGAGCAGGGCGAGCAGCAGCAGCGCCCAGAAGATCACCGCCACCAGTGCTGGGGTCGGCGTGGGCAGCGGGAGCATCCGGCCGACCAGCAGTGGCTGGTACAGCTCGCCGGGCACGCTGACCCGGGTGCGCACCCAGGGAGTGAAGATCACCAGGTCGGCGGCGACGAAGAGGTAGATCAGGGTGCGGAAGGCGGCCACCCGGCCTCGCGGCACCGCCTCGGTCAGCCAGCGGGTCATCGGGGCGCCTGCCAACGGACGATGGTCTCGTCGGTGTGCTTGCCGGTTGGGCGGCCGGCGCGGATGCCGTGCCAGCGGATGACGATGCGGACCTCGACCAGGGTGGCGGCGTCCGGGTGGCGTTCGGCGTACGCGTCGGCGACCTCGGCGAGCAGCGCCGGCTCGGCGGCGTACCGGTCCTGCTGACCCTCGATCTCGGCTCGGCGGATGCCGGTCGCTTCCTGGCCGAGGTCGATCACGGCGCCGGTGCTGCTCACCCCCTCCACCCGGGTGTCCGGGGCGGGTGCGTTCGGCGGGTTGGAGGTGGAGTACATCCGGAACGGGCCGAACGGGAAGTCGTCATCGCTGCCCCACAGGGTGCCGACGAGCAGCAGGACGGCACCGAGTGCGGTCGCGCCCAGCCGGGTCACGCGCCCGCGGGTGGTCAAGTTCTCCATCAGGTCGTGACGATACGGGATCTACCGGCCGCGTTGATTCCCTCCGTCGGTCAGTTCCCGCTGTCTGGGTCGGCGACCGGGCGGGCGCGCGTCCGGGTACGACGAAGGCCGGGCCCGTACCGGGCCCGGCCTCGCGTGCCGTCGCGGGGACGGCTCAGTGCTTGTGCTCGGCCAGCTGCTTGCGGACGTCGTCCATGTCCAGCGCCTCGACCTGCTCGATCAGGTTCTCCAGCGCGGACTCGGGGAGAGCTCCCGGCTGGGCGAAGACGATGACGCCGTCGCGGATCGCCATGATCGTCGGGATCGAGCGGATGTCGAACTTGGCGCCCAGCTCCTGCTGCGCCTCGGTGTCGACCTTGCCGAAGACGATGTTCTGGTGCTTCTCCGAGGAGCGCTCGTAGACCGGGGCGAACCGCTTGCACGGACCACACCAGTCGGCCCAGAAGTCGACCAGGACGATGCCGTCGTTGCCGGTCACCTCGTCGAAGTTCGTCGAGGTCAGCTCAACGGTTGCCATTGCACTCTCCGATCACCGCGGTTTATCTACGTCCCGTAGAACCAGGGCTGACCGTATCGAATTCCCGGGCGGTCGGGCACGAAACGTGCTCCGGGCTGCCTGGGGGCACCGAGGGTCATCGACTGACGTCTGTCCGTTCCGACGTGCGGAACGCAAGTGCACGACGCACTTGCGTGACCTGCCGTGATGGGAGCGTTTCCAAAGAGATCCACTAGATCGAGCGCTACGAATCGGTAACTTGCCCCTTGACAAGGAGGTATCCGGCCTGCAGAGATCGCTGATCAACCCATCCTCGACCACGGAGAGTAGTGTTACAAAAAGGTAAATGTGACTCCCGTCTCTGTCGAACCTACGGTGCCGTAGGGCAGAATTCTCCGCATCAGAGCGTGGGCGGCGGGTGCCGGGGAGGGCCCCGCCGCTCATTGCGTCTCCCCCCGTTCGAGTGACCGGTGTGACATTTCCGCCGGGGTCGCGCCCCACGGGTCGCCTTAACCACCGGTAAGGCATGCTGTGCCGAACTCCATCGCCGCCCGTCGAAGGGGACCAGGATGCAGTTCGGCCGTTACTACGAGGAGTTCGAGGTCGGAGCGGTCTACCGGCACTGGCCGGGCAAGACCGTCACCGAGTACGACGACCACCTCTTCTGCCTGCTCACCATGAACCACCACCCGCTGCACATGGACGCGCACTACGCCGAGACGGCCAGCCAGTTCAAGCGCAACGTCGTGGTCGGCAACTACATCTACTCGCTGCTGCTCGGCATGTCGGTGCCGGATGTCAGCGGCAAGGCGATCGCCAACCTGGAGGTCGAGTCGCTGCGACACGTGGCGCCCACCTTCCACGGCGACACCATCTACGGCGAGACCACCGTGCTGGACAAGCGCGAGTCCGGCTCCAAGCCCGACCGGGGCGTGGTGTCGGTGGAGACTCGCGGCTACAACCAGGACGGCACCATGGTCTGCGTCTTCCGCCGCAAGGTCATGGTCCCCAAGCGGGAGTACGCGGCCAGCGCCGTCCCCGACGGAGTGGACCCGGAGCGGCCCAGCTTCCCCGAGCCGCGCTGAGCACCGCGGCGGATCGACTTCCGCCGACCCGGGCTCCTTCCCCGCATCAGGTTCTGCCGGGGAAGGGGCCCTTTTCCCGTTTCGGGGCATATGCTGACGCCGGAGGTTCCGATGAGCCACTCCGTCGCCGGAGAGCCGCCCTCTGCCGGCCGCCGAGCCGCACCCTTGACGACCGCTGTCTACTCCGCCGCCGAGTGGGAACTGCTCACCAGCCTGCCCGGTCAGGTCCTCGTGGCCGCCGCCGCGCCCGGTCCCGGCCGTCCGGAACGGGGGGTCATGGCGGGCCTGGCCGGCCTGGATGCCGTGGCCGCCGGCCGGGCGTTCGACAGCGACCTGGTCCGCGCGGTGGTCGCCGCCATCTACGCCCGCCACGACGGCACCCCGGCGCCTGTCGAGCGGCTCACCGACCTCGTGGACCTGCTGGCGGCCTGTCGGGCGGCGGTCCGGGTCCTGCACCGGCGCGCCGACCCCGCCGACTCCGCCGCGTACCGCCAGTGGGTGCAGTCGGTCGCGGCCCGGGTCTGCCGGGTGGTGCCCGGCCCCCGCGAGCATCCGGCGGGCCAGCCGGCCAGCCCGGCCGACCGGCGCTTCCTGGACCGGCTCGGTGGCGCGCTGGGGCTGGGCTGAACCGGCAGGCCGGCGTGGCGCGCGCCGACCGTGTCCGTACCCTCTGATGACCGTGACCGACGACCAGTTCGAGGTGGGCGTGGGCCCCTGGCCGGGGGACCCGCCGGACGACCCGCGCTACGACCCGCAGTTGCTGGCCGAGGGGGACCGGCGCAACGTGGTCGACCGCTACCGCTACTGGCGGCACGAGGCGATCGTCGCGGACCTCGACCTGCACCGGCACGGCTTTCACGTCGCCATCGAGAACTGGCAGCACGATTTCAACATCGGCACGGTGGTCCGCAACGCGAACGCGTTCCTCGCCGCCGAGGTGCACATCGTCGGACGGCGTCGGTGGAACCGGCGCGGCGCCATGGTGACCGATCGCTACCAGCACGTCCGGCACCACGAGACGATCGAGGGGTTCGTCGGCTGGGCGGCCGAGCGAGGGCTGCCGGTGTTCGGTATCGACAACCTGCCCGGCTCGCGCCCGCTGGAGACCGGCACCCTGCCGCGGGACTGCGTGCTGCTGTTCGGCCAGGAGGGACCCGGTCTCTCCGAACCGGCGCGCGCCGCCTGCGCCCAGCTCTACTCCATCGCCCAGTACGGCTCCACGCGGTCGATCAACGCGGGCGTGGCCAGCGGCATCGCCATGCACGCCTGGATCCGTACCCACGCCGGCCCGCCGCCGGACTGACCCCCGCTCGGTGCCGATTCGGACGGTCCGGCTTGACGTGCCGGTGGTCCGGGGTGACGGTGGGGATGTGAGTGTCGCGGTGAGTTGTCCGAGATGCGGGGGCCCAGTGCGGGCGCCGGATCTGATGCACACCGAATCGAGGTGCCTGCGCTGCGGACCGGTGCCGCCGCTGCACGTGCCCGAGCACATCGGAGCGGAGATCGTGGCCAGCGTGGTGGACCGGATCACCGCGACCGCGGGTCCACCCGGTACCCCGCTGTGGTGCCCGTGGCCGCTACCGCTCGGCTGGACCCTGACCGGTGTGGCGTACGCCGGGGACGACCGGACGGGAGTGCGGGCGACCGCGGTGGCCTGCGCCGGCCCGGCGCCGCTCGGTGGTGGCCCGGCGGACCTGGTTTTCGTGGCCGAGGAGCCGGGCGTGGGCCTGGGCACCAGGCTGGCCGGCCTGGCCGGTCCGGACCCCGGGCCGGAGTTGGTCAACGCGCTGGCCGACCCCGGGCCAGGTCACCCCGAGCACGTCGGACAGGCCCGGATCCGGGTCGGCGGGCACCCAACTCCACTGTGGTTGGTGAATTCGCCGACGGATCGAAGCGCGTACGCCGGCGAGGCTCGGGGAATGTGGCTGCATGCGATAGCCTGGCCGGCGAGTGCGGGTCACCTGCTCGCGGAAGATGTCGTGCTGCACGACCTGACCGAGTGGACTCCGCCCGAACTCGTGTACGGCGCACCGTCCCCGTACCTGCCCGGGAGGCCTGACAACCTTCCGGATTGACGGAGAACGGTCGCAGATATTCACTGTACGACACCACACTGATACTCTGGGTGCCGCTGCGGTAATGGGACCCGGCGCCGCGCGAGAGGATGGCCCGCCATGGTCAAGAAGGTCCTCACCTGGGCCGGAATCGCATTCTTGATCTTCTTCGTCGCCTACCGGCCAAACTCGGCGGCGGATGTGTTCAAGTCGCTCGGCGGCGGGATCGTTGACATCGCCCAAGGGTTCGGCGACTTCTTCACCAGCCTCGTCGCCTAACCGTCGATGGGCAGCCCCTCCGGTCCACCCTTCGACCCGGACGACCCCGATCGGGCCCGCCGGGAGCGCGACACCGAGCCGATTCCGCGGATCGGGCCAGATGACGGCCCGGGCTACGGTGCCGGGCCCGGCCTGTCCGACGGTCCGTCCCTATCGGACGACGTCGGCTACGGCGATGGGCCCGGCTATGCCGGCGAGGGTCGTTCCGGTCGCGCCTGGATCCGTGATCCAGAGGCCGGCTACCAGCCGCCGCAGATCTCCGAGGACGAGCTGGCCGGGTTGCGCGCCGACGCGACCGGCTCGACTCCCCGGCGGGTGCTGCCACTGGAGGACGAGCCCAGCTCCCTGGTCGCCCGCTACCTCTTCCCCACCGAGCGCTACCGGGGTGAGTGGAAGCGGCACTGGATCCACCTCACCACCCCGCTGTTGATCGGCATCGCGGCGACCTTCGTGCTCGGTTACCTGTCCGGCTTCCTCGCCGGGCAGAACGTGGGCGCGCTGACCACCATCGCCGTGCTGCTCTGGTTCGCGGTGATGGGTTGGGTGGCCTGGAAGGTCGCCGACTGGTGGTATGACCGGTTCATTCTGACCAACAAGCGGGTCATGGTGGTCAACGGCATCATCACCCGCCGGGTCGCCATGATGCCGCTGGTCCGGGTCACCGACATGAAGTACGAGCAGACGCCGAGCGGCCGGGCGCTCAACTACGGCACCTTCGTGCTGGAGTCCGCCGGCCAGGAGCAGGCGCTGCGCGAGATCAAGAACCTGCCCAACCCGAACGAGCTCTACCTGCGAGTGGTCGAGGAGATGTACGAGCCGCAGGCGGTCGAGGCCCGGCTGGGCAAGGAGGCCGACGAGGCCAAGGCCGACGACGGGGCGTGAAGGTTTTCGTCCGAACATCGGAGCAAGTGCGCACCTTTCGTCATGGACCGGAGCGCCTCTGACGTGGCACTCTGCCAGGACGGCTGGGGCGCGGAGGTGCGATGGTGGCGAGCAGGGACCCGTTGGAGGAGGAGTTTCGCGACTTCGTCGCGGCTCGCTCCGCCGCCCTGCTGCGCACCGCGTATCTGCTCACCGGCGACTGGGCCACGGCCGAAGACCTGCTCCAGACGGCACTGACCAAGACCTACCTGGCGTGGAAGCGGCTCGGCGGGATCGAGGCCGTCGAGCCGTACGCGCGCCGCGTGATGGTCAATACATCGACGAGTTGGTGGCGGCGGCGCTGGCACGGTGAGCGCCCCACCGAGGTGCTGCCCGAGCGAGCCGGCGTCGACGAGATCGAACAGCAACTGGATCGTGACCTTCTCTGGCGGCACCTCAGAGAGCTGCCCAACCGGCAGCGGGCAGTGCTGGTGCTGCGCTACTACGAGGACATGTCGGAGGCGCAGACCGCCGCGATGCTGGACATCTCCCCAGGCACGGTGAAGAGCCAGGCCTCTCGGGCGCTGTCCACGCTGCGCCGGCGGATGGGGGCCGACGCGCCGGACCTGGTCGGCGGGTCCGCCACCGAGCGCCGGACGGCCGCCGGCACCGACCGGGCCGGCGGCGCGGGCGCCCCGACCGGGCCAGCCCCCGCCACCGGAGCCGCCGCGGCCAGGCAGCCCCGGACGGCGTCCGGCCGAGCCGCGCCTCGTCCGGCCACGCCCCGCGCTGCCGTGCCCCGTCCGGCCGTGCCCCGCCAAGCCGAAGTGCCGGTCGAGATGCCCGCAGCCCCGGCGGCCGTGCCCGTCGGCACGGGCTCCGGTGAGCAGCGGTGAACGCAATCCCGGGCCGGTCCGACAACCTGACGGGCCACCCGCCGCGTCCTTACCACGTGCGACGTGACGAGCTGGAAGGGGCGGTGCGGGAGACCCTCTCGCACCAGGTCGCCGTCGCCCGCCCACTGAGCGCCGACCCGGCCGGTCAGGCCATCCGCCGAGCGAAGCGGATCCGGCGCCGGCGTACCGGTGCCGGCCTCGCCCTCGCGGCAGTCGCCACCGTGCTGGTCAGCACCGGCATGGCGCAACTCGTCGACGACCCTGGCCGGCAAGGCACACCCATCGTCGTGATCGGTGACCCGAACCCGTCGGGCCGGCCGATTCCCTCGGCCACGGCTTCCGTCGCCGCGCCCACACCCGGGACCTCCGTGGACGTGCTCGCCGGAGCGACGCTGATCAGCGTGAGCGGTGGGCGGCTGGAACTGCCCGGCGTCGGGCGGGCGGAGCGCGCCCACCTGCTGCCCAGCGGCGGTGGTTGGTTGGTGGTCGGCGCGCCGACCACCGCCGGCCGCTCCCTCTGGGTGGCGCAGCGCGACGGGTTGGTGCAGGTGCTGCTGGCCGGCGCGGGCTCGATCGTCGTGGCACCCGACGGTCGCCAGGTCGCCTGGCGCGACGGCACCGGCCTGCTGGTGGCGGGGGTGGTGGGCACCCAGCTCATCGGGCCGGTGCGCACGCCCATGCCGACCGACGCGGAGCCGGTCCGATTCATCGGCGACAGCGTGCTGGTGCGGCTCAACCCGGACGATGCGGGTCACATCCTGTGGCGGCCGGGCGTCGGACAGCTCACCGCCGGCACCGACCGGAGCACCCTGAACGTCTACGGCGCGCTGCCCGACGGACGGCTGGTCGGTCAGGTGTCCACGGGCGACCCGGCCAGGACCTGCCTGGCGATGCTCGACCCGAAGCGTGGCCTGCAGCCGGTGCTCACCGGCTGTGGCCCGGAGCTGAGCCCGGACGGAGCCGGTGGAATCTCGGCCGACGGGCGATGGCTGCTGGTGAACGGGTCGATCGGCAAGGCCAGCGGGTCCCTGCTGGTCGACCTGCAACGGCTCGGGCCGGACGTGACCGCCGTACCGGCCGGCCCGCCGGTGACCGGCGAGATCGCCTGGACGACCGCCTCGGACGCCACCTACGTCGACGGCGCCGGCAACGTGGTCCGGGTCAACGTCGACCGGGTGCGGTCCGGCAAGCTGGCCGACCCGACCCCGGTGCCTGGCGTGCAGCCGGGGGATCGGCCGGTCCTGGTGACCGGCTCCTGACCTCCACCGGTCGCGCTCGGGTGGACCTCGGCGCGCCCGGCTCGGTGGTCCTCGATAGCGTCGAGCGGTGACCTCGCGTACCGGCCCGTCCCCGCGGATCGACATGCACGCCCACTCGACGGCCAGCGATGGCACGCTGAGCCCGGCCGAACTGGTCCGTGCGGCGGCGCACGCCGGGCTGGACGTGCTGGCGATCACCGACCACGACACCACCGCCGGCTGGGCTCCGGCCGTACGGGCGCTGCCACCCGGGCTGCGCCTGATCCGGGGTGCGGAGCTGTCCTGTCGCTGGTCCGGCGTGCAGCCGGCGGTGCCGTTGCACCTGCTGGCGTACCTGTTCGACCCGGACCACCCGGAGTTGGTCTCCGAGCTGGCCCGGGTGCGGGTCGCCCGCGAGGAGCGGGGCGAACGGATCGTCACGCTGCTGCGCGCCGACGGCATCGACGTGAGCTGGCCGGACATCCTGGCCGGCGCGGGCGGCGGCACGGTGGGTCGGCCGCACATCGCGCAGGCGCTGATCCGGGCCGGCCTGGTCGGCAACACCCGCGAGGCGTTCGGCCCGGACTGGCTGGGCGAGCGGTACCGGCTGCCCAAGGAGGACATCGACGTGTTCCGGGCGATCCGGCTGGTCCGGGAGGCCGGCGGCGTGCCGGTCTTCGCCCATCCGCGAGCCACCCGACGCGGCCGGGTGGTGCCCGACGAGCTGATCGCCGAGCTGGCAGCCGCCGGGCTGGCCGGCCTGGAGGCCGACCACGAGGACCACAGCCCGGCCGAGCAGGCGCACGTACGGGGGCTCGCCGCCGAGCTGGGCCTGCTGGTCACCGGCTCCTCGGACTTCCACGGCACCCACAAGACCGTCCAGCTCGGCGCGTTCACCACCAGCGTCGAGGCGTACGAGCGGATCGTCGCCGCCGGGGTGACCGAGGTCGCTTCGGGCTGATCCCGGTTTGGGCCGACAGTGGCGCGGCTAGGTTGATCACGTGGATCTGAAGCTGTTCGGCGAGGTTTTCGTGACCCTGCTGGTGATCACCGACCCGCCGGGCATGATGCCGATCTTCCTTGCGCTGACCGGCCCGCTGACGGCCCGGGACCGCAACCGGGCGGCCTGGCAGGCGGTCGCGCTGGCGCTCGGCGTGATCGTGGTCTTCGCGGTGGCCGGGCAGACCCTGCTCGACTACCTGCACGTGGACCTGCCGGCCCTGCAGGCGGCAGGTGGGCTGCTGCTCATTCTGGTCGCCCTGGAACTGCTGACCGGCAAGACCGACGACCCCAGTCAGCAGGCCACCTCGAACATCGCGCTGGTGCCGCTGGGCACCCCGCTGCTGGCCGGCCCCGGCGCCATCGTCGCGACCATGCTCTTCGTCCAGCAGGCCGACGGGCTGGGGGACTTCACCGCCATCGCCGCGGCGATCCTCGCCGTGATGGTCGCGGTGTGGATCGTGCTGCGCTTCTCCGGTGGCATCGTGAAGATCCTGCGCCCCGGCGGGATCGAGGTGCTGACCCGGATCGCCGGCCTGCTGCTGGCCGCGATCGCCGTGCAGCTCATCGCCGACGCGGTGGCCGCCTTCGTCACGCAGTACATGAACATGACCTGACCCGGGACACTCGCGATGTCGGGGGTGGATGGCAGGATCGCAGGCGTGCGAAGAGCCTCTTCAGCCGGACGACCCGCCGCTGGCGGCCGGGCCCCACAGCAGCGCGCCGGCGGCGCCGAGCAGCTCGGCTTCGAGGGCATGCCGGAGCGGCTCTTCGTCTGCACCCCGAGCAAGCTCGGCGCGTACGCGGACTGCCCGCGCCGCTACCGCTACTCCTACGTCGACCGGCCGGCCCCGCCCAAGGGCCCGCCGTGGGCGCACAACTCGCTCGGCGCCAGCGTGCACACCGCCCTGAAAAACTGGTATGCGCTGCCCGCCGACCGGCGCCGCCCTGAGGCGCTGGCCGCGCTGCTCAAGGGCACCTGGGTCCGCGAGGGCTACCGCGACGACGAGCAGGAGCGGGCCGCCTACCGGCGGGCGTTGGGCTGGCTGGAGGCGTACGTGGAGACGCTGGAGCCGGAGGCCGACCCGCTCGGCGTGGAGCGGGTGGTGGCGGTCAAGACCGCGGTGCTGGCCTTCAACGGTCGAGCCGACCGCATCGACTCCCGTCCCGGGCCGGACGGCCAGGAGCTGGTTATCGTCGACTACAAGACCGGCCGGACCGGGCTCGACACGGACGACGCCCGGGGCTCGCAGGCGCTGGCGCTCTACGCGTACGCGGCCGAGCGGGTGTTCCGCCGGCCGTGCCGTCGGGTGGAGTTGCACCACCTGCCGACCGGCACCGTCGCCGCCCACGACCACACCGTCGAGTCGCTGGCCCGGCAGTTGACGCGGGCCGAGGAGACGGCGCGCGACATCATGGTGGCGGAGCGGACGGTCGCCGACGGCGGCGACCCGGATGAGGCGTTCCCGGTCGCGCCCGGCTCCCGTTGTGGCTGGTGCGACTTCCGGCGCCACTGCCCGACGGGGGCGCAGACGCCAGGCAAGGAGCCGTGGGCGGCCATGGACCGGTCCGGCGACGGCTGACCCCCGGCTGACCCCCGGCCGGCGGAGGTCGGTTGGGTCAGCCGGCCAGCGGTGTGGCGGTGAGCCGTTCGGCCCGCTGCTTCGCGGCCTGTAACAACGGTCCCTCGATGTAGCGGCGGGGCACCGCGCCGAGCGCCAGCCGCAGGGCGCGCACGGTCAGGTCCGCCGTCAGGGCGGTGGTGGGCAGTCCGAGCCCGCCGTACATCCGGTGGGCCCAGGCCGGCAGCAGCGCGAGCGCGGTCCCGGCGATCCCCAGGTACGCCCAGCGTGGTGGCCCGAGGGTGAGCCCCAGCCGGGCCGGCAGGCTGAGCTTCCACGGCAGCGGCGGGGCGGTGAGGAAGAGCGCGGTCTCCGCGGCCTCCCGGGTCATCCGCAGCTCCGGCCGCACGGCGCGGTAGTACGCCGCCACCTCGGCGGCGGTGCCCGGGACGCTGGTCGGGTCCAGGCCGACCAGCGCGGCGGAGCGGCGTTGCTCGGTGTAGTAGCCGTCCACCTCATCGTCGGTGAGCGGCAGGCCGGCCCGGCGGGCCGTGCTGAGGAACGACTCGACCTCGGTGACGTGCACCCAGCGCAGCAGGTCCGGATCGTCGATCCGGAACTCCTCGCCGGTGAGCGGGTCGGTGGCCCGCATCCGGCCGTGCAGCCGGCGCAGCCGCGCCCCGGCTGCCTCCGCCTCGGCGGTGGTCCCGTAGACGGTGGTCGCCACGTAGGTGGCGGTGCGGACGAGGCGGCCCCAGGCGTCGGTGCGGTAGTTGCTGTTCTGCGCGACCCCGGCCATCGCCAGCGGGTGCAACGCCTGGAGGTAGAGCGAGCGCAGGCCGGCGACGATCAGGATCGGCTCCTCGTGCACCTTCCACGTGACCGAACCCGGACCGAAGAGACCGAGGTCATCGGAGTCCACCGCCCAAGAGTGCCACGGGCGGGCCGACCTCGCCGGTCACCTCCCGGCGGCTCGGGCCGGGTCAGCTGTCGGCGGAGCGGCGGGCCTGGCAGCCCGGGCAGAGACCCCAGAAGGTCACTTCCGCCTCGTCCACCTCGAAGCCGTGCGCGACGTTCGCCTCCAGGCAGGGAGCGCTGCCCACCGTGCAGTCGATGTCGGCGATCTCGCCGCAGCCCCGGCAGACCACGTGGTGGTGGTTGTCGCCGGTACGCGCCTCGTAGCGGGCGGGGCTGCCGGCCGGCTCGATCCGGCGGGACAGCCCGGCCCGGGACAGCGCCCCCAGCACGTCGTAGACCGCCTGGGTGGAGACCGAGTCGAGGCGTTCGCGGACCTGCCGGGTGATCTCGTCGACCTCCAGGTGACCACCGCCGGCCAGCACGTCCAGCACCGCGAGGCGCGGTCGGGTGACGCGCAGGCCTCTCGATCGCAGCAGCTCCTCGGCAGCGGACATACGCCAATGACAGCACGTGTGACCAGCGCCGACAACCGACGTCCGGGCGGGGTGGTCACGGACACAGCCGGAAGGCGGAGGCTGGATCGCCTCGCGATGAACCCGATCGGGACGCCGCGCGTGTGTCCGGTCGAGAGCCTGGGGACAACCTACGGACCCGTGGGCTGGCGAACCCGTGACCGTGATCCACCTGGAGGGTGTCGATGTTCGAGGAGATCCTGGGTCTACCGGTACACGTCCTGGTGGTCCACGCGGTGGTCGTGTTCGTGCCGCTGCTGGCCGTGCTGGCCATCGCGTACGTGGGGCTGCCGCGCTGGCGGCACCGGCTGGACTGGGCGCTGGGCTTCCTCGCCGTGGCCGCGCCGCTGACCACCTTCGTGGCCGTCCAGTCGGGTGAGGCGTTCACCGACGCGCTGGTCGCCAAGGGTTTTCAGGGCCCGATCCTCGACCAGATCTTCGAGCACTCCCGCTACGGCGACATCCTGTTCCGGATCGTGCTGCCGCTCGGGATCGTGGCGATCCTGCTGCTGCTGGCGACCAGCGGGCATCCCCGGGTGCCGAGGCTGCCGGCGCTGGTGACCCCGGTGCTGGCGGTGGCGGTCGTCGCGCTGTCCATCGCCGCCCTGGTCTACGTCTACCTGACCGGCCACTCCGGCGCCCAGGCCGTCTGGAGCACCACCCTCTGACCGTCGGCCGGGACGCGAGTCAGAAGATGATCCGCGAGCAGAGCAGACAGACCAGCACCACCAGCACCACGCCGGCCGCCGCGCCGAAGCCGTAGGTGAGCCGCTGCGAGCGCTGTTCGGCCGCGTCCAGGCCGGCCATGTCCTGCGGCGGCAGCCGCCGGGGCGGAGCCGCTTCCAGGTGTACGGGTGGACGCCAGCCCGCTGGTGGCGGCACGCTCGGCGGCGGTCCGGCGTACGCGCTCGCCGGTGCGGTTCCGGGTGCGGCGGAGGGTTGGTCCGCCGCCGCGTCACCACCGCTCCCGGGCCGTCGCCAGTAGTCGTCCGGGGTGCTGCCACCGCTGGGGGTCGTCACGCCGTCCGACGCTACCAACGCGGCCGGCGGCCCGGTCGCTTCTGGCCGGCGCGCCACCGTCCGCGATCGGTCCGCTGCCGTCGGCTGCGTTAGTCTTGCCGCTCGTGAGCACCGAGGACCCCGGCACGCAGGGCGCGCGCGGCGACGATGAGCGCACCGTCGACCTGAGCGATGACTTCGTGGTGCTGCCCGAGCAGACCACCGACGACACCGACCGCGGCTGGGGCGAGCGGACCGGCGGCAACGACGACTGGCTGCTCGCCGAACGCCCCCCGCATTGGGACTGAACCCGGCGGCGGGTCGCGGTCAACCGCGGACGACGATGGCGAACCGGCTTCCCTCGGGCAGCCCGACCGCGCGTTGCGCCTGGTCGGGGCGGAGCGCCAGATAGAGCGCCGCGGACCCGTCTGTCGCCCCGGCACCCAGCACGTCCAGCACCAGCGCTCGGGGAGCGAGCAGCGCCGCCTCGGTGCCCGTCCCGCCCGGTGGCGCCGCCAGCAGATCGACCCGTGCCCCGGGGCGGACGACCGCCAGTGCGGCCGGCTCGGCCAGCCGGACCGGCACCCCGACCGCGCCACTGGGCAGCGGTAACGGCCTGGACGTCGCCTGCGTCCCGTCGGCCGCCGCGCTACTCCCGGTCGGCACCAGCCCGTCGACCGGGCCGTTCGGGTCGGCCGGCCCACTCCCGTCGGCCTTTCCCGCGCCGTCGACCGTGCCATCCGCGCCCGCTGCTCCAGGCGACCGCGCGGCCGTGGTCGGCGGGCAGCCGGTCGGGGTGTGCAGGACGGCGGCGGCCAGGCCCAGCAGCGCGGCGACCAGACCGGCCCGGAGCAGGGTGCGCCCGCCGGGCAGGGCGAGCCGGCGCAGCGGGCGCAACGCCCGCGCGGAGTCTGGATCGCCGGTCGCCATCTGCCGCCTCCCGTCCTGGGTGCCGCAGCGACACCCGTGGGCGGCAGGTTAGGACGGTCGGGGCTCACTCAGACGGCCGTCCCCCGGCGCCTGTGGACAACCGGCCGGCCTGTGGACAACCACCTACCGACCGATCCGACCTGCTATGGCGCGGGAGGACCGCCCGATCGACCCGGGTGGATCAGACCCGACCCGGCCAACGGGCGGCGGTCAGGACGTGGTGCTGGCCGCCGGGGCTTTGCCGCTGCTCGACCCGCCGGACGACGACGAGGAGGAGTTGGACGACGAGGACGACCCGGACGACGAGGAGGAACCGGACGAAGAGCTGGAGGATGACCCGGAGTCCCCACCCGAGGACGACGAGGACGACTCGGACTTGGCCGGCTTGCCCGCCGTGCCGGCGGCCGTCGTCTCGGAGCCGGACGCCCGCGAGTCGGTGCGGTAGAAGCCGGAGCCCTTGAAGACGATGCCGACCGAGTTGAAGACCTTGCGCAGCCGCCCCTGACACGCCGGGCACTCGGTCAGCGGCTCGTCAGAGAAGGACTGCACCGCCTCGAGCTGGTTACCGCACGCGGTGCAGGCGTACTGGTACGTGGGCACGTTCTCCTCCGGATCTGGACTCGGCCAGTTGGCACTCGACCTATTCGAGTGCCAATGGTGCGTCATTCGGCCCGGGTTCGTCCAGCGGACGTGTGGGGCGCGACACCATGCGCCGTACCCGGGCCGCCGTCAAGCGTACGCACCCCGTCGGCCGGGGTGACGACCGCGCGGACCGGGCGGTCGTGCGGCTCGACGGGCAGCGCCTCGACCAGCTCGCCATCGTGCAACGGGACCACGGTCAGCGTCGCCGGTGGCACCCGGGCCAGCGCCCTGTCGTACGAGCCGCCGCCACGCCCCAGCCGCCGGCCCTGCCGGTCGACCGCCAGAGCCGGTACGACCACCAACTCCGCGCCGGTCACCGCGGCCACCCCCAGCCGGGCACCGGTCGGCTCCCGGATACCCCGGCCGGCAGCGATCAAAGCGTCCGGTCCGGTATACGCCGCCCAGTCCAGATCCAGGTCGTCACGGAGCACCGGCAGCAGCAGCTCGGCGTCGGCCGGCAGCGCCGCCCGCAGCACCTCCGGTAGATCAGCCCCGCCCGGTTCGGAACCGACCGGCACGTACGCCGTCATCCGGCTGGGGCGCAGCCGGCGTACCAGCGCGACCAGCTCGGCCTGGACGCGCCCGGCGGCTGCGGCCCGGGCCGGCCCGGACAGCGACCGGCGGCGGGCGAGCAGCTCGGCGCGGGTGTCCCGCTTGGTCACTCGGGTCACTTCCGCTTCATCAGAAAATTCCGGCACGCAACACTCCTGACGCAACGCCTCTCCCACGGTTGCTCTGTGTCAGCATCGCAAGCAACGGAGGCGGAACTTCCGGGGGGACCGAGTGACGCTACGCGGGCGGTTGACGGCAGCCTTCCTCGTAGTGGTGCTCGGCCCGGTCCTGCTCGGCGCGTTCTTTGTCGCTTCCATCGTCACCGCCGTCGATCGCAGCCGCTCCACCGAACGCCTGGGGGTGGCGGCGTCCACCGTCCGTACCTCGATCGACGCGCTCTGCCAACAGCTACGTGCCACCGCCGACGCGGTCGCCCTCACCGCCGACCCGTCCGGTGCCGCCGATCAACTGGTCGGCCGAGGGCTGGCCGCCGCGGTGCTGATCACCGACGTGACCGGTCGGGTCACCTACGCCTCGCCCGGCGCGCCGTCGACCCCCTGGCGGGACTGCACCGGCCCCGCCGCGGCGTCGTCCGGCCCGGTCCGTGCCCTGGCCGCCCGGGTCGACCTGCGCGACCGGGCCGGCACCCTGCTCGGCACGGTGGCGGCCGCGCAGCTGGTCGACCCGGCCTTCGTGGCCCGGCTCGCGGCGGTGACCGGGGTGGCGGTCACCCTGCTCGACGGCGGTGCGAGCGCCGCGCGGTTCACCCACACCACCGAGTCGCGCGAGGTACGCGACGCGGTGCTGGCCGCCGCCAGCACGGTCGACAACGAGCGGGTCACCGAGACCAGCGAGGGCCGGTACGTGCGGCGGATCGGCCCGTCGACCGGGCAGCCGCTGCCGCTGGTGCTCTCGGTACCCAGCGAGCGGCCACCGGGACTGCATGCCACGCTGGCCGGCGTGGTCGGGCTGGCCGGGCTGCTCGCCGTCCTGACCGCCTGGCGACTGGCCCGGGTGACCACCCGGCCGCTGATGGAACTCGCCGGTGCGGTGGACCGGGTGGCACACGGCGACCTGACCGCCCGGGTGCCGGTGCGCAGCCGCGACGAGTTGGGCCGGCTGGCCGCGGCGTTCAACCGGATGACCCGGGAGACCGGGTCCTACGTCGCGGCGCTCACCAGCAGCCGGGACCAGTTACGCGGGCACCTCGCGGTGCTCGGCGACACCCTGGCCAGCACGCACGACCTGCAGCGCATCCTGCGGGTGATCCTGCACAGCGCCATCGCGGCAACCGGGGCGCGGGCCGGAGCGGTGCTGCTGGTGGAGGCCGGTGGGGTGCTCGTGGCGCAGTGCACCGAAGGGCTGGACGGGCGCTGGCCGGAGGTGGCCGCGGACGGGACGCAGACGTTGCGGGTGCCGGTGGGCGTCGGCGTGGTCGGCGCGGTGGCCGCCACCGGGGAGCCGCAGCGGGGGCGGATGGAGCCCACCGAGGTCCCGGTGGGTGAGCCGCGCTGCCGCACGTACGTCGCGGTCCCGTTCGCCACGCCGGGCGGCGGTGCGACGGCCACCCCGGCCGGGCCGATCGGGGGCGTCGGGCCGGTCGGGTCGTTCGGACCGATCGGGGGCGCCGCTGGCGGCTCCGCACCCGCCGAGGAGGCTGGCGCACCAGCGGCGGCACTCGGCGTGCTGGCCCTCTACGACCGGCTGGGCGCCGACGAGTTCGACGACGACGACCTGGTCACCCTGCGCACCTTCGCCGGGCACGCGGCGGTGGCGGTGGACAACGTCCGGGTGCACGAGGAGGCGCAGCGGCTCTCGCTCACCGACCCGCTCACCGGGCTGTGGAACTACCGCTACCTGCGCGAGTCGATCCGACGGGAGGTGGAGCGGGCCAGCCGGTTCGGCCGGATGCTCAGCGTCCTCGCCCTGGATCTGGACCGGTTCAAGGACGTCAACGACACGTACGGACACGCGGCGGGGGACACCGTGCTGGCCGAGTTCGCCCGACGGATGCGCGGCGAGATCCGCGAGGTGGACCTGGCCTTCCGGCAGGGCGGCGAGGAGTTCGTGCTGCTGCTGCCGGAGACCGACTCCCGGGGCGCGGCGATCGTGGCGGAGCGGCTGGGCGCGGCGGTCCGGGAGACGCCGATCGCCGTCGAGGCGTACGCGGGGCCGATCGTGGTGACCGTGTCGGTGGGCATCGCCGTCTACCCGGACCACGGCAGCACCGGGCGGGACGTGCTGGAGGCCGCCGACGACGCGCTCTACGCAGCCAAGGCTGCCGGCCGGGACACCTACCGGGTCGCCGAGTTGTGCCCGGACGTGCCGACGCGGGAGATCCCGGTCCCGGCGGGGGCGGTGAGCCCACCGGACGGGCTGCCGCGCGCCGGCCAGCCCGTGCAGGTCATCCGGGAGCCGGGCGGGCACGCCCGGTCGGAGCCGGCTGTGGGCGTACCGGAATCGCCGCCGGTGGGGCCGGCGCACGCTCGGCCGGAACCCGCCAACGACCCGGCGGCCAGCGCCGCGGACGAGGCCCTGGCCGGCCCGGACGCTGCCCGGCCTGGGTCGGGCGGCGGCGCGTCTTCCGGGCCACACCCGCCGCGGCAGAGCCGTGGCCGATAGTCTCGCGGCATGTCGGAGCACTCAGCGAGCCCCTCACCGACGGTCGCCGCAACCGGCCGTCCCCTGGCGGTCAAGGCCGTCATCCCGGCGGCCGGACTGGCCACCCGGTTCCTGCCTGCCACCAAGGCGGTGCCCAAGGAGCTGCTGCCGGTGGTGGACCGGCCGGTGTTGCAGTACATCGTCGAGGAGGCCACCCAGGCCGGCATCGGTGACGTGTTACTGATTACCGGCCGGGGTAAGACATCGATGGTGGATCACTTCGACCGTCGCCCCGACCTGGAGACCAGGCTGGAGGAGAAGGGCGACACCGAGCGGCTGGCCGCCGTGCGCCGGCCCAGCGAGCTCGCCGAGATCTACACCGTCCGGCAGCCGGAGCAGCTCGGCCTCGGCCACGCCGTCGGGTACGCCGAGTCGCACGTCGGTGACCAGCCCTTCGCGGTGCTGCTCGGCGACGAGTTCGTCAAGCCGTCCGAGCCGCTGCTGCCGGCGATGCTGGAGCTGCAGGCCCGCACCGGCGGTGTGGTGCTCGCCTTCTTCGAGGTCGACCCGGCCGACACCAAGCGGTACGGCATCGCCTCCGTGGAGCCCGCCGAGGCGGAGCTGACCGACATCGGCGAGGTCGTCAAGGTGACCGGCATGGTGGAGAAGCCGCAGCCGGAGGACGCGCCGAGCAACCTCGCCGTGCTCGGCCGCTACGTGCTGCCGGGTCGGATCTTCGAAGCGATCCGGCGGACCAAGCCGGGCAGCGGCGGCGAGATCCAGCTGACCGACGCGATGGAGCTGCTGCGCACCGAGGGCACGCCGGTGCACGCGATCGTCTACCGGGGCACCCGCTACGACACCGGCATGCCGCTGGGCTACCTCCAGACGGTGGTGCAGATCGCCGCCGAACGCGAGGACCTCGGCACCGAGTTCCGCGCCTGGCTGGCCGACTTCGTCAACGCCGACGCGGCAGGCGGATCTGGTACATGACCGCGACGGCCGACGCCGAGGCGGCCGCGAACGAGTTGACGCCGCTCGCCGACTACCTGGGCAGCGTGCTGCGCAGGTTACGCGCGCTGCCGCCACTCGACCTCGACCTCACCCAGGCGCACGGCAACGTCCTCGCGGAGGACGTCGTCGCGCCGCACGCCTTCCCGGCCTTCGACCAGGCGGCCGTGGACGGGTACGCGGCCCGCTGGGAGGACATCTCGGGAGGGGGCCGGGGGCCGAGCTACGTCCCGGCTCCTTCCGGCACGCCTGGGGGTCGGACCATCCGGCTCAACGTGGTCGGCGACCTCGGTGCGGCGAGCTGGCGGCCCGTCCGGCTCACCCCGGGCTCGTGCTTCTCGGTGGCCGCCGGGGCGCCGCTGCCGGTCGCCGCCGACGTCGTGGTCCCGGTGGAGTGGACCGACCAGGGCATGGCCGCGGTCGAGATCTTCCGCACCCCCAAGCGGGGGTACGGGGTCCGCCGCGCCGGTGAGGAGTTGCCCGCCGGCACCCTGCTCGCCCGGGCCGGCACGTACGTCTCCCCGGCGCTGGTCGCGGTCTTCGCCGCCACCGGTATCGGGCACGTGGTGGTCCGGCCCAGCCCGCGGGTGGTCATCGTGGCGACCGGCGACGAACTGGTCGACGTGGGCCGGGGCAGCCAGCCCGGGCAGGTGGTGGACGCGAACTCGCACGCGTTGACCGCCGCCGCCGCCGAGGTGGGCGCACTGGCGTACCGGGTGGGCATCTGCGACGACGACCCGGAGGGGCTGCGCGGTCTGCTGGAGGACCAGACCCTGCGCGCCGACCTGATCATCACCACCGGGGGGACCGGTACCGGCCCCGGCGATATGGTGCGCCGGATCCTGTCCCGCCGGGAGGGCAGCCGGGCCGGGCCGGTCACCTTCACCGACGTGGCGCTCTATCCCGGTACCGCGCTCGGGTTCGGCACGGTCGGAGCCGAGGAGGTGCCGGTGGTCTGCCTGCCCGGCGACCCGGGCGCCGCGCTGATCGGCTTCGAGGTGCTGGCCCGCCCCGCCATCCAACTGCTCGCCGGCGCCGAGCCGGTCTTCCGGCCCAGCGTGCGGGCTCACCTGCTGGAGACCGTGTCGTCCCCGGGTGGGCTGCGCGAATTCCGGCCCGCACACGTCGCCGAGCGGCGCGGCGGCGGTTACACGGTGCAGCCGCTCAGCGGGGGGCCGTTCACCCTCTCCGGGCTGGCCGAGGCGAACGGGCTGCTGGTGCTCGGCGAGCGGGTCACCACCGCCGCCGCCGGCTCCACAGTGGATGTGCTGCTGTTGGACCGTCGCCGGTGACGGTGCCCCGGTCGGTCCGCCCGCGGTTGCGGTGGTCCGTTCGGGCGGTTCGCGGGCCGCATGCGGCCGCGCGGTTGTGCGGTCCTTTGTCGTGAGCGCGGTGGGTCCACTTGCGCACGACACGGTCCCGCGCGGGAGACTGTCCGGGTGAGTCTCTTCGGCCCCGCGCGGGCGCCCGGCTGGCCGGCGGTGCTGGTCGACGGTCCGGTGCTGCTGCGGCCCTACCGGCGCTCCGACGCCGCCGCGTGGTCGGAGGTGCGCAGGGCCAACCGGGCCTGGCTGGCACCCTGGGAGTCGTCGCTGCCCGGTAGCTGGGACGAGCTGAACTCGCCGGCCGCGTTCCGCTGGGTGCACCGCGACCAGCGGCGCTCGGCCCGCGAGGGTGAGGGCATGCCGTTCGCCGTCTGCCTGCGTGAGGCTGACAGGGATCGGCTGGTCGGGCACCTCAATGTGGGCAGCATCGTGCGGCGGGCGTTCTGCTCCGGGTACGTCGGCTACTGGGTGGATGCCCGAGTCGCTGGTCAGGGGGTGATCCCGACGGCGCTCGCGCTGGCCGTGGATCACGCGTTCGGCCCGGGCGGGCTGCACCGGGTGGAGGTCAACATCCGGCCGGAGAACCGGCCGTCCCGGCGGGTGGTGGAGAAGCTGGGCTTCCGCGAGGAGTCGTACCACGTGCGCTACATGCACATCGACGGCGCCTGGCGGGACCACATCGGATACGCGATGACCAGTGAGGAGATCGCTGCCGAAGGCGGTCTGCTGGCCCGCTGGCACCGGGTGCGCGCCGCTGCGCGGTAGGTCGTCCCACGGGCGGGATCGGCGCGGCGCGGCGGCATCCCGGTCGGTGCGCCGTAACCTCAAGTAACTGCAAGCTGCGGCAAGCGCTGCCCGTCCGGACGATCCACGCAACCGAGCGCAATCGGTGGAAGATCCTGCGGTCGAAAGGCGGTTGCTCCGAATTCGGTGACGGGAGGGGTGAGGGTGCCGACCTCGGTGCTCCTCGCCGTCCTCGCCGCCGCTGGCCTGCTCGCCCTGGCCCCGGCGTTGGTTCGCCGGTACGACGCCACCGAGCGGCTGGTGGCGGAGCGGGCGCAGTCGACGGCGCGGGTGCTCCAGCGCCGTCGGCGACGCCGCACTGTGCCGGGACGGCGACCCGTTCACCCTCCGCGTTCACTAGTCGTCACCCTCAGTGAGGATGCGGCTACGGGAGCGCTGACCGCGCCGGTCTCCGCGCCCCCGGCGGGCCGCCGCTCCGGCCGGCTGCGAGCCGTGCCCCCCGCCCCGAAGCGGTCCCGCCGCCGCCCGCCGCCCCGCCGGCAGCACACCCCCGCCGTGTACCGCCGTCGCCGGGTGCTCGCCGCCCTGCTGCTGCTCAACTTCGTCGAGTTGATCGGCGTGCTGTTCGTCAGCCCCGGCTTCTGGATCAGCTTCTCGGTCACGTTCCTGCTGCTGGCCGTGTACGTCGTCCACCTGCGGGGTCAGGCACTGGCCGGCCGCCGTCGGCGCCGGGCCCGAGCCCGGGAGGCGGCCTGGCTGGCAGCCCGGCAGGCCGAGGTGCGCCGCGAGCAGGCCCGCCGGGCAACGGCCCGGCGGGAGGTCCAGCGCCGCCTGGCCGCCCAGCGCGAGGGGGTACGCCGGGCCGCGATGGGCCTGGACCGGCCGGGCGACCTGCCGGCTGCGGTCAACGGCGGATCGGTCTCGTACCGGCGGTCGGGCGGACTGCGCGGACGCCCCTACGAGGCCGGCCGCGGCGCCTGATCGACCCCGCGCGGCCCGCTGCGGTGCTTGGTCGGCCCTGCGCGGCCCGCTCGCGCTTGATCCGCCCCGCGCGGCCAGCTGCGGCGATCCTCTCCCTGGCGGGACGCGAGCGCTTGATCGACTCCGGGGCGCCGATGTGGGGGTGTCCGTCCGCAGTGACACCCCCATGTCGGCGAGCTGCCGGCTCTGGCGCTTGATCGACTCGTTTTCCTGGGGGTCGGGGGTGTCGCGGTGTCCTTGATGCCCCGGTTTCGGGGACGTCGAGTGGATCTTTGGGCGGGGTGAGCGCCGCGCCGGGGGCGGATTCGCGGTGAGAGCCGGCGACCTGCTAGCCTTGCTGCCGGCCCGCCCGGTGTAAGCCGGGTGGGACCGAAGCCGGTTCGCCGGCGGAGGGGCTGTGGCGCAGACTGGTAGCGCACCTCGTTCGCATCGAGGGGGTCAGGGGTTCAAATCCCCTCAGCTCCACCAGCAATACCGTTGACCAGGGGAAATCCCGCCAGCAAGATCGGCGGGCAGAGATCCGGCACAAATCAGCGAGGATCCGGGGCCTTCGGGCCCCGTTTTCGTTTGGCGCTCGCGTCGCGGAGCGCGCCGCTGATGATGTTGCGGCGGCGGTCCTTCTTCGGCCACCAGTGCACGTAGGTTTCCAGGGTGACCCGCAGGCTGGAGTGCCGCAGCGAGTGAAAGGTGCGGGGGCCTCGGCCAGCGCTGGCGAAGCGTCACGTATCAGCTGAAGCCACCGTGTAAGGGATCAAGCGGAGTACGGCACTCGGATGATCCGCGTGTCGGGTCTCAGGACCTGCGTGGCAGAACAGTCTCAAGACATGGGTGACACTTTCCGGCTAGCCGGGTGGTGACGGCGGCTCGGGCGGGCGTCTGCGGGCGCGGGCTGCGTCGGATATGGCGATCCCGGTCAGAACGAGGGCAGCAGCGGCGGCGACCACGACTGGCGGCAGGGGGAGCATCGCCGGTGTCAGGGCGGCCAGCGCAAGGACGCCGATCGGTCGGGACCGGGACACGCGGCCGAATACCACGTGCTCGAAGCGGGCACGCCCGGCCAGGTACAGCGCGGGTCCGCCGAGGATGACGGCGATCCAGGCCGGTGGGGTGTGCCCGAGTGGATGGGCGATGACAAGTTCGTCGCCGACGGCTGCAGCGACCACGCCGGCCACCATGGCCAGGTGGGCGTATGACGCCGATCCGGCGAGGCGGACCGGGTCGGCAGACACGGCAATCGCTTCCGCCAGGACTTGCCCAGCGCGGTAGATGTAGATCCGCCACAGCAGCACGGTGGTCGCGATCGACACTGCGAACGCGGCGACCCGGTCCGGCGCGAAGCCGCTGCTGCTCAGCGCCAGTCCGGTAACCAGGATCAGCTCGCCGAGCGCGACGATGAAGAACTGCCGGTAGCGCTCGGCCAGGTGCTCGCCCGAGATCACAAGGTCTTGGCTGGGCGTACGGCCCGCCCCCGGGGTGGGGAAGCCGATTCTGCCTGCCGTGTGGTCAAGGACCACCGCGAGTGCCCACAACGCGCCACGCGCCGTACCGTCCGCGACCGCCCCCGCGATCCACGGCAGCGCCGACAGGCCGTACCAGAACAGCCCGCGCACGCCGATGCGCTGCAGCTCGTGGCCACGCAGAACGGCCACGAGGACGAGCCCGCGGCCGAACTGGACGGCGACGTAGGCGCCCGCGAAGATCAGGCCCGTGTCGCCGAATGCCTCGGGCACCGCGGCCGCCATCACCAGGCTGCCGACCATGGTCGCGATGACCAGCGCCTGGATTGCCGGTCGTTGCGGGTCCGTCCGGTCGGTTAGCCACGCGGTGCTGGACCAGACCCACCACATGGCCCCCAACAGCACCAGCGTCCGGAAGGCGCCGCTCCACCCGAGATCCTCGGCCAGGCCGCGCGAGAGCTGAGCGAGCGCGAGGACAAAGACCAGGTCGAAGAAGAGTTCCAGGAACGTAGCCCGCTGTGGATCCCCGGCTTTCCGCACCAGCCCGGCCGCCCTGCTCGTCGTCATCGGCTCGCCCGTTCTGTCGGCTCTGCTCCAGGTTTGGGGGCATTCTGACCTGCGGCAGCGGCGCTGACCGCGGACGTGCTGCCGTGGACTGGATCGAGCGACCCGCGTTACACGGACGGGCGACGGTCCAGGGACGCGCGGACAGCGGCAGAAGCGTGCACCCGCCCACAAGCGCGGGCTCAAAAGACGGCCGGAAAGGTTAGGAACGAGTGGTCTGCGATGCGGTTCGGCTGAAGCAGCGTTTACCGGGCGTTCGAGGGGCGCGACGCGGCGTCGTCAAGGTGGAGAGCCAGAGCCGTCACTCATATCCCATGGCCGGGATGACCTTGCCGAGCGCTTCTTCGACGAACTCGCGGGTTTCGTCGTCGAATTGGTCGTTGCGGTTCGTCAGCTTGTGCGACTGAAACGTTGAAGGGGTGGCGAAGTCGTCGACGTCGAGCCGTTCGAACAGGGCGCGGCGCTGCCCGGGCCAGTCGGCTGCGAGATCTTCTGCCTTCACCTCGATGTATCGCCTGCCCGTCAGGTCGACCGTGTTCCTCAAGGTGAGCCATCGGTGGTAGACCGGCTTGAGGTATGCGAGCGCGCCGTCGACGGTGGGCGGTGCCCATGGCTGGGCCAGGTGGGATGCGAGCACTGAGACCGGGTGACGCTTGATGTGCACGATGGTCGCTTCGGGGACCAGTTCCCAGAGGAACTCCATGCACAGCAGGTTGAACGGTGTCTTCTCACACCAGGTCGGCTTGCCCGCGTCGGCGGCTGCTCCGCCGAACATGGTGTCGATCAGGCCCCGCAAGATTCCGAGCAGTTCGCCCCGGTCGCTGAAATACCTGGGAAGTACCCGCCGGCGGCTCAGCGGCTCGAACGGCCCGGCAGGCCGGTCGGCGTTCCCGAAGCCTTCCGCGGGCGCAGGTTCGTCGTATGTGTACGCGATCAACTGCGGCCAGAGCTGTTGCACCGCGTCCCGGTAACGCCGCTCGCCGACCAGCTCGGGAACGGTTTTGCCGCGATCGTCGCGCCGGCCGGGCACTCGTACGGTGAGGAAGTCGCT
This sequence comes from Micromonospora sp. NPDC005173, assembly GCF_040608515.1. Lineage (NCBI taxonomy): Bacteria > Bacillati > Actinomycetota > Actinomycetes > Micromonosporales > Micromonosporaceae > Micromonospora > Micromonospora sp. NPDC005173. The sequence goes on from NZ_JBEXIK010000003.1 coordinate 182,885, forward strand.
CAGCCGGTGCAGGGCGTCCTCACCGACGGTGGGGTCGTATCGATCGGTGAGCGCATCGGCCAGGTCCCGCAGGCCACCCGGGTCGATGAGAAACCGGGTCTCCATGGGAATCCGATGGATCAGCGGATGTTCGCCGATGATGTCGGCGATCCGTGACGTTCCCGAACGACCCGTACCCGCAACGAAGATCGGTGAGGGGAAAGGCATCGCGAGCAGTCAAACTCCCAGCCCGTCACCTGTGCAAGCCATTTGTCCCCTTCACCCGCTGCTACGGGCAGGACCCGCACCCGCCGCGCCGAGTGCGTGCTGGCGGCCCGCGTCCGGGCCGCTCGCGCCGCCGAACCTGGGCCGGGCCGATGGCCCGCCGCCGCGCCTCTGGCCTTCGGCCGCCAGCGCGTCGGTTGCAGCCCGCCGGCGGCGCGCCATACGACGAAGCCCGGGCCGCCTGAGTAGTCAGGCAGGTCCTCGAAACAGAGTCCCCCGCTGTGCGCAACACGATAATTTTGCGATATGGGCATCACCGGGGGCATAGCATGCTTCTTCTTGGTCGTCGTCATCGTGGCGGGCATCGCGTTCTGGGCGGTGCGGCGCGGGTTCGGCCCGAAGAAGCCACCACCACCATCGGACTTTTTAGAGCCGCCGCAGCACCCGCGCGACCGTCGCTGACGCGACGACCGACCAAACCGGGGCTTCCGAGTCTCAGCAGCAAGAACAAGTGTCCTCGCCGCACGGGCAGACAACCAGGATGATCCACAGCCCCGACCGGCCGATGCGCCTGCTCTCTGCGGGCGAATCTCAACGGCGACGACGGCGAGCGGTACACGAGGACCGGGATATTCCTCCCGCTGACTAGCCAAGGCGCCGGGACGAGATGCTCTCCTGGGCCAACAGTCGCAGCGACGCGACGAGGGTCTCGCCGAGGATGGTCCCGATCACCACGCTCTCGGCGATCTGATCGGGCTCGGTCCGGGAGGCGACCGCAGCGACCTCCAGTTCGGCGAACCGCTCAACCGCCTCTGCGTAGGAGTCCAGGAAGCTGACCAGGTGATCCTGGCCGAGCGATCGCAGAACGGAGATGGTTTCGACCAGGGTGGCGATCGCAGGTGAATCCGGCTCGACAGCCCAGCCTCGCCGTTGGAGGAGTTCTTGCACCTGCATGGCGGCGGCCGTTCGCGCGCTGTCGCCTACGGCCAGCTGCCGACTCGGGGTGACGGCCCGATGCGCCACCCCGATCCGTTCGTGCAGGGACAGGGTGTCGGAATCGAGCGCTTCCAGCACGGCTTTGACTCTGGCTACCGGAACCTGGGCCAGGTCGATCATGGCTCGGATCAGGCGAAGTCGATTCAGGTGATGCTCGTCGTAGCTGGCCTGGTTGGGGCTGGTCAGCTCGCCGGGCGGCAGGAGGCTCTCCCGTAGGTAGTACTTGATCGTCGGTACCGCAACCCCTGACCGCCGACTCAGCTCCGCGATGCGCATCCTTGACTCCGTCTCTCCCATGATGGATAGTACCAGTATCTATAAACAGATAGCTTCACTATCCGTTGAAAGAGAAGATCATGCTCGAAGTGATTCTGGTGATCGCCTTGCTGGGCTCCCGCCTACTGGGTGCGCTCGGTGTGCGCCGGTTCGCCACCTGGGCGGCCAGCGCGGCACACGCGATGGCGGTCATGCTCGTCGTGACCGCGGTCGCGCATTTCGTTCCGCCGAGCGTCACCGTGATGCCGAATCACGCCGATCTGGTCCGGATGGTGCCGCCAGTCGTGCCGTTCGCCGATGCGATGGTCTACCTGACCGGCGTGCTGGAGCTGCTGGGCGCCGTGGGCCTGGTGTTGACCGCGACTCGCTGGGCGGCCGGGATCAGCCTTGCCGCGCTCTACGTGCTACTGCTTCCGGCGAACGTCTACGCCGCCGTCGCCGATGTGCCGTTCAACGGGGATGAGCCGACTCCGCTGTGGCTGCGAATCCCACAGCAGGTCCTCTACGTCGTCATCGCTGTCTGGGTGGCCCGATCGGCCGACAGCACCGTGGCCCGACGCGTCCTGCGCTTGCCGCGCTCCGGCGTCGCAAGATCAGCGACCGTTGCCCGATAGCCCCTCGTCAAGCTGATCTGAAGGAGTTCGCCGTGCAGACCATGGCTCTCAGTACCGAATCCCGCGTGATCGCCGGGGTGGTTCTACTCACCATCGTCACCATCCAGTTCGGCGGCTGGTTCATGACCCGGATCGCCCAGGGCGCTGCGCCGATGACCGACTTTCAGAAGTCCTTCGCGCGCGCCGGGCACGGCCATGCCGGCGTACTGGTGATCCTGAGCCTGGTCGGACTGCTCTATGTGGACGCCACGAGCCTCACCGGCGTCCTGCTGTGGATCGCCCGGTTGGGATTGCCCGTCGCCGCGATCCTGATGCCCGCCGGGTTCTTCGCCTCTTCCGCCGGCAGGAACATCACCGGACCCAACAGGTTCGTCTGGGTGCTGTGGATCGGCGCGCTCTCCCTAGCTGCGGGTGTGATCAGCCTCGGCGTCGGCCTGCTGACCGCGTGATGAGAATCCGGGTGGTCGGCGTAGATGAACTTGAGGTTCTGCGGGACATCGAGCGTGCAGCCGGACAGTGCTTCCGCGATGTCGGCATGCCGGAGATCGCCGACGACGAGCCGCTGCCGGTGGGGGTGCTGTCGGGGTATCAGCGGGCTGGTCGGGGCTGGGTGGCGGTCGATCGGGCCGATCGTCCGGTGGCGTATTTGATCACCGATCACGTCGACGGGAACCTCCACGTCGAGCAGGTGTCGGTACATCCGGATCATGCGCGCCGGGGAGTGGGCCGGGCGCTGCTGGAGCATGCTGCGGATCGTGCGATGGCCGGTGGCGTGTTGGCGCTGACGTTGGCCACGTTTGCCGAGGTGCCGTGGAACGGGCCGTACTACCTGCGATGTGGCTTCCGGGTCCTGGATGAGAGCCAGTGGACGCCAGGGCTCCGTGCGATCCGGCGGCGGGAAGCGGCGCATGGACTGGACCGGTGGCCGCGGGTGTGCATGCGTCGGGATTTGTGAGACTTGGCGGCGGCTCGGCGATGCGTGGTGGCGGGGCTCGTGCTTACCGTTGGTGCGGTCGCTGTCGTACGCCCTGCTCTTTCGGAGGCAGGGGCGGGTCAGGCTCTCGGCGCGGGCAGCGCGGCGGGGTCTCCGCCGGCACCGGTGCCGGCGGAGACCGTCTGCGTCTGCGGGTCAGGCCGACCCCGACGAGTACGACCACCATCCCGGTGGCGATCCGGAGGCTGAAACCCTCGTCGAGTACGGCGGACAAGTGACCAACGCTGTGACGACTAGTAGTGGTTCTCGATCGGCTGGCGCGCCTCGTCGAACAGCGCGGGCCCTTCGTACCGCACCGGGGGCAGCGGCGGGGTGGCCGGTTTGACAGCCTCGAACTGTTCGGTGGACAGGGCGTACACCACCCGTCCGAGGCCGGACCGATCGATCGCGGTCGCGCACATCGGGCAGGGCTGGCAACTGGTGAACATGGTGGTGCCGGCCGCCACGTCGGGGGCGAGTTCCCGGGCGGCCCAGCGAGCCAGCTTCAGTTCCGGGTGGGCCGTGATGTCCGAGTCGGAGACGACGGTGTTGTGGTCCTCGATCAGGACTGTGCCGTCCGCACCGACAAGCAAGGAGCCGAACGGCCGTTCGCCGGACGCCCCGGCCTGGTCGGCGATTTCCACGGCACGGCGGAGAAACTTCTCGTCATCGGGGGTCATCGGTCCTCCTGGGATTTGTGGTGTGCGGCCACGGCCGCGAGTGTCCGCCAGGCGCGTTCGGGCTGGCGGATTTCGGTCAGGTCGCCGTTGAACGGGTCGAGCACCACCGTCTCCGCGCCGAGCAGACGGATCTGATCGATGTCGGCGATGATCTGCTCGATGGTGCCGACACCGGCGAGCCGGTCTGGGGCGGTGACCGGTTCACGCGTCTCCCGGAGTGCGATGCGCGGCATCAACGGGGGCACCGGGCGACCCAGTTCGTCGGCGATGGCCTTGAGCCGCCCGGCCGCCTCCGCCAACCATCCAGGCGTGATCCGCAGCGGGTGCCACGCGTCTCCGAGTCGTACCGCGCGACGCATGCCGGCGTCGCTGTTGCCGCCGACCCAGATCGGGATCGCTTCCGTGTCGTAGTCGTCGGTGTTGCGCCAGGCGTCACGCATGGCGAGCAGGTACTCGTCGGTCAGCGCGCCGCGCCGCCGGAACGGTACGCCGAGCGCCTCGAACTCCTGCCGGGCCCAGCCGACGCCGACCCCGAGGACGAGCCGGCCGCCGCTGAGCCGGTTGAGATTCGCTGCCATCCGGGCGGTGAGCAGCGGGTGCCGGTACGGGACGATGAGCACGGTGGTGCCCAGCCGGACCCGGCGGGTCACCCCAGCCAGCCAGGACAGTGTGGTGAACGGCTCGTAGAACGGCGCAGGATACTGCTCGGCCACGTCCGGGGTCACCGCGATGTGGTCGGAGACCATCAGCAGGTCGAAGCCGAGGCCCTCGACCGTCTGCGCCCACTGTCGCAGCACCTCAGGGTCGGTGCCCGGGGCAAAGTTCGGTACGTTCACGCCAATTTGCACAGCTCTGAGGCTAGCCAGCGTGGCTCTGGCTTGTGAACACCGTGTTCCCTGCCCTTGCTGGATTTTGCCGCGAATCCGTCGGTAGATTGGTCTGATGGCCGAGAATCTTGATGCTGTCGATTGGTCCATCCTGATCGAGTTGCAGGACGACGGCCGCCTGCCGATCACCGAGCTCAGCCGCCGGGTCAAGCTGAGCGCGTCGGCCACCACCGAACGGGTGAGACGGCTGGAGGCGACCGGTGTGATCAGCGGTTACCGCGCCGAGGTGGATCTGCCCAAGGCGGGCTTCGCCGTACTCGCGGTGGTGCGGCTGAAGTACCCCGGCAGCCGGCACGAACCACTGCGCCAACTGCTGGAGCGACGGCCGGAAATTCTGGAGTGCCTGCGTACCACCGGAGACGACTGTTACGTGCTGAAGGTGGCCGCGACGTCGATGGCGCACCTCGAACAGGTCGTCAACGCACTCGCCTCGTTCGGCAGCACCACCACCAACGTGGTCTACAGCGCCACCCTGCCCTATCGCGGCCCACGCCCGGTGTAATCCGGGGGGACCGAAGCCGGTGCAAGTGTGGATAGGGTCCGGCGATGATGATCTCCCAGTACGCGTACTTCGCGCTGAGTTCGCACCGGGTTTCGGCCGCCGAGATCACCGCCAGGCTCGGTATCGAGCCGGACGAGATCAGCGTGCGCGGCAGTCGTCACGCCAACCCTGCAAGGCCCGCCAGCCACCGGTGGAAGGTCGTGTGTCGCAGGCCGGGGTTGACGGTCGACGACCAGATCAGCCAGATCCTTGATCGGTTGTTCGCGCACGCGGAACGTCTCGGGGAGCTCGCCGCCGAGTTGGAGAGCCTTGACGGAGGGCCGGGCGCGAGCATGCTGCAGGTCGTCCGGGTGTTCGAGCATCCGGACGGTGAGGAAGAAGACCTGACCACCCCGGTCGAAGGCTTGGAGAAGCTTCCCGGTCAGCACCAGTTGCTGGGCTGGCACCTTGATGCCCGGGTGTTGGAGTTTCTTCGACTGACGCGAGCAGAGCTTGACGTGGACGAGTACGCCTATGGCTGAGGCCGGTCACCCACATCGACGGCAGGCTTCCGCCCCTCAGAGGTCGTCCGGCCACCCGATGACGCGCTCGGTGCGGACGCCTCGAAGGTTGGCCCCGTCCCACCGGGCCCCACTGACATCCGTGCGCCCGTACTCCGGATCGTGAGTCCGAACGTCGCTGAAACTTGCGTAGGACAGATCCGTGTCACGCAGGTCGGCATCCCGAAGATCGCAGCCAGCAAAACTGGCACCTCGGAGGGAGGCACCCCGCAGGTCGGCGCCGCGAAAGTCGCACAACTTGAAAGAGTGCCTGTCAAGGGTGCGGTGCCGAAGATCGCGGCCTGCGAACGACTGTCTCGTCGCACCGGGCAGGATGCTCATCGGCGAACCGTAGCGTGATCGTCCGGTGCCGAACCATCGACTTGATACCGCCTACTCCTGCGGCCCGTCGGCGTTGTCGAGGCTCGCGTTCAGGAGAACCGCTCGGTCGTCACGGGTATCAGGCCGTGCTGTCGCAGCACGTTCGTCAAGTCGTACAGGGTCGGTCCCAGCGCTTCCGAGGTGCCGGATCCCAACAGGACAGTGAGGTCGAGGGACCAGGCAAGCCCTCGACCGACTCTGCGCACGTCCCAGGTGAACCGGTCGCCGTCCTTGTCCAGGGCACCGGCGACGACTGATCCCGGTGCAGGAGCAGCGCCGTCGACCGTCGGCTGCCAGACCGCCCTGAGGCTCGCCACCTGCTCCTCCCGGAGATCCTTGGCGAAGAGGACGCGGTAGACGCGCCGTTCGTGGAATCCGGTGGGTGGCTGCGCGGGACCGAGTCGCAGCGGCGGAACGTTCGGGAACGGTTGGTGGTCGCGGAAGTAGGTACGCAGCACTGCTTCGACAGGTAGTTGCCCGCCACCCAGCTTGCGGTGGACATCTTCGGCAATGCTGCGAGAGGTGGGAACAACCCTCGCCAGCAAGGCCGGATCGGTGCGCATGCCGCGGCTGAAAGAAGCGGAACTCCACCAGCCGTCACCCGAAGGCGTCCAGCCCGCGCTGTCCAGCCCCGCCGCCGAGAAATCGTGGTGACGGGTGAACTCCTCGACCACGATTCCCTCCACCTCACCGGTCGGATCGCGGTCGCCCGGCTTCGTCAGGAGCAGGTAGTAGTCGAGCGGAGGTCGGGGCTCGGATACCTCGGCCACCGTCGTCCCAGGTTCTGCGCCAAGCTGCCCGACGGCCATCAGTGACCTCCTTCTGCGGGATCCCGAGCAACCGTAGCGAGGGAGGGCACGGTAGGCCGGTTAACATCCGGACTCGACGTGAGGAGTCCACATGAATTCCACCGCCCAGACTCGGTTCGGCATGGTCGGCAGCGGCTGGCGGGGCGAATTCTTCCTACGTCTGGCTCGGCTGCTGCCGGAGCGGTTCCGCGCGACCGGGGTGGTCACGCGTACCGAATCACGCGGTGACGCCGTGACGGCCGAGTGGGGCGTGCGGACCTTCCGCACGACGGCCGAACTGCTCGCCCACGAGCGGCCGGACTTCGTCATCGTCTCGGTGCCCTGGTCGGTGACGCCCGCCGCGACCCGCGAGCTGGTCGCCGCTGGTGTGCCGGTGCTCGCCGAGACGCCGCCCGCGCCCGACCTGGCGGGGCTGCGGTCGCTCTGGTCCGACGTCGGGGACAGCGGCCTGGTGCAGGTCGCCGAGCAGTACCTGCTGATGCCCGGGCACGCGGCCCGCCTGGAGCTGATCCGCGCCGGGCTCCTCGGCGAGCCGACCTCCGTGCAAATCTCCTCGACGCACCTGTACCACGCGGTCTCGCTGATCCGTGGCCTGCTCGGCGTCGGGTACGACGCCGCCGAGGTCAGCGCGCGGGCCTTCGTCGCGCCGCTGGCCAACCCGCTGTCGCCCGCCGGCTGGAGCGGCGACGCCACCCCGCAGCAGCTCACCACCACCCTCGCGACCGTCGACTTCGGCGGGCGGATGGGGCTGTACGACTTCACCGACAACCAGTGGTGGAACCCGTTGCGCACCCGCCGGTTGGTCGTGCGGGGTTCGCTCGGTGAGTTGGTGGACGATCGGGTCGTCCGCCTGGTCGACCCGACCACGCCGGTCGAGTCGTCCCTGGTACGGCGGCAGACCGGCATCGACCTGAACCTGGAAGGGCTCGACCTGAAGCACATCAGCTTCGAGGGCGGCGTGGTCTACCGCAATCCGTTCGTCGGCAGCGGAATGTCCGACGACGACATCGCCGTGGCCGACATCATGGCTCGCGCCGGCGCTTGGGCGCGGGAGGAGGGCCCGGCGCCGTATTCCCTGGCCGAGGCGTGCCAGGACCACCTGATCAGCCTCGCCATCGAGGAATCTGTACGCACCGGCCGGCCGGTCACCACCGGGCGGGAGGCGTGGGCGCGGTAGGCCTGCGGTAACGGTGCTCCCCTCCGTGCAGGACGAGATGTGATCGGGACGTGCAGATCCCGTGGAGGTCGATTGCTGACCGTTGTCGCCCCGGAAGCCATCCACCTAGCGTTGTGAGACAGCGCAAGGAAAACAGGGGCGGGCGACATGAGTTTCCAGAAATGGGTACGCACATTTGAGGCCAATGCCGAGCGGCGCCGGCTTGAACCGGACCCACCGTGGGATGCGGGGCGCCCACTGGACCGAGCCCTGATTCGGAGCCTGCAGAGATTTCAGGCCGGCGAAGATGGCGACGGCGCGAACCTCATCGGCAAGAGCGAACGTGCCGGCGACCCGGACTATCTGGTGGCCGTCCGGATGTTCGTCGCCGAGGAGCAGAACCACGCCCGGCTCCTCAAGCATCTGCTGGTAAATACGGGCGCGTCGATCATCGACGGACACTGGAGCGACCGCGTGTTCGTGGCACTGCGGCGCGCACTGGGGCTGCGACAGGAGCTGATGACGCTGATGGTCGCGGAGGTGGTGGCGTTGCGCTACTACCGAGCGGTACGCGACGGCACCGCTGACCCGCTGCTGACGGATGTTGGTGGCCGGATCCTGGCCGACGAGCAGTCGCACGTGCCGTTTCACACCCAACGGCTTCGCGTGGGATTCGCCGCGGTCGGACGACCGGCGCGGGCAGCGGTGGCGATCGGTTGGTGGGTCCTGCTGCTCGGAGCGGCCTGTGTGGTCGGGTACGGCCACGGCTCGGCACTACGTGTGCTCGGCGTTGGCCGGCTTCGGTTCATCGCCGAGACCGTGGCGCTCTTCCGGCCGGTCGTGCGCGACGTACTGATCGATCCCGTTCGGGACGATCTGGAGCTGGCGGCGTACCCGCCGGTCGGCGGCCCGACCGACCCGGACGCGTGGTCCGGGCCGGCCGCCCCCCGTGGCGCGTGAACCGTCTTACGACGCCCCCGGCGATGCCCGTCGGTCAGGTGCGGATGTTGGGCAGATTGACCCCGCAGGTGCGTTCGATGAACTCACCCGCGCGGCGTCCGCTCGCCTGCACCGCCGCCGTGTCCGGCGGGGAGGCGTCCACGGCGGACGCGTGTTCGTGCTCGTGCGCAGTCGTACCCGCGTCGTGCTCGTGCGCAGTCGTACCCGCGTCGTGCTCGTGGGCAGCCGTGCCCCCGTCGTGCTCGGCTGTCTCCGGGTTCGACCCGGTCGTGCCGTGGTCGTGCGCGGTGGCAGGCTCGTGGTGACCCCCCAGTGCACCGGCGAGCCGTTCCAGGTCCGGGGTCAGCTCCCGTGGTGCGGAGCGGATCAGGCCGGTCATCGCCTCGACCCGCTGATCACCGGTGATTTCGCCCTGGTTGGCCAGGGCGAAGTGCTGCGCCTCGGCGCAGAACTGGCTCCGACCTGACCAGTCCGAGGGCAGCTCTGGCCGGGACAGCCACCAGCCGCCCAGTGCGACGGCGGCCACCGCGGCCACCGCCCCACCGGAGAACAGCAGGCGACCCTTAGACGTTGTCATTGATCGCGTTGATGTCATGGGTGTCGAAGTTCTTGGGCCAGATATCGCTGCGCATACAGGAGTTGTTGTCCGTGTCGGCGGCTTTCGAGCGGTGGCCCAGCGAGCCGGTGTGCCCGAGCTCGTGGCAGCCGAGGCTCTGCCAGGAGGCCGTGGACTTGCCGCTCATCGTCCGCGTGTTGAACTTGACGTCGTATTGGTCGCACAGCCCGTTCCACCAGTTGGTGTCGGTGCAGCGCGTCTGGCCGTACCAGGAGTTGGAGTACGACTTGTCGTAGACGTGGATGTCCCCGCCGCCGGCCGAGGTGTTGATCTGCGAACGGTCGAGCTGCGCCCGCCCGTGCGAGACCGCCGCCTTGCCGGCGGTGGTCAACGAGTTCGACTCCACCGCCTGTTCCTTGTTGTCCGGCTTGCCGCTGTTGGCCTTGCCTCCGTGTCCGGCCACGGCCGGTGGCGCGAACGCCACCACGGCGATCAGCGTGGCACCCAGGACCATCGTCGTGCGCTTCATTCCCCACTCTCCTCGGGAGGCAGCGGCAGCTCCGCGGTCGGCACCGACTCGGTCAACGTGCCCGCGGCGACCTGCCCGCTCGCCGCGACGACCGTGTTGTTCAGGAACGACGGCCCCATCGTGGTGATTGACGTGGCGAGCTCGGTCTCCACGTTGCTGGGCCGGAGCGCGCCGTCGACCACCAGCGCCCGCCCGTCGGAGCTGGCGAGCTGGTAGGTGTACGGGTCGCTGACGCCGGCGGCGCGGCGCAGGAAGAAGTAGCCGGTGTCGCCCACCTCACTCCACGCCACGTTGTTGGAGACGTAGCCGCGGCCCTCCTCGTCCCAGCCCTCCTCCTCGAGCGTGATGGACGCCGGGATGATCAACCCCTTCGGGTTGTGCAGGATGTCGGACCGGCTGATCGTCACCGTTCGCAGCCGAACGTCACCGCCAACCGCTGCCGGGTCCTCGTCCGTGCTGGCGAGCCGGCCGGGCTCCACCGACGTGACCGTGCCGTAGACCACCAGGTGTGAGGTGGCCGTCATCTGCTCGACGGTCTGGAAGTCGTACATCTCCTTGCCGAATGCCAGCGACTCGGGTTGCGCGTCGTAGCGCACGCCGGGGTCGGCCCGACCGATACCTGCGGCCGCCACGAGCGCGGTCACCGCGACCGCGCCCGCCGCCGCCAGGCCCAGCCGGCGTAGGCCGGGCCGCCTGAGTTTCTCCACTCGCCGTTCTCCCTCTTCGAGGTGACGTGCGGCCGGTGTCGACCGCGCGTCCCAACCGGACGGCCACAGGACCGCCGGGTCGGGATGGGAGTCACGATCCACAGCCATGTATGCAGGCAGCTTGCAACCGGCTTGCAGACGGTCCATTGCAGACCGTCATACTCGCCGACGGGGAGGTGGGTCGATGGAGTTCCGTGTGTTGGGCTCGGTTGAGGCGTGGACGCACGGTGTCCGGGTCGACCTCGGTGGGCGCCAGCCCCGACTCGTTCTCGCGGTGCTGCTGCTGGAGCCGGACCGAGTGGTGGCGGTAGACCGACTGATCGACCTGGTGTGGGGTCAGGCGCCGCCACGCAGTGCCCGGGGCACCGTGCAGGCGCTGGTCTCGCGGCTGCGCACCGCGTTGCGGCGGGTGGGGGCGCCGGTGGAGCTGATCGGCCGCGAGCCCGGCTACCTGCTCCGGGTCGACCCACTGGCGGTCGACGCGCACCAGTTCACCGCACTGATCGCGCAGGCCCGGGCGGCCGGCGACGACGTCGCCGTGGATCTGTTCGATCAGGCGCTGGCTCTGTGGCGGGGGGAGCCGCTCGCCGGCGTGGCCGACGAGCAGGTGCGGCACCGGCTGTGCGCCGGCCTGCGCGAGGCCCGCTGGGCGGCAGTGGAGGAGCGGGCCGAGGTGCTGCTGCGGCGGGGGCGTTCCCGGCAGGTCGCCGACGAGTTGACCGACGCGGTGGTCCGGCAACCCGGCCGCCAGCGGCTGGTCGGTCAGCTCATGCTCGCCCTGTACCGGGAGGGTCGCGCCGACCGGGCGCTGACCACCTACCGACAGGTACGCGATCGCCTCGCCGACGAGTTCGGCCTCGACCCGGCCCCGGCACTGCGCCGCCTTGAGGAACGGATCCTGCGCGCCGACCCGACGCTGGGGCCGCCCGCCGACGTCGCCGTACCGCTCGGAGGAGCCGGTTCCGTGCCGGTCCGCCCCGCCGGGCTGCCCCACACCAGCACGACCCTCACCGGCCGGGACGCCGAGTTGGCCCGGCTCGACGCCGGGTTGGCCGAGCCAGCCGCCGGCACCCGGGTCTGGGTGATCAGCGGCACCGCCGGGGTGGGCAAGACCGCCCTCGCGGTGCACTGGGCGCAACGGGTCCGCGCGGCGTTTCCGGACGGGCAGCTCCACCTGGACCTGCGGGGCTTCGACGCCGACCGAGATCCGGTGCCGCCGGAAACGGCGCTCACCCACCTGCTGACAGCGCTCGGGGTCGACCCGAGGGCGGTGCCGGACGGGTTGGACAGCCGAGCGGCACTGCTCCGCTCGTTGCTGGACGGCCGGGACGTGCTGCTGGTGCTGGACAATGCCCGCCACGCCGACCAGGTGCTGCCGCTGATCCCGTCCTGCGGCACCGTACTGGTCACCAGCCGGCACCGCCTCGGCGAGCTGGTGGTCCGAGCCGACGCCCGACCGCTCCCGCTGGACGTGCTCACCCCGGTGGAGTCGGTACGCCTGCTGGCGACGCTGCTGGGTGAGGCGGCCGTGCAGACCGATGCGACTGCGGCAGCCGAGCTGGCCCGGCTCTGCGGTCGCCTGCCGCTGGCACTTCGCATTGCCGCGGCCAATGTTCAGGCGGCGGGAAAACCGGATATCGCCGGTCTGGTCCGTGAGCTGACCGACGGGGACCCGTTGGCTGGGCTCACCGTCGACGGCGCCGAGGAGGGCGCGGTCACGAAGGCGTTCGCCCTGTCGTACCGGGTGTTGCCGGAGCCGCAGCGGGAACTGTTCCGCCGCCTCGCTCTGGTACCCGGGCCGAGCGTCACCGCCGGCCCGGCGGGCGCGGTCGCCGGCGTGCCGGTGGCCACCGCCACCCAGCGGCTGCGTGCGTTGGCCGCCGCGCACCTGCTGGAGCGGCAGCCGGGGGAGCGCTACCGCTTCCACGACCTGTTGCGTCGTTACGCCATGGACCGGGTCACCGGGGAGGAGAACGAGGCCGCCCAGGAGGAGGCCCTACGGCGGCTGCTCGACCACTACCTGGACACGGCGGACGCCGCGGGCCGCCGGATCATCCCGCACTTCGTGCGGCTGCCGCGACCGGTGGCCGTGGATCCCTTCCCGGACAACGATGCGGCCCTGGCCTGGCTGGACGCCGAGTCGGCGAACCTCACCGCGGCGGTGGAGCAGGCCGCCCGGCGCGGCCCTCGCCGGTACGCCTGGCACCTCACCGACGCGCTGCGCGCCTACTTCCACCAGCGGGGTCGGCGAGAGGAATGGCTGACCGCGGCCACGGTGGCGCTGGCCGCGGCCCAGGCCGAGGACGACGCCCGCGCCCAGGCCGCGATGCACCAGAGCATCGCGCTCGTGCAGGTCAACAGCGGCCGGTACGAGGAGGCTCGCGACCATCTGCTCGACGGGCTGCGGTGCACCGACGCGGACTGCTGGGAGGAGGGACGAACCGGAATCCTCAACAACCTCAGCGCGGTGCACCAGCGACTCGGCGACCCGCAGGCGGCGATCGACTGTGCCCGCCTCTCGTTGGCGCTCAGCCGCCGATCGGGCAACGACGGCGGGGAGGCGATGTCCCTGGCCAACCTCGGGTTTTCACACTGGCAGCTCGGCGCGTTCGCGGAGGCGGACGCCCACTTCCGGGCCGCGTTGGAACGCGGTGAGCGGGCCGGCGCGCACTACAACGTGGCCGTGCTCCTGGTCGACCTGGCCAACGTGCGCCGGGATCGGGGAGACCAGCGCGGCGCAGATGATCTCTACGCCCGCGCGCTCGCCGCCAATCAGGACCTCGGCTACCGCTACGGCGAGGCGACCGCCCTGGCCGGCCGGGCAGTGCTCTGGTGCGGCACGGATCGAGCGGAGTTGGCCCGTGCCGACGCCGAGCGGGCGGTGGCCCTGACCCGGGAGATCGGCGACGCGGGAACCGAGGCATGGGCGGCGGACGCGCTGGGGCGGGTGCTGCTGGCGCTGGGGCACGCGGGCGAGGCGGCCGAGCAGCACGCCCGAGCGCTCGAACTGGCGCGGCGTACGAGGTTCTGCTGGTGCGAGGCGACGACCCTGACCGGCCTCGCCGCCGCCGAGTTGGCCGGGGGCGACCCGGAGGCCGCCGGGCGGCACGGCCGGGCCGCGTTGACCCTGGCCGCCCGCTCCGGATACCGGCCGATCGAGATCCGGGTGTCCCGCGTCCTCGCCCGTGTCGCCGAGCGGTCCGGAGACGCCGTCGAGGCACTGCGGCTGGACGGCCGGGCGGCGCGGTTGGCAGGGGAGACCGGGTACGCGCCGCCGGACTGCTCAGCTCCGCAGCCGCACCGGTAGCGGGGCCGGTCATTGGGCCGGCCCCGCCGCAGGCGTTACGGCCTCCAGGAACCGGCGGTCTCGAACTCGTGCTGGTACTCCAGCACGCCGTTGGTGCCCGACACGTCGAACACCACGGTGCCGGTGCGCTTGGTGCCGGCGGCCAGGCCGTTGCCCGCCGACATGGACTTGCCGCAGCCGGAGAAGATGCCGGCGATCGCATTGGTCTCGGTGCCGTCGGCGGCGACCCACTGGAAGTAGAGCGGGTTCGCTGAACCGGTGCCCTTGGTGACCGTCACGGTCACGTCGGCGATCACGTACATGCCGTTGTCGGGCTTGAGTCCGTAGGACGCGCAGGGCTTGGTGGCGGTGCTGAACTTCGTCACGGTGACCTCGACGGTGCCGTCGTCGCCCTCGATGACCAGGGTTTCCCCGGCCGACATGTTCCGGGTGTCGTCGTCGGTCGAGGGCGGGTTCGACGAGGGGGCGGTTCTCGGCGACTGCCCGACGCCCCGGGTCACGCCGGGGGTGGGCAGCGCCTCGGTCACCTCGTTGGCGGCCCGGTTCGCGCCGATGACCACGGCCACGATGCCGCCGGCGCAGCACAGCAGGGTGAGCACGGCCGCGGTCACCGCGACGATCACCACGGTCTTCTTGGACTTCTTCGCCGGCGCGGGCGGCGGCATTGTGAGCGGGTGGCCCGGCCCGCCGGGCGGCGGGTACGCGCCGCCGCCAGCCGCCGGGTACGCGCCGCCCGAGAACGGTGGCTGCGGCCAGGGCTGGTCGGGCGAGGCCGGGTAGGGCGCGCTGGCATAGGGCGGCTGCGGCGCGGCGGCGTACGGGGGCTGCGGCACGGTCGGTGGCGCCCACTGATCCGGTACGCCCGGCTGCGACACCCCGGACACCGGCATCCCGGACACCGGCGGCTGCGGCGCGTTCGCCGCCGCCGACCACGGGTTGGCCGGCACGGGTGCCTGCGGGACCGTCGGGTCGGCGGCGGACTGCGGCTGCGATGTCGCCGGGAACCGCTGGGTCGGCGGCTCCGGGCTCGGCTGCTGAGGGTCCTGCGGCCCGACGGGGGGCTGGGGGTGGGTCACCGTACTCCTAGACACTTCGGTACGTGCGGTTCGGGAACTCGCCGACGCTACCGTGTGTCGCGTACCGCCCGGTCGCCGCTCCGGACCCCGTCCCACGCTGCCGTCGGATGGGCGGCAGAGCAGCCGACCGACCACTATGGATGGTGTCGGGCCGGGATGCCCGACGGATGGACGTGTGGCACCCGGGAGTCAGCGGAGCGGGAGGATGGCGGCGGTGCGGACCAGCCCGTCGGCGACCACGAACCTGCCGGTGACGGTGGCCGGCGGGTCGGCGACCGCCGCCGCGTCCACTCGCGCCGGAGCGATCCGGGCGGTGAACGTACCGGCGTCCGGGTCCAGGTCCAGCCGGGCGTCGTGGAAGTCCAGCCAGCTCCCGACGATCGGGTACCAGACCTTGTAGACGGTCTCCTTGGCGCTGAACAGCACCACCGGCCAGGAGATGCCGCCGGGCAGCCGGGCGCAGCTCTCCTCCTCCTCGGGCAGCAGCACGAGTCGGCGTACTCCCGCATTGACCTCGCGGTGCTGCTCGGCGTCCATTCCGACGGACCGGATATCCGTGCTGCGCGCCGCCGCGGCGGCGCAGTAGCCGGTGGTGTGGGTGATGGTTCCGACGATCCCGGCCGGCCAGACCGGCGCTCGGTCGGCGGCGGCGGGCACGGCCGCCGGCGGGAGGCCGAGGCCGGTCATCGCCCGGCGGGCGCACACCCGCCCGGCGGTGAAGTCCCGCCGACGGGTCTGCACCGCCCGCTCACCGAGACATGCCTGCTCGGCGGCGAGCAGGTCCCCGGCCCAGTCGTCCGGGCCGGCGACGGCCACCGCGACCGTTGCTGGCAGCAGGTCACGCATGACCGCTTACCCGTCGGTAGGAATGGACGTGCTGCCAGGACATGCGGTCAACCGTCAACTTTCCGACTGTCACGAGGGGACAACGTACCGCAAAGATGTAACACCGGAGGTACGCACAGCGCTCCCCGGACAACACCGGGGGTGAGGACCATCAGCCGCTGGCCGGGGCACGGCAACAGGCAGTCCCGCGGACATCTGGAGAGGACGTGCGATGACCCATGGTGCGGAACGGCCGGGGGCGCGGGCTGACGAGCACGCCCCGACAACCCCCGGCTGGAGCTGCGGCTCCTGCGGCGATGAGTGGCCGTGCGCGACGAAGCGCAGTCGGCTGCTGGCGGAGTACGGGGGCGACCGGGCGATGCTCAGCGTCTACCTCGGCTCCTGTCTCGCCGCCGCCACGGAGGACCTGCGCACCGCCCCGGTGATGTCGCTCCAGAATCGGTTCATCGGCTGGCTGCCGCGCGGTTCGCAGCGCGGCTGAGGCCGCCCGGTGGCCGCCGCTCGGCGGCGGCCACCGGGGCCGGACGATCTCAGCGGCGTCCGGGCCTGCGGGTCAGGGCGAAGCCGACCACTCCGGCCACCGCGGCGAGCACGCCGCCGATGCCGGTCCAGACCCAGCGCGAGCCGAGATCCGGGACCCAGTCCGCCGGTGAGTCACCCTCGTCGTCGGCCTCCGGGTCCGCCGCCGGTACGGCGTTGAGCACCGTGCCCGCCTTGGTGTTCGGCACCAGCGGCGCGGCCAGTTCGCCGTCGTCGGCCGAGGCGCCCCGGTCGGCGACCGTGCCGACCAGCAGGTCCACGTCGATCGGCGCGCCCAGGTCCGGTTCCGGCAGGTCCACCACGGAGAGCCGGATGACGTACGTGCCGGGCAGCGGGTCGGCCGACCATGGCTCCGCCCAGGGCCGCACCTCACGCAGGGTGCAGCCAAGCGCCACGCTCGACGCCTGCGCGTCCACCGTCGGCGTCTGCGCCCCGGCGGTGCACGCCTGGCGGCGGCGCAACCCGTCGAAGACGTCGACGGTCCAGGTGGAGGCTCCGCTGCGCGCCTTCGGGAAGGTGACGGTGGCGCTGATCTCGTGCACCTGCCCGGCCGTCGCCGGGAACGACCAGTAGAGGTGGTCGCCGACCGAGGCGTCCACCCGCACCGGTTGCCCGGCGGTGATCGGCGTGGCGGTGAGGAACGACGTGCCGGCCCGGGTGACCGGTGTGGCACCCGGCGAGGGGGTCGGGGCGGCCACGGCCGCCGCGGGCAGCAGCGCGGACCCTCCGGCGGCGACCAGCGCCGCCAGCGACCGGAACAGTGCGGTACGCATCAGTTCTCCCTCCAGGTGGCGACCCACCAGCGGGTGAGCAGCCCGGCGAGCAGGCCGGTGAGCAGGCCGGCAACGGTTAGCAGGGCGAGCAGCATCCAGCCCCGGCCGAGGTCCGGCCCGTCCGGCGCGGGTGCGGCAGCGACCACGTCGATGGTCAGCTCCACCGGCATGCCGGGGGTCGCCGAGGTGCCGGGGCGCGGGGCGAAGGAGTTGCTCACCACCAGGCAGACGGTGGTGGGCTCGATCGCCGTCGGGGTTGCCTCGGCCTCGGTGGCGTCCTCGTCGTCGGCGCTGGCCGACCAGCGCAGCCCGGCGGAGAGCACGTCGGCGCGCCCGCTGCCGGCGTCCGCGCCACGGACCAGTTCCCGGCCGTCCGCCGCGGTGGCCCGCAGCAGCACCCCGTAGTCCCGGTTCACCGGCCGGTCCAGCGCCATGCTCACCGACGCGCGCAGCTCCTGCCCGGGACGCACCGGCACCCGGTAGTACCGGTGCTCGGAGAACGACTCCCGGTCGGCGTACACGCCGGGGGCCAGCAGCGGGGCGGAGTCGCAGGCGTTCGTGCCGCCGACCACGGTCGGGGCCAGGGTGTGCGTGTCGCCGGCCCGCTCGACGAGCTGCTTGATGCGGTCGGTCAGCTCCTCGGCGCTCTGCGCCGCCGTGTAGGTGCCCCCGGTCGCACCGGCGATGCAGAGCAGCTGCTTGCGGACCTTCTCGTCGGGGGCCAGACCAAGCGTGTCGACCACCAGGCTGGTGCCCTGGGCGGCCAGTTCCCGAGCCACCTCGCACGGGTCCGGCGGGGCGCAGGTGTCCTCTCCGTCGGTGATCAGCACGATCCTCCGGGTGGTGGCCCCGGTGCCCAGGTCCTGCGCGGCGGAGCGCAGCGCGAGGCCGACGGGCGTGAACCCGGTCGGTCGCAGCGTCGCCACCGCCGCCTTGGCCCGGGCCCGGTCGACCGGCCCGACCGGCACGATCTGCTGGGTGTCCTGGCAACCGACCTTCTTGTCCTTGCCCCGGTAGGTCGCGCCGAGCACCCGGATGCCGAGCTGGGTCTCCGCCGGAAGCGCGTCCACCACCTCGTTGAACGCCTGCTGGGCGACCGAGATCCGGCTGCGCCCGTCGATGTCCGCGGCCCGCATCGAGCCGCTGACGTCGAGCACCAGCTCGACCCGGGGCGGCTCGGCCACCGGCTCCTGGTCGTCGGCCGCCGCCGGGGCCGGCCCGGTCAGTGCGGTGGTCGCCAGCAGTCCGAGGAGGACGGCCGCCGATCGTCTGAAGTTGATCACGGGCCGCAGTGTAGTGAGATCCACTTTGGATGATCATTTGGGTGGCGGATTGGCGATCGTCCAGGTGCCGGACCGGCGGTGCGCGAGAGCGGTGGGGTGTGGCGGGCGGGGTCAGGCCGGCTCGTCGGGAGCGGCGTCAAGCAGCGTGACCAGCCGCTTCGGCGCGATCTCCCGGTAGGCATCGCGGCACAACTCGTCGATCTCGGTCCAGTCGACCGCGCCGTCGAGCCGTACGCCGAGCCAGCCCCGACCGCCCACATAGGGCGGTCGGAAGAACCGGGCCGAGTCGGCGGCGGTCAGCTCGGCCTGGGCTCCCGGAGGGGCGGCGCACCACAGGTGGGGAAAGTCGTTGTGGTGGTGCCCATCGGCGTGCAGGGTCACGAAGACGCTCTTGTTCCGGACGAACCAGGTGGGCGACCCGTGGCTGGGCCGCTCGGTCACCTCGGGCAGGGCCAGGCAGATCACCCGGACCCGGTCCAGCAACTGCATGGCATCCCCCGCCCTCGTCACGATCGCGACGCCCGGTCCCGGCGAGCCTAGCGCCCCGGGTCGCTCGATGGCGGTCTCGAAACGGGTCGGCGACGGCCCCGGACCAGCCCGTTCTTGGCTCTGGGTCCACGCCGGGTCACCCTCGGTCAACGCCTGGGGGGGAGGTGTCGGCCCGGCCGGCATCCGTCAGAAATCTGACCTAAGTCGACCCGTTGTGCCGGTGGTGCGCGGTGGTTAAGCTCTTCATGCGCGCCCCAATCGCCCGCTTCCCCCGTGGCAGGCGATCGGGGCGCGCATCTTTGTCGAAACGGGCCCGCACGCTTGACGCGTGCGGGCCCGTTTTCGTCGCGCTGCGCTGCGCGTCGCCTGTCGATGCTTATATCCAGCGACCGTCCAGCCACATCCGGGACAGCCAGTCCGAGTACGGAATCACCTTGCCCACGAAGATCGGATAGAAGTACGCGAAGCAGAGCGCCACCAGCAGCACGTACGCCCCGGCCGCGATGCTGCCCACCAGCCGGCGTTCGTAGCCCGGGTCACCGGGGACCAGCGGAGCCACCGCACCGACGTCACCCCCGGCCGGGGCGATCAGCGCGCCCAGCACGTACACCACGGCCAGGACCATGAAGGGCAGCGCCGGAGCGGTGTAGAACGAGAACATCGTCCGGCCATCGAGAGCGAACACGAACCAGGGCAGCAGGCCCGCCGCCACGCTGAGCAGGATCGCGCCGGCCCGCCAGTCCCGGCGGGCCACGCCCAGCCAGGTCAGCGCCACCAGGGCGGGCAGGAACGACCACCAGAGCAGCGGGGTGCCGAGCAGCAGGATCTCGGAGGCGCAGCTCGACGCGCCGCAGGCGCCGTCGCCGGAGTAGTGGAACGCGACCGGACGGCCGAGCAGCAGCCACTGCCACGGCCACGACTGGTACTTGTGCGGGTCGTCCAGCCCGGTGTGGAAGCCGTACGCCGCGCGGTGGTACTCGAAGAGGTTGATCAGCGGGCCGATCACCGGGGTGTCACTGAGCGGGGCGTTCGGGTAGGACGACGCGAGCCGGTAGTAGCCGTCGTCGCTGAGCAGCCAGCCCGACCAGGTGGCGATGTAGGTGCCCACCATGAGCACGCCGGCCAGCACCAGCCAGGGCAGCTCGTCGAGCAGGGTGTCCCGCCAGGGCCGGCGGACCCCTGCCGAGCGGCGGACGCCGACCTCCCAGAAAAGCACCAGCAGCGCGAAGACCGGCACGAAGTACAGCGCGCTCCACTTCACCGCGCAGGCGCAGCCGAGCAGCACCCCGGCGGCGAGCCGCCACCACGGCCAGGTGCGCCAGCCGGTCGGCGGTCGGCCGGCGCGGCCCCGCTGGGTCGGGTCGAGCCCGTCGTCCAGCGCCCGCGCCCAGCGCCGACGGCGGGCGTCCCGGTCGAGCACCAGCGCGCCGAACGCGGCCAGCACGAAGAAGAGCAGGAAGATGTCGAGCAGCGCCGCGCGGGACAGCACCAGGTGGAAGCCGTCCAGGGCGAGCAGCAGGCCGGCCGCGCAGCCCAGCACCGTCGAACGGAACATCCGCCGGCCGATGCGGACCAGCAGCAGCACCGACAGGGTGCCGACCACGGCCGCCGAGAACCGCCAGCCGAACTCCGGCGCGGTGGTGAACAGGTGCCCGGGGACGGAGACCTTCGACTCGGCGTCCTGGTAGCCGAAGGCCCACTCGCCGAGGCCGATCAGCCACTTACCCAGCGGCGGGTGCACCACGTACGACGGGGCGTTGTCCTTGTAGTTCCACTCGACGCCGCGGCTGATCAGCCCGTAGGCGTCCTTGGCGTAGTACGTTTCGTCGAAGATCTTGCCCTTCGGACCGGACAGGCCGACGAAGCGCAGGATCGCCGCGATGGCCACCACCACGGCGGTGGCCAGCCACGAGAACCGGTCCAGTCGGGTATCGACGGTGGTGAACCCACGCCGGACCACGCCGGTCACCCCGGTCCCGGCGACGCTGGGCGCCGCTGCTGTCTGGTCGGGGCGGTGCTCGCCTGCGGTCACTTCGACCGTCTTTGCCGGGTCGGCGCTCCGGCTCTGCGCTGTCGACGCACTCGTCACCCGGCGATCGTAGGCTGCCAACGTGTCCCGTGGCGCCCGTCGTCCCCGATACCGGTATCCGCTGTCAATGAAGGAGACGATCCCGTGGGTGAAATGTCCGAAGCTGGGCGCCTGATCCTGCTCGGTGCCCCGCTCGGCAACCCCGCCGACGCCTCGGCCCGGTTCCGGGAGGTGCTGACCAGCGCCGACGTGGTGGCCGCCGAGGACACCCGGCGGCTCACCCGGCTGGCCCGCGACCTCGACATCACCGTCGGCGGCCGGATCGTCTCCTACTTCGAGGGCAACGAGGAGCGGCGGACCCCCGAGCTGGTCGAGGTCATCCTCGGCGGGTACGTGGTGGCGCTGGTGACCGACGGCGGAATGCCGAGCGTCTCCGACCCCGGCTACCGACTGGTCCGGGCCGCACTGGACGTCGGGGCCCCGGTCAGCGTCGCCCCCGGGCCGAGCGCGGTGACCACGGCGTTGGCCGTCTCCGGGCTGCCCGTCGACCGGTTCTGCTTCGAGGGGTTCCTGCCCCGTACCCCCGGGGCCCGCCGGTCGCGGCTGCGCGCCCTCGCCGCCGAGGAGCGCACCCTCGTCTTCTTCGAGGCGCCGCACCGGATCGGCGCGGCGCTCACCGACCTGGCCGAGACGTTCGGCGCGGACCGGCCGGCCGCGGTCTGCCGCGAGCTCACGAAGACCTACGAGGAGGTGCTCCGTCGCCCGCTCGGCGAGCTGGCCCGGTGGGCCGCCGAGGGGGATCCGCGCGGGGAGATCACCCTCGTGGTGGCCGGGGCGCCGGTGACGGCCCCGGAACGGCCCGACGACGACACCCTGCGCGCGGCCGTCGCCGAGCGGGAGGCGGCCGGCCGGTCCCGCCGCGACGCCATCACCGATGTCGCCACCGAGTACGCGCTGCGCCGCCGCGACGTCTACACGATCGTGCACAGCTGACCCCCACTCCCGCCGCGCCGGCCCCGAGGCGTGTTCACCAGGCGGCGGCCAGGAAGCCGAGGGTGATCAGGGCCGGGCCGGCCACCGCGGCGCTCACCGCCCAGCGGCGGTTCCGTCGGCCGGCCAGCCGGGTCGACCCGGTCCACCGGGTGATGCCGGCCGCGCAGGCGAGGATCACCAACAGGCCGGGCACCCAGCGCAGGTGCCGGCCCATGCCGGTGTCGGCGTACGCGGTGCCGCCGTCCGGGCCGGCCATCCTCGCTGGCAGAGCCGTCCCTGCAGCGTTCTTCCCGGCGGGCACCCCGGTGACCCGTACCCCGTGTGCCAGGAACCGCCCGTCGTCGGCCATGAAGATCCCCCGGCACCGCTGGGTGAGTTCGCCGCCGATGCACTTGTCGATCACCACCGTGCCGACCCGGGCATGACCGACCGCGAGCCAGAACGGGCCGGCGCTGACCCAGGCGAAGAAGGCCGTGACCAGGCTCAGCAGCACGAGCGCGGCGAGCCCGGGCAGCGGGTCCGGCGGTGGGGCGGTACGGGCCCCCGCCCGGCGCCAAGCCGCGCGGGAGCCGCGGTCCCGTTCCGGCGCGGGGTCCTCCCGGACGGGGGTGCCGTCCCAGTGCACCTGTTCGATCGGCGCCCAGACGGCGCCGTCGTCGGTCCGGCGGGCGCCCCGGTGCCAGCGGCTCAGCTGCCGGACCGGCACCCGGCGTGGCACCGCGTCCACCGGCGCCCCGGTGGTCGGCTCCACTTCGACGACCCCTGCGGCGGGCTCCCCACCGCCGGACGGTGAGCCGTCCGTCGAGCCCGACGGGGTGGGGCGGGCCGGGCTGGGTGCCGGTGCCGCCGGAGCGGGACGGGCCGGGGTGGGTGCCGGCGCGGCCGGCGCCGGACGGGCCGGGGTGGCGGCGAGCCCCGCCGCGTCGTCCCGCCTCGGCGTGGCCGGCCGCCCTGCCGGCGTGGGCCGCTGCCGGCCCGGCCGATCGGCGGCGGGGGCGGAGCCGGGTGCCGGCGCGGCGCCCGGTCGGGGGTTGGGGCCAGGTCGTGGGGCGACGGCTGGTCGGGGAGTGGCGTCGTCCGGGGCACGGTTCGCGTCTTCCCCGGGCACCGGCCGGGGTTGGGGCGCGACCGACGCGCCCCGCGACCCGCCAGGTCCGGGGCTCGGGTCGTCGTCGACCGCGGGACCGGTGGGACGGTCGTCGTGATCCCGGGCCGCTCGTCTGCCAGTCACGTCGTTCATTGCACACCGGGCCACGAGGATGATCGGGCAGCTCAGCCGCGTGTCGGCGACAAATCGGACCAATGGGCGGGGTGGTCGGCACGGTCCGCCGCCCCGGCACCCCCTATTGGTTCGCGGTCGCACCGGACGGGTCACTAGGCTTGCTGCTCATGAGTCACGTTCTCGCGGCAGTGGCCTGGCCGTACGCCAACGGCCCCCGCCACATCGGCCACGTCTCCGGTTTCGGCGTTCCCTCCGACGTCTTCGCCCGGTACATGCGGATGGCCGGCCACGACGTGCTCATGGTCTCGGGCACCGACGAGCACGGCACCCCGATCCAGGTGCAGGCCGACGCCGACGGGGTGACCCCGCGCGAGCTGGCCGACCGGTACAACCGGGTGATCGTGGAGGACCTGCACGGTCTCGGGCTCACCTACGACCTGTTCACCCGCACCACCACCCGCAACCACTACGCGGTGGTGCAGGAGTTGTTCGAGGGGATGTACCGCAACGGCTACATCGTGCCGAAGACCACCATGGGCGCGATCTCCCCATCCACCGGGCGCACCCTGCCCGACCGGTACATCGAGGGCACCTGCCCGATCTGCGGGTACGACAGCGCCCGTGGCGACCAGTGCGACAACTGCGGCAACCAGCTCGACCCGATCGACCTGATCAACCCGAAGTCGCGGATCAACGGAGAGACCCCGAAGTTCGTCGAGACCGAGCACTTCTTCCTGGACCTGCCCGCCCTGGCCGACGTGCTGCGGCAGTGGCTGGACACCCGGGAGGGGTGGCGGCCGAACGTGCTGCGGTTCTCCCGCAACCTGCTCGACGACCTCCAGCCCCGGGCGATCACCCGGGACCTGGAGTGGGGCGTACCGATCCCGCTGGACGGCTGGCGAGACCGGCCGGACAAGCGGATCTACGTCTGGTTCGACGCCGTGATCGGCTACCTGTCCGCCTCGATCGAGTGGGCCCGCCGCTCGGGCGACCCGGAGGCCTGGCGCCGGTGGTGGTCCACCGACGGCGAGGGCAAGGACGCCCGGTCGTACTACTTCATGGGCAAGGACAACATCGTCTTCCACTCGGTGATCTGGCCGGCGCTGCTCTCCGGCTACTCCGGCGAGGGCTCCCGCGACGGTGAGCCGGGCGAGTTGGGCCGGCTCAACCTGCCCACCGAGGTGGTCTCCAGCGAGTACCTGACCATGGAGGGCCGGAAGTTCTCCTCGTCCCGCAAGGTGGTCATCTACGTCCGGGACTTCCTGGAGCGCTACGACGCCGACGCGCTGCGCTACTTCATCGCCGCCGCCGGCCCGGAGAGCAACGACACCGACTTCACCTGGGCCGAGTTCCTCCGCCGCAACAACGACGAACTGGTCGCCGGCTGGGGCAACCTGGTCAACCGGTCCGTCTCGATGGCGGCGAAGAACTTCGGCGCCATCCCGCCGGTCGACGCGGCCGGGCTCACCGAGGCCGACGAGGCGCTGCTCGCGGTGGCCCGGGCCGGCTTCACCACGGTCGGCGACCTGATCGGCCGGCACCGGCAGAAGCAGGCGATCGGTGAGGCCATGAAGGTGGTCGCCGAGGCCAACCGGTACCTCTCCGAGCAGGCGCCGTGGAAGCTCAAGGACGAGGCGGACAAGCCCCGGATGGGCACCATCCTGCACGTCGCCCTCCAGGTGGTCAGCGAAGCCAACACGCTGCTCACCCCGTTCCTGCCGCACTCCGCGCAGCAGGTGCACGAGCTGCTCGGCGGCACCGGCGTGCACGCCCCGATGCCGGTCATCGAGCAGGTCGACGACCTGGACGGCGGGCCGGCGTACCCGGTGCTGACCGGGGACTACACGGTCGGCGCGCGCTGGGAGTCGGTGCCGCTGGAGTCGGGGCGGCCGCTGGCCGCGCCGAAGCCGGTGTTCCGCAAGCTCGACCCGTCGATCGTCGACGAGGAGCTGGCCCGGCTGGCCGGCTGAGCGCGACAAGCCGCACGGCTGAGCGCGGCCCCGGGGGAATCCCGGGGCCTCGCCTCGCCTCGCCTGGACGGCCGGCGTCACATCGCGTACCGCGTGTCCATCACCTGGTCGTCGGTCACCTCGGCGCCCGGCGCCCACGCCTCGTAGACGCCGCGATCGTGGCACTGCGCCCCGGTGGCGAGCACCGTGTCCGGGTCCGGGAAGCGCAGCCGCAACCGCAGCCAGCCGGCCTCCTCCCGCAGCACCAGGCAGGGCACGCCCCGCCACTGCGCGAACCGGAGCCGCCGGGCGACCTGCTCCACCGGGTAGCGGGCCGCCCGGGTCATCGCCAGCACCCGGAACCCGCCGGGCAGATCGGCCACCGCCTCGTACTCGCTGTCGCCGTGCACGCCGACCAGTTGGGTGGAGCGCAGGGAGTCCCCGGTCGGCACGTACTCCTGGTCCGGGGAGAGACCCGGCACCGCCGACAGCAGGTGTCGCCACTGCGGGCCCACCATCCGTAGCCAGCCGCGCTGTTCGGCCTGGTAGGTGTAGAGCACAACCTCCACCCCCTCCGCCGGGTAGGCGAGCAGGGCGGCGTTCGCCGGCATCGGCAGATCGGCGAAGTCCCGGGTGATGAACTCCGGGATGAGCTGGCCGTTGCTCGGCACGAAGCCCGTGCCCAGCACCGGCGGACCCAGCCGGTCCCGGGGAGCCAGCGCGGTCAGGCCACGGTGCGCCTCGCCCACCGGCACGGCGTAGTCCCCCGGGTCGGCGGCCCGCCAGCGCAGCGCGTACGCCACGTCCAGGCCGTCCCGCCCGACCTCGCCGTCGGTACGCAGCACCGTGGTCGCCGCTGGTGTGCGCAGGTGCGCCACGTCGTGCTCGCGGTAGCAGAAGCCGTGCGGCAGCCACCCCCGCACGTACCCGGCGAGCTGCCTGGGGGAGAGCACCTTCACCATCCGGGTGCCCCGCCGGATCACCGCCGACGCGCGTGCCGCCGCCAGCATCGGGTCACCCGCCGAGGCCGGCTGCTGGCTGAGCTGTTGCAGCTGCGCCCAACCCCGCTCCCGGTGCGCAGGCATCATCAGCGGCGTCTCCGGCTCCTCGGCCGGCTCCGTCGCCCCGTGCACCGCGGCCACCTCGGTGACGTGCACGAACCGGCGCCACGGCAGGGCGCTGCCCGGTCGGGGCGCCCACTCGAAGCCCTGCACCTCGTCGGCGCTGAACAGCTCGTACGCGGCGCCCCGGGCGATCTCCTCGGCCGGGTAGACGCCGCCGCCGAACGCCACGCGCAGCCCGGTACGTTCGCTGGCGGCGCCGCTGGACTGGGGGGTGACGCTCACACCGCCACCTCGCACCGCTCGGCAGCGGCGCGAGACGCCACGCTGCCGCGCCTCATGGTTCGCTCGCTGCGCTCGCTCACGCGGCGACGGTAGAGTCGCGCGGCGTAGTCGAGGTGAACGTCGGGTGGCGGGCGGATGGACAGCCCCGGTGTGTGATGCTGTCGCTGATGAGCGAGCCCACTGAAACCCGCCGCGAGCGGGCCGCCCGGCGGGCCGGAGAGTTCCCGCCCGCCCCCGAGCCACTGCCCCGGCCGGTGCTGGACAGCCACACCCACCTGGACATCACCGTCAGCGAGGCCGGCGTACCCGGCGGCGGGTCCGCCGATGACCCGGTCGCCGCGGCGATCGCGCTGGCCACCGGCGTCGGCGTGGACCGGCTGGTCCAGGTGGGTGTGGACGTCGCCTCCTCCCGGTGGGGCGCGGACACCGCCGACCGGCACCCCGCCGTGCTGGCCACGGTGGCACTGCACCCGAACGAGGCGCCCCGGCTGGCCGACCTCGACGAGGCGCTGCGGGAGATCGAGTCGCTCGCCGCCCGGGAGCGGGTCCGGGGGATCGGCGAGACCGGGATGGACTTCTTCCGGACCGGCGACGAGGGGCGCGCCGCGCAGGAGGAAAGCTTCCGGGCGCACATCGCCATCGCCAAGCGGTACGGCCGGGCGCTGGTCATCCATGACCGGGACGCCCACGCCGACGTGCTGCGGATCCTCGACGACGAGGGCTCCCCGGACACCGTGGTGCTGCACTGCTTCTCCGGTGACGCCGACTTCGCCCGCGAGTGCGTCCGCCGCGGCTACCTGCTCAGCTTCGCCGGCACCGTCACCTTCGGCAGTGCCACCGCGCTGCGCGAGGCCGCCGCGCTCACCCCCGTGGATCAGATCCTGGTGGAGACCGACGCGCCCTATCTCACCCCGATGCCGCACCGGGGCCGGCCGAACGCGTCGTACCTGATCCCGCTCACCGTCCGCTCGCTCGCCGCGACCACCGGCACCGACCTGGACGAGCTGTGCGCGGCCATCTCGGCCACCGGCGACCGGGTCTTCGGCCCGTGGTGAGCCCGGCCCGACGGTCGTCCCTGCCGCCGCTACGCTCCCAGGCATGACCGGTCTCCTCGGCCCGGCGGAGATCCGGGAACTCGCCGCCCGGCTGGGCGTCGCGCCCACCAAGAAGCTGGGCCAGAACTTCGTGCACGATCCGAACACCGTGCGCCGAATCGTCACGGCCGCCGGCCTGACTCCCGATGACGTGGCCCTGGAGGTCGGCCCCGGGCTCGGCTCGCTCACCCTGGGGCTGCTGCCGGTCGCCGGGCACGTGCACGCCGTGGAGATCGACCCGGTGCTCGCCGGCGCGCTGCCGGAGACCGTCGCCCGGCACGCCGGGGCGGACGCCGGCCGACTCACCGTGCATCGCGCCGACGCGCTGCGCATCGACGCCGCCGAGCTGGCCGACCCTCCGCCGACCGCGCTGGTGGCGAACCTGCCCTACAACGTGGCCGTGCCGGTGGTGCTGCACCTGCTCGCCGAGCTGCCCAGCCTGCGGCGCGGCCTGGTGATGGTGCAGAAGGAGGTCGCCGACCGGCTGGTCGCCGGTCCCGGCTCCAAGGTGTACGGCATCCCGTCGGTCAAGCTCGCCTGGTACGCCCAGGCCCGGGGCGCCGGCCGGGTGCCGCCGAACGTGTTCTGGCCGGTGCCCAACGTCGACTCCGGTCTGGTCGCCTTCACCTGCCGCCAACCACCCCGCGCCGACGTACCCCGGCAACGGGTCTTCGCCGTGGTGGACGCGGCGTTCGCGCAGCGCCGCAAGACCCTGCGCGCCGCGCTGGCCGGCTGGGCCGGCGGCGCGGACCGGGCCGCCGCCGCGCTCACCGCCGCCGGCGTCGACCCCGGCGCCCGGGGGGAGTCGCTCACCGTCGAGCAGTTCGCCGCCATCGCCGCGTCGGCTCCAGTCGGTACGCCGGCCGCGAAGTAGGCTGACGCCGTGCCCGTCGAGGAGGTCCGGGTGAGTACCGACCACACCGAGGAGCTGATCGTGGCCAAGCCGTTCGACATTCGCCTGCGCGTGCGGGAGATCGCCCCGTGACCGAGGCCTGGCGACCGGACGAGGAGGACGAGCGGCGTGGGGCCAGCGGCCCGGTGAAGGTCCGGGTGCCCGCGAAGGTCAACCTGCACCTCGGGGTGGGCCCGCTGCGCCGGGACGGCTACCACGAGCTGAACACCGTCTACCACGCCATCTCCATCTACGACGAGCTGACCGCTCGGCGCGGCGACACGCTCACGCTGACCATGGAGGGCGAGGGCACCGGCGAGTTGGCGCTGGACGACACCAACCTGGTGATCCGCGCCGCGCACGCCCTCGCCGGGTACGCCGGGGTGCTGCCGCACGCCCGGCTGCACCTGCGCAAGCAGATCCCGCTCGCCGGCGGGCTGGCTGGCGGCAGTGCCGACGCGGCCGCCGCGCTGGTGGCCTGCGACGCGCTCTGGGGCACCGGACTGTCCCGCGACGAGCTGGCCGGGATCGCCGCCGATCTGGGCTCCGACGTGCCGTTTCTGATCTACGGCGGCACCGCGCTGGGCACCGGCCGGGGTGAGGCCGTGAGCCCCGTACTGGCACGCCCCACCTCCTGGTACTGGGTCGTGGCCATCGCCGACGGCGGCCTGTCCACCCCGGCCGCGTACCGCGAGCTGGACCGGCTCCGCGACTCCGGTGCGGCCGGCGCCCCGCTGGGCAGCACCGACGCGCTGCTGGGCGCGCTGCGCCAGCGCGACCCCCGGGTGCTCGCCCGCACGCTCGGCAACGATCTCCAGGACGCCGCGCTGGCCATGCGCCCGGCGCTGGCCGACACCCTCAAGGCCGGCGAGGCGGCCGGCGCGCTCACCGGCATCGTCTCCGGCTCCGGCCCGACCTGCGTCTTCCTCGCCGCCGGGGCGGCCGACGCGGAGCGGATCGCCGCCGAGTTGACCACCGCGGGCGTGTGCCGTGCGGCGCGGGTCGCCCACGGCCCGGTGGTCGGCGCCCGCGTCGTCTGACCCTGCTCAAGGTCAACTCCAGGGGGCGACGTCGGTGCGTCCGGCCGCGACCTGGAGTTGACCTAGTCGCCGTCGGTGCCCCGGCGGGCGCCCGGTGCGTCCGCGTACCCTTGGGTCAGGCGTCCAGGTGCCCGCCGGCACCGGGACGCCTTGATCATGAAGGGTGGGAGTGTGGCCAACATCGTCAATCTGGACCGGGTGTCCAAGGGGTACGGCGCCGCCGGGCGGCTACTCACGGACGTCTCGCTCGGCCTGGACGACGCCGACCGGATCGGCGTGGTCGGCCTCAACGGTGCCGGCAAGTCCACCCTGCTGCGGTTGCTCACCAAGCAGGAGGACCCTGACGACGGCCGGGTCACCCATCGCCGCGACCTGCGAGTGCTCTGGCTGCCGCAGCAGCTCACCCTCGCCCCCGACGCCACCGTCCGGGATGTCGTGCTCGGCACCGCCTGGCTCGGCGAGGGCATGGGCGCCGAGCACGAGTGGGCCGGCGACGCCGGGGTGCGCGCCATCCTCGACGGCCTCGGCATGCCGCACCTGGGCCTCGACCAGCCGGTCGGCCCGATGTCCGGTGGCGAACGGCGCCGGGTCGCGCTCGCCGCGCTGCTCGTCCGCGACTCCGACCTGCTCATCCTCGACGAGCCCACCAACCACCTCGACGTCGGCGGCGTCGACTGGCTGGCCCGGCACCTGGTCGGCCGCAAGGGTGCCCTGGTCGTGGTCACCCACGATCGGTGGTTCCTGGACGCG
Organism: Micromonospora sp. NPDC005173; assembly: GCF_040608515.1. Lineage (NCBI taxonomy): Bacteria > Bacillati > Actinomycetota > Actinomycetes > Micromonosporales > Micromonosporaceae > Micromonospora > Micromonospora sp. NPDC005173. Next base: position 213,283 of record NZ_JBEXIK010000003.1, read on the forward strand.
GTCTGCACCAACACCTGGGAGGTTGCCGACCAGGCCGTCCGCGTGTACGAGGGCGGCTTCGCCGCCTGGATCCTCGCCCGAGCCGAGCGCGAACGCGTCGCCGCCGCCACCGAGGCCCGCCGGCAGAACCTGCTCCGCAAGGAGATCGCCTGGCTGCGCCGTGGTCCGCCCGCCCGCACCTCCAAGCCCCAGTTCCGCATCGACGCCGCCAACGCGTTGATCGCCGACGTGCCGCCGGCGCGGGACACCATGTCGCTGCAACGGATGGCCACCTCCCGGCTCGGCAAGCAGGTGTACGACCTGGAGAACGTCGAGCTGCTCGCCGGCCCCAAGGAGATCCTGCGCGACGTCACCTGGCAGGTCGGGCCGGGCGACCGGATCGCCATCCTCGGTGCCAACGGTGCCGGCAAGACCACGCTGCTGCGGATGCTCGCCGGCATCACCCGCCCCGACGGCGGCCGCCTCGGCACCGGCTCCACCGTACGGCCGGCGTTCCTGTCCCAGGAGCTCGCCGAGCTGCCCGGGCACCTGCGGGTGCTCGAAGCCGTGGAAGAGGTCGCCCGCCGGGTCCAGCTCGGCGACCGGGAGGTCTCCGCCGCCCAGCTCGCCGAGGTCTTCGGCTTCGACGACCGCCGGCTCTGGACCCCGGTCAGCGACCTTTCCGGTGGGGAACGCCGCCGACTGCAGATGCTGCGGCTGCTCGCCGGCGAGCCCAACGTGCTGCTCTTCGACGAGCCCACCAACGACCTGGACACCGACACCCTGGCCGCACTGGAGGACCTGCTCGACTCCTGGCCCGGCACGATCATCGTGGCCAGCCACGACCGCTACCTGATCGAACGGGTCACCGAGTCGGCGTTCGGGATGTTCGGCGACGGCCGGCTGGTGCACCTGCCCGGCGGCGTCGACGAGTACCTCGCGCGGACCGCCGAGCGTGCCGGCGCGCCGCGGGCCGGTGCCACCCCGACCGCCGCGCCCACCGGCCCCTCCGCGGGCGGCATGTCCGCGGCCGAGGTCCGCCAGGCCCGCAAGGAGCTGACCCGGCTGGAACGCCAGCTCGGCAAGCTCGACCAGCGCGAGACCACCTTGCTCGACCAGCTCGCCGCCGACGCCACCGACTACGCCCGGGTCGCCGAGCTGGACACCCAGCTCAAGGATCTGCGCGCCGAGCGGGAGCGGATCGAGGAGACCTGGATGACCCTCGCCGAGGACCTGCCCGAGAGCTGACCGGGCCGCGCGCGCCGGGCCGGGGGCCGTGTGCGGCGTCACACCGCCACATGCGGGACAATCGTCGGCGACACCTACCCCACGGCGTTGGAGATCAGACATGGCCCATACCCCCGTCAACCACCCCGCGCGGCCGGTCTACCGGGCGATCGGCGGGCTGACCGGTCTGTACCTGGTGGTCTTCGGTGCGCTCGGCATCATCGAGAGCGCCGGCAACGAGGTCCTCGCGCAGGACGGCACCCGGGTCCTCGGCCAGGGCACCAACCTCGGCTTCTCGCTGCTCAGCGTGCTGCTCGGGGTCATCGTGCTGGGTGGCACCGCGCTCGGCCGCAACATCGACGTGGCGGTCAACCAGTGGCTGGCGTACGTCATGATGGTGGTCAGCCTGGCCGGTCTGGCGTTCATCCGCACCGATGCCAACTTCTTCAACTTCAGCATCGCCACCGTGGTCGTCGTGATGGTGGCCGCGATGGTGCTGCTCATGGTCGGCATGTACGGCAAGGTCGGCACGGAGGAGGAGGCGGAGGCGTTCCAGAAGGCTCGCCTGGTCCTCTGATCGTTTTCCTCTGGTTGCGGCCGTGGGTTTTCGCCGGAGCCCGAGCTGCTCCGGGCGGTCAAGCTTGATCCCTGCGCAGCTCGGGCTCCGGCGAAAACCTGGCCTGGTCCATCCTTCGGCGGACCCTGCTCGCCATTGTGGTTCTCCGGACAGTCACCTCTGCCCCGGGTGACAATCCTCCTGAAACGGTCTAACTCAGGTGGATGGGGTTCAGGGTATGCCGCACTTTCCGGTGAACCATCCGGCACGGCCGCTCTACCGGGTCCTCGCCGGCCTGATCGGTGTCTACATCCTGGTCTTCGGAGTCTGGGGCGTCGTCGAGACGATCGGCGATCCGCTCTTCGACCGGGGCAGCCACTGGGCCCTCGGTCTACGTACCAACCTGGCCTTCTCGCTCGCCTCGGTGGTCTTCGGAGTCGTCCTGATCGTGGGGGCGTCCCGGCGCAGCAACCTTGGCCACTACATGAACCTCACCGCCGGGGTGGTGTTCCTGGTGACCAGCATCCTGATGATGTCCGTGCTGCAGACCGAGGCGAACTTCCTGAACTTCTCGATGTCGACCGTGGTCGTGTCGATGCTGTTCGGCCTGATCCTGCTCGGCACCGGCCTGTACGACAAGGTCGGCCCCGAGGAGCACGCCGAGGCGGAACGGCGCAACCGTCATCACCCGGTGGCCGAGGTGCACCGCCGCTGAGTGAAGTCAGTGGCGGCGGGCGGTGATCAACGTCGGCTTCGCCTCCAGGTGCGACAACCCGTTCCAGGCGAGGTTGACCAGGTGCGCCGCAACCGTCTCCTTGCGCGGCTTGCGCACCTCCAGCCACCAACTGCCGGTCAGCGCAACCATGCCCACCAGCGCCTGCGAGTACAGCTCGGCCAGCTTCGGGTCGTACCCGCGGCTCTTGAACTCGGCGCCCAGGATGTGCTCGACCTGGTGTGCCACGTCGTTCATCACGCTGCTGAAGGTGCCCGTCGCGGACATCAGCGGCGACTCGCGGACCAGCACGCGGAACCCGCTGGTCTCCTCCTCGATGTAGCCCAGCAGGGCCATCGCCGCCTGCTCCAACAGCTCCCGCGGGTGCCCGGCGGTCAACGCCGTGGTGATCCGGTCCAGCAATGCCCGGACCTCCCGGTCCACCACCACCGCGTAGAGCCCCTCCTTGCCGCCGAAGTGCTCGTACACCACCGGCTTGGAGACCTTGGCGCGGGCCGCCACCTCCTCGATGGAGGTGGCGTCGAAACCCCGCTCGGCGAAGAGCTGCCGGCCGGTCGCGATCAACTGCTCCCGCCGCTGGGCCGCGGACATCCGGACCCGGGAGGTGGACTTGGGTTTCGCCGGCGGGACCGCCGCCGCACGCCGACTGTCGGCGCCGTCGCTGACCTCGGCCATGTCGCCGCCTCGCTGGCGCTCGGTGACGCCCTGCCGTGGGATGGTGCCTCCGCTGTGCCCGTTCACGTCGTCGCCTCACTGGCGGGCGGTCCGACCGCCCAGCCGCGCCGTCCGACCGTACCCGGATCGGGCCCGGCCCCCCGTCTGCCGAGCCGTCCGGTCCCCCCGCGTCGCTCGGTCATCCGACTATCCTGCCAGGCGACCTCCAGGAGCACCGCCCGCATTTAGCGGGGTGCGACCGGCTTCACCAGCTTGGCCGCGATGCGCTCCGGCTTCGGCCAGCGCACCTGTGACGCCGCGCCGACCTTCTCGAACAGCCAGATCACCCGGGCGGAGATGTCCACCTGACCACGCAGCACGCCGTGCCGGGCACTGGTCGGGTCGGCGTGGTGCAGGTTGTGCCAGCTCTCGCCGAACGACAGGATCGCCAGCGGCCAGAAGTTCGACGCGCGGTCGCCCTGCCGCATCGCGAACGGGCGCTCGCCGTAGACGTGGCAGACCGAGTTGATCGCCCAGGTGACGTGGTGCAGCAGACCGATGCGGACCAGCCCGGCCCAGAAGAACGCGGTCAGTGCGCCCTGCCAGGACCAGGTCACCAGGCCACCGATCAGCGCCGGGCCGAGCAGTGAGATGGCCACCAGCATCGGGAAGAGCCGGTCCACCCGGCTGATGTCGCGGTCGGCTTGCAGGTCCGGGGCGAACCGCTCCCGGTTGGACAGCTCCCGGCGGAACAGCCAGCCCACGTGCGCGTGGAACAGGCCCCGGGTCAGCGCCCAGAAGCTGGTGCCGAAGCGCCACGGCGAGTGCGGGTCGCCCTCCATGTCGGAGAAGGCGTGGTGCCGCCGGTGGTCGGCCACCCACTGGATGATCTCGCCCTGCACGGCCAGCGAGCCCGCGACCGCCAACGTCACCCGCAGCCACCGCTTGGCCTTGAACGAGCCGTGCGTGAAGTAGCGGTGGAAGCCGACCGTGATGCCCAGCCCGGAGACCACGTACCAGACCAGGCCGATGACGACATCGGTCCAGCCGAGCCAGCCACCCCAGGCCACTGGTACGGCGACCAGCAGGGCGACGAAGGGGATCACTACGAAGGCCCAGAGGGCGGCCAGGATTCCGGGGGACTGACTGCCGTCGGTGAGCGGTTTCGGGCCGGGGCCGGCGGTGTTGGGTTCGAGCAGAGCGGTGGACATTTCACCTCGCAGAGGGGGACGGAAACGATCACGAAGCTACGCCTACGTTACCGTAACTTACGGCACCGTAGATCGCACGGGGAAGTTCCGAAAACCCTTACGCGGTCGGGCCAAAACGCAGGTCAGAGCCCTGAGGTGTGCGGCGATCCGGGGCACGGTCAGTCCCTCACCGCAGGGACGGCGCGGCGCTGCGGGCCCGCGCCGTGCGGCTTGGTGGCATCGATGCTCGGCAGTGCGCCGAACTGACGGCGGCGACGTCGGTGGGGTGGGTGGCGATAGCGGTGGTGCCGTCCGGGGTGAATCGCAACAAAGAGAGGATCAGGCAAGAGGTGGAGAGCATTCATCTATCACTCGCACTGCTCACGCTGGTTCTCTGGGGTTAGCCCAACTCCCAGGAGCATGTGATGGCTCCACGAATGAACAGGTAGGCGAATCATGCGGGTCGCTATCGTCACCGGCGCCAGCTCGGGCATCGGCCAGAGCGCTGCCATCCAGCTCGCCAAGCGCGGATCGGGGGTCATCCTGACCTACAGCAACAACCAACCCGGGGCGCTGGAGACCGTGGAGAGCGTCGAGAAGGAGGGCGGCACGGCCGTCGCGCTGCCACTGGACGTCGGCCGCAGTGAGACCTTCCCGGCCTTCCGCGAGTCGGTCGTCGCCGCGCTGCGCGACACCTGGCAGCGGGACACGTTCGACTCCCTGGTCAACAACGCCGGGTTCGCGCGGATGGCGCTTTTCGAGGACACCTCCGAGGAGCTGTTCGACGGGTTCATGCGGGTGCTGCTCAAGGGGCCGTTCTTCCTCACCCAGGCACTGCTGCCACTGCTGGCCGACGGCGGCGCGATCGTCAACACCAGCAGCAACTCGGCGCTGGCCTCCGGCCTGGAGCCCGGCTACTCCGCGTACGCCTCGATGAAGGGCGGCCTCATGGTGCTGACCCGGTACATGGCCAAGGAGTTCAGCAACCGCGGCATCCGGGTCAACTCCGTCGCCCCGGGCTCCACCCGGACGCGCCTCGCCGACAACGCCTTCGAGCGGTTCCCCGAGGTGATTCCGCTTCTCGCAGCGAAGACCGCACTCGGTCGGGTGGGCGAGCCCGACGACATCGGCATGGTGATCGCCACGCTGCTCGGCGAGGAGGGCCGCTGGATCACCGCGCAGAACATCGAGGTCGCCGGCGGGTACAACCTCTAGTCAACCCGTCTGCGGCGTCCGGGCCCGGTTCGGACTGCCCGCCCGGACGCCGTCCGGGCGCGCCGCCGGTCGCCGGGCGTGGCGGAATGAGCGATGGCGTCCGGCGGCCGGGGCGCTAAGGTGTAGCGCGGGATGCTCATCCCTGATGTGACGCGCTCGCGTCGCTGATCGGCCGTGGTGTAATTGGCAACACCCGGGTCTTTGGTACCCGTATTTCAGGTTCGAACCCTGGCGGCCGAGCTGCCCCCTAAGTCCGTTTTAGGTTCCAGTGGGGGTAAGACGGGAACGCGCCGGGCACCGCGGTTAGCATGGCCGCGAGAGTGTCCGCCGTCCCGACGGGAGCCACATCGTGCCCCAGCCCCACCTCCGTACCGTCGTCGTACTTGCCGCCGGTGAGGGCAAGCGGATGAAGTCGACACTGCCCAAGGTGCTGCACCCGCTGCTCGGTCGGACGCTGCTCGGCCACGTGCTGAGCGCGGCCGCGCCGCTGGCCGCGGACCGCACCGTCGTGGTGGTCGGCCACGGCGCCGACCAGGTCCGGGGACACCTGACCGAGATCGCACCGGACACCACGCCGGTCCTCCAGGCCGAGCAACTCGGCACCGGGCACGCCGTCCGGATCGCGCTGGACGCTGTCCCGGACGGCGCCGGCACCGTCGTGGTGATCAACGGGGACGTACCGCTGCTGCGGCCGGAGACGGTCGGCGCGCTGGTGACCGCGCACGAGGAGGCCGCCGCGGCGGCCACCGTGCTGGCCGCCGAGGTGCCCGACCCGACCGGGCTCGGGCGGATCGTCCGGGACGCCGACGGCCGGCTGGAGCAGATCGTCGAGGAGCGCGATGCCGACGCGACGCAGCGCGCGATCCGGGAGATCAACGCCGGCATCTACGCGTTCGACGCGGTGCGGCTGCGCGCCGCGCTGGGCAAGCTCTCCACCGACAACGACCAGGGCGAGGAGTACCTGACCGACGTCTTCGGGCTGCTCCGCTCGGCTGGCGAGCCGGTGGCTGTGCACGTGGCCGTCGACCACGTGGAGACGCTGGGCTGCAACGACCGGGTGGAGTTGGCGACGCTGCGCCGGCTGCTGCGCGACCGGGTCAACGAGGCGTGGATGCGTACCGGAGTGAGCCTGCTGGACCCGGCGACCACCTGGATCGACGTGACGGTCGCGCTGGACCGCGACGCGGTCGTGGACCAGAACACCCAACTGCGCGGCGGCACGGTGGTCGGCACCGGCGCGCTGGTCGGGCCGGACGTCACGCTGGTCGACACCATCGTCGGCCCCGGTGCGTCGGTGGTGCGCAGCCACGCGGTGGGCGCCGAGGTGGGCGCGGGCGCCAGCGTCGGTCCGTACGCGTACCTGCGGCCGGCCGCGCGGCTGGCCGAGAAGGCGAAGGTCGGCACGTTCGTCGAGGTGAAGAACTCGCAGATCGGCGCCGGCTCCAAGGTGCCGCACCTGACGTACGTGGGTGACGCGACGATCGGCGAGCAGAGCAACATCGGCGCGGCGTCGGTCTTCGTGAACTACGACGGGGTCAACAAGCACCGCACGGTCATCGGCAGCCACGCCCGGACCGGGGCGGACAACATGTTTGTGGCGCCGGTCGAGGTGGGCGACGGGGCGTACACGGCGGCCGGCTCGGTGATCGTGGAGGACGTGCCGGCGGGCGCGATGGGCGTCGCCCGGGCACGCCAGCGCAACATCGAGGGCTGGGTGGTGAAGCGGCGGGCCGGCACGGCCGCGGCGGAGGCCGCGCAGCGGGCCCGCGCCGGCGAGGGTGCGTCGGGTGTGGCCCCCACCGCAAGCGACAGTGAGGCAATGCACGGGAGGGCCGAGACGGTGGGCGGTGCGTCCGGCACGGGAGATACTGCAACCGAATAGTCCCCGCGCCACCACCACCGGGCCGGGTACCACCGAGAAACGGGAGCAGACGGGCCCATGGGCAGCATCGTCGCCGAAAACCGCAAAAGCCTGATGCTCTTTTCCGGACGTGGCTTTCCGGAGCTGGCCAAGGAGATCGGTGAGGTGCTCGGCGTGGCGCCGACGCCGGCCGACGCGTACGAGTTCGCCAACGGCGAGATCTTCGTACGGTTCAAGGACTCGGTGCGTGGTTCGGACGCCTTCGTGGTGCAGTCCGTGACGCACGGGGTGAACACCTGGGTCATGGAGACCCTGATCATGGTGGACGCGCTGAAGCGGGGGTCGGCCAAGCGGATCACCGTGGTGCTGCCGTTCTACCCGTACGCACGTCAGGACAAGAAGCACCGCGGACGCGAGCCGATCTCGGCCCGGCTGGTGGCGGACCTGCTGAAGACGGCCGGCGCGAACCGGATCCTCACCGTCGATCTGCACACCGCGCAGATCCAGGGCTTCTTCGACGGTCCGGTCGACCACCTCTTCGCGATGGACATCCTCGCCGAGTACGTGGAGCACAAGTACGCGGGCCGGCCGATGACCGTCGTGGCGCCGGACTCGGGCCGGGTGCGGGTGGCCGAGCGGTGGACCGACCGGCTGGGCGGTTGCCCGCTGGCGTTCATCCACAAGACCCGCGACCCGATGAAGCCGAACCAGGTGGTGGCGAACCGCGTGGTCGGCGAGGTGGAGGGTCGGGTCTGCCTGATCGTCGACGACATGATCGACACCGGTGGCACGATCACCGGCGCGGCGGACATCCTCAAGGAGTCGGGCGCGGCGGAGATCGTGGTCGCGTCCACCCACGCGCTGCTGTCGGATCCGGCGACCGAGCGGCTGAAGAACAGCTCGATCAGTGAGGTCGTGGTGACCAACACGCTGCCGTTGCCGCCGGAGAAGCAGTTGGACAAGCTGACCGTGCTGTCGATCGCGCCGCTGCTGGCGCGGGCGATCCGGGAGGTCTTCGACGACGGCTCGGTGACCACCCTCTTCGGTGGCCTGAGCTGAGCGTCGCGCTGCGGTGAGCCCCGTTTCCGCCATCCGGCGCTCCGGCGGGACCGGGGCTGCCAAGCTGGTGGAAACGGGGCTGGCACGCTGGTGGGAACGCCACCGACGCGCCGGCCTGGACCCATGACCGGGGACTGCCGGAAACCCCGGAATCAGCTCGGGTAGACTGGTGCGGTTGCCACGGCGAGGGTGCCCGGCGGGCCGCTGAACAGCGCCGCACGGAGGTACCGTCATCGACGCGGTGCTCCGGGCAGTCGTTCATGACGCATGAGCCCCAGCGAGCCCCTCGCCCCAGCACCGCAAGACGACAAGCCGCCGCAGCGAAAAGCATCAGGAGTTTCCCCGTGTCCGAGGTAAAGATCAGCGCCGAGCCCCGTACCGAGTTCGGCAAGGGTGGTGCCCGCCGTACCCGCCGGGCCGGCAAGGTGCCCGCCGTGCTGTACGGCCACGGCGAGAAGCCCAAGCACATCGCGCTGCCGTCCCGGGAGTTCGCCGCGGCGATCCGCAAGGGTGGCGCCAACCAGCTGTTCGCGATCGACATCACCGACGGCACGCAGGTGCTGGCGCTGCCGAAGGCGATTCAGCGTGACCCGATCAAGGACACCTTCGAGCACGTGGACCTCATCCTGGTCCGCCGGGGCGAGAAGGTCACCGTCGAGGTCCCGGTCCAGCTGACCGGCGAGGCCGCGCGGGACACCCTGATCGTGCACGACCACGACACCCTCTCGGTGACCGCCGACGCCACCAAGGTGCCGGACCACCTCGAGGCGTCGATCGAGGGCCTGGAGGCGGGCTCCCAGGTGACCGCCGGCGACGTGCAGCTCCCGGCCGGTGTCGAGCTGGCCGTCGACGCGACGCTGCCGGTCGCTGCGGTGACCGCCGCGCCGACCGCCGAGCAGCTCGAGGCGACGCTGCCCGAGGTCGAGGAGGCCACCGAGGAGGCCGAGGCCGAGGTCGGCGAGGTCACCGAGGGTTCCGAGGGTGCGGACGCCGCCCCGACCGCCGAGGGCGCGGAGAACACCGAGGCGCGCACCGAGGCCTGATCGGTTCGTACTGTGCGGCAGGCGTCCCCGAGCGTTCGGGGGCGCCTGTCGGCGTATCGGGAGTTCGGCGGGAGGGACGGGTCGTGACGGACGAGGCGGGACCGTGGCTGGTGGTCGGCCTGGGCAACCCGGGTCGGGAGTACGCCGGGAACCGGCACAACGTCGGGTTCATGGTGGCTGACCTGCTGGCCGGACGGGTGGGCGCGCGGTTCGGCCGGCACAAGCGGGCGGTGGCCGAGGTGGCCGAGGGTCGACTGGGTTTCGGCGGGCCGAAGCTGGTGCTGGCGAAGCCACTGACGTACATGAACCTCTCCGGCGCGCCGGTGGCGGCGCTGGCGCAGTTCTACAAGGTGCCGCCGGCACAGGTGATCGCGGTGCACGACGAGCTGGACATCGGGTACGGCCAGGTGCGGGTCAAGTGCGGTGGCGGCGAGGGCGGGCACAACGGCCTGCGTTCGATGTCGAAGTCGTTGGGCACCAAGGAGTACGTCCGGGTGCGGTTCGGCATCGGCCGGCCACCCGGGCGGCAGGACCCGGCGGACTACGTGCTGTCGGATTTCGGCGCCGCGGAGCGCAAGGAGCTGGATTTCCTGGTGGACCGGGCCGCCGACGTGGTGGAGTCGGTGGTCGTCAAGGGCGTGGAGCCGACTCAGAACCTCTACCACGGCGGTTGAGACTGTCGGGAAGCCCCGCCTCGCTCGCCTCGGGACTTTCCGACAGTCTCTGAGCCGGGCGGGGCGTACCGGATCGGGGTCGATGGGCCGGTAGTCTGCGCCTTCGGCGTGCCGCGACCGACGACGCGGGTCGCGGCGGAGCGGCCGGTGCGGGCACGGGTCGCGGCGAGGCGACGGGAGCGGGCAGATGAGCAGTCCTCCGATGATCGACGGTGCGTTCGCCCGGTGGTTGGCGGCCCGGGCCGGTCAGGCGCTGCTCGACCTGCGGGCCGAGCTGGGTTTCGGCGACGCCGGCGCGCTGAAGTCGGCCGGGGACAAGGTGTCGCACGACCTGATCCGCACGGAGTTGGCGAAGTGGCGGCCGGGGGACGCCGTGCTCTCCGAGGAGGACGAGGGGTCGCGGCTGGCCTGGGCGGCGGAGGTGAACGCCGAGGCGGTGTCCCGGTTGGCCGCGGACCGAGTGTGGATCATCGATCCGTTGGACGGCACCCGGGAGTTCGCCGAGGAGGGCCGCTCGGACTGGGCGGTGCACGTGGCGCTCTGGGCGCGTAGCGCGCCGAGCCCGCACGGGCTGGTCGCCGGGGCGGTGGGGCTGCCGGCGCAGCACCGGGTGCTGGGCACGGACTACCCGCCGGCGTACCCGCCGATGACGGTGGAGGCGGCGACGGCCGGCGCGCGGGTGATCCGGTTGGCGGCGAGCCGGAGCCGGCCGCCGGTGTTCCTCACCGACCTGGCCGAGGACGTGGGGGCGAAGCTGGTGCCGATGGGTTCGGCCGGCGCGAAGATCGCCGCGGTCATCACCGGAGAGGTGGACGCGTACATCCACGCCGGTGGGCAGTACGAGTGGGACTCAGCGGCGCCGGTGGCTGTGGCGACGGCCACCGGACTACACGCTTCCCGGATCGACGGTTCTGCGCTGAGATACAACGAGGCGGATCCACGCCTGCCGGACCTGTTGGTCTGCCGCAAGGATCTCGCCTCCCGGTTGCTTGCAGCGCTGCAGAGGCATTCCGGGTAGCCTGGGCGCACTTCTTGACATGTCCGACCGGAAAGGTCTGGAAATCGGATGAGCGAGCGAATCGAGCCGGTGTCATGACCACCCCCGCGGCCTACCGGGTCTCCCACCTGGACGCCCTGGAGGCGGAGAGCATCTTCGTGATGCGCGAGGTGGTCGCCGAGATGGAACGCCCGGTGCTGCTCTTCTCCGGCGGCAAGGACTCGATCGTCATGCTGCGGCTGGCGCAGAAGTCGTTCGCTCCGGCCAACATCCCCTTCCCGGTCATGCACGTCGACACCGGCCACAACTTCCCCGAGGTGCTGGAATACCGCGACCAGCGGGTCGCCGAGCTGGGGTTGCAGCTCGTGGTGGCGAGCGTGCCGGAGGCCCTGGCCAGCGGGCTGGTCCGGGAGTCCGGCGACGGCATGCGTAACCGGATCCAGACGCCGGTGCTGCTGGACGCGGTGGAGAGGCACCGCTTCGACGCGCTGTTCGGTGGCGCCCGCCGGGACGAGGAGAAGGCCCGGGCCAAGGAGCGGGTGTTCAGCTTCCGGGACGAGTTCGGCCAGTGGGATCCGAAGAACCAGCGGCCTGAGCTGTGGTCGCTGTACAACGGCCGGCACCACCCGGGAGAGTCGATCCGGGTCTTCCCGCTGTCCAACTGGACCGAGCTGGACGTCTGGCACTACATCGCCCGGGAACGGATCCCGCTGCCGTCGATCTACTACGCGCACGAGCGCGAGGTGATCGAGCGGGACGGGATGTTCTACGCGGTCAACGAGTTCTTCCGTCCCCGGGCGGGCGAGGAGCGGTTCAAGGCGCAGGTGCGTTACCGCACCGTGGGCGACGCCTCCTGCACCGCCGCGGTCCGCTCCGACGCGGACACCGTGGAGAAGGTCATCGAGGAGGTGGCGGCCACCCGGATCACCGAGCGCGGCGCGACCCGTGGTGACGACCGGGTCAGCGAGGCCGCCATGGAAGACCGCAAGCGGGAGGGCTACTTCTGATGACCACCGAGATCGTGGCCCCGGCCGCCGTCCCCAGCGGGTCCGGGCCGGAGGCCCGTCCGATGGACCTGCTGCGGTTCGCCACCGCGGGCAGCGTGGACGACGGCAAGTCGACCCTGATCGGCCGGCTGCTCTACGACACCAAGTCGCTCTTCACCGACCAGTTGGCCGCGGTGGAGGCGGTCAGCGCGGCCCGCGGCGACGAGTACACCAACCTGGCGCTGCTCACCGACGGCCTGCGCGCCGAGCGGGAGCAGGGCATCACCATCGACGTGGCCTACCGGTACTTCGCCACGCCGCGGCGCAAGTTCATCATCGCCGACACCCCGGGGCACATCCAGTACACCCGCAACATGGTGACCGGGGCGTCCACCGCCGACCTCGCGCTGATCCTGGTGGACGCGCGCAAGGGCCTGGTCGAGCAGTCCCGCCGGCATGCGTTCCTGTGCTCGCTGCTGCGGGTGCCGCACCTGGTCCTCTGCGTCAACAAGATGGACCTGGTGGACTGGTCGCAGGAGGTCTACGAGCGGATCGCCGACGAGTTCACCGCGTTCGCCGCGAAGCTCGACGTGCCGGACCTGACCGTGGTGCCGATCTCCGCGCTGCGTGGCGACAACATCGTCACCCGGTCGGAGAACATGCCGTGGTACGAGGGCTCGTCGCTGCTGCACCACCTGGAGCGGGTGCACATCGCCAGCGACCGCAACCTGGTCGACGTCCGGTTCCCGGTGCAGTACGTGATCCGGCCGCAGTCCACCACGGTCACCGACTACCGCGGCTACGCTGGTCAGGTCGCCTCCGGCGTGCTCAAGCCGGGCGACGAGGTGATGGTGCTGCCGTCCGGCTTCACCAGCCGGATCGCCGCGGTGGAGACCGCCGACGGGCCGGTCGCGGAGGCGTTCCCGCCGATGTCGGTGACGGTACGGCTGGCCGACGAGATCGACATCTCCCGGGGCGACATGATCTGCCGGCCGAACAACGCTCCCGCGGTGGCCCAGGACATCGAGGCGATGGTGTGCTGGATGGACGAGACCCGCCCGCTGCGGGTCGGCGGCCGGTACGCGATCAAGCACACCACTCGGTCGGCGCGGGCGATCGTGCGCGGGCTGCACTACCGGCTGGACATCAACTCGCTGCACCGCGACGAGTCGGCCGATGAGCTGCGGCTCAACGAGATCGGCCGGCTGCGGCTGCGCACCACGGTGCCGCTGCTGGCCGACGAGTACCGGCGCAACCGCACCACCGGCGGCTTCGTCATCATCGACGAGGCCACCAACCGCACCGTCGGTGCCGGCATGATCGTCGAAGCCAGCTGACCGAGGCTCGGCCCGCCCCGGCCCGGTTGCCCGCAAGATCGCGCTCCATCCAGGAAGTAGTGGCCTCGCCCGATGGGCGAGGCCACTACTTCCACGAACGAGCACGATCTCACCCCGACCCCATCCCACCTCGACCGGTGATCAAGAGGTTTGCGTCAGGATCCGGGCTCGGACTGACGCAAACCTCTTGATCAACCCGGTGGGGTGGGGTGGGGTGGGTGGGGTTAGTTGAGGCGGGTGGCGCCGGGGGATGGGAGGACTGGGATGGTGGTGGGTGCGGTGAAGCCGCGTTCGGCGTAGGCGGCAGTTATGGCGGCGGCTACCGCGTCGGTCCGGTCCGCCGCTATCAGGGCGAGGACGCAGCCACCGAAGCCACCGCCGGTCATCCGGGCACCCAGCGCGCCGGCCGCCAGCGCCGCCTCGACCGCGGTGTCGATCTCCGGCACGGTGATCTCGAAGTCGTCGCGCATCGAGACGTGTGAGGTGGTGAGTAGCGGGCCGATGTCCCGGACCCGGCCGGCGCGCAGCAGTGCCACCGTGTCCAACACCCGCTGGTCCTCGGTGACCACGTGCCGGACCCGCCGCCGGGTCTCCTCGTCGTCGAGTCGGGCCAGCGCGGTGTCGAGTTGGTCGATGGCGACGTCACGCAGCGCGGCGACGCCGAGGGTCTTGGCCGCCGCCTCGCAGGACCGGCGGCGGGCGGCGTACTCGCCGTCGGCGTGCCGGTGCGGCGCCCGGCTGTCGATGACCAGCACGGCCAGCCCAGCGGCGTCCAGGTCGAACGGGATGTGCTCGACCGACTCGTCGCGGCAGTCCAGGAAGAGGGCGTGCCCGGCGCGGCAGCGGATCGCCGCGGACTGGTCCATGATTCCGGTCGGTGCGCCGACGTAGACGTTCTCCGCGCGTTGCGCCAGCCGAGGCTGCCGTTCGGCGGCCAGCTCCACCCCACCCAGGTCGAGCAGGGCGGCGAGCACGGCCGACTCCAGTGCGGCCGAGGAGGAGAGCCCGGAGCCCAGCGGCACGTCGGAGGCGATCGCCAACCGGGCGCCGGGTACCGGGTGGCCGGCCTCGCGCAGCGCCCAGACCACAGCGGCCACGTACGCGCCCCAGCCGGCGACCCGGCCCGGCTGGGTCACGTCGTCCGCGCCGAAGGTGATCGTCTCGCCGGACAGCTCGGACCAGACCGTCCAGCGCTCCCCGTCCTGCCGGTCGGCGGCGACCACGGTGCGCAGCGGCAGCGCGAAGGGCAGCACGAACCCGTCGTTGTAGTCGGTGTGCTCGCCGATCAGGTTGACCCGGCCGGGAGCCGCCCAGCGGCCAGCGGCCTGGCCGCCGTACTGCTCGGTGAAGCCGGCGGCGGCCCGCTCGGCGACGTCACCGGTGGGGTCGGTCACGCTGCTTCCTCCGTTCGCGACTGCGGGGCTCGCAACACCGGCTCACTCCTCGCGCTCACCGTGCCTCCGCCGTTCGCGACTGCGGGGCTCGCAAACACCGGCTCACTCCTCGCGCTCACCGTTGCTCCAGGATGTGGGTGCGGTAGAAGGCCCAGGCGTCGCCGACCATGTCGTGCAGGGTCGGCTTCTGCGGCACCCAGCCCAGCTCGTCGCGGGCCAGAGCGGAGGAGGCGACCAGCTCGGCCGGGTCGCCCTCGCGGCGTGGCGCCACCTCGACCGGCAGTGCATGCCCGGTGACCTCGCGGACCACGTCGGCCACCTGCCGGTTGGTGAAACCGTTGCCGTTGCCCAGGTTGTAGATCCGGTGCTGGCCCGCGGCGGCGGCGTCCAGTGCCAACAGGTGGGCTCGGGCCAGGTCGGCGACGTGGATGTAGTCGCGGACGCACGTGCCGTCCACGGTGGGGTAGTCGTCGCCGAAGAGCTGGAGCTTCTCCCGCCGGCCGGCGGCGACCTCCAACGCGATCGGGATCAGGTGCGTCTCCGGATCGTGCCGTTCGCCGAGCGCGACGTCGCCGTCGAGGTGCGCGCCGGCCACGTTGAAGTAGCGCAGCGACACGGCGGCCAGCCCGTGCGCGACCGCCTCGGAGGTGAGCGCCATGTCGACGGCGAGCTTGGTGGCGCCGTACGTGTTGGTGGGCGCCTTGACCGCGCTCTCCGGGATGGGCAGCTCGGTGGGGTTGCCGTAGACGGCGGCGGTGGAGGAGAAGACCATCCGGGGCACCCCGGCGGCCCGGACCGCGTCGATCAGGGCGAGGGTGCCGACCGTGTTGGTCTGCCAGTACAGCTCCGGCTTGACCATCGACTCGCCGGCGGCGATCAGAGCGGCGAAGTGCAGCACCCCGTCGAAGCCCGCGTCGGGCGTGACGATCCGGGCGGCGTCGTGGATGGACGCCTCGACGTGGGTCGCGTCCGGAGCGAGCGCCTCGCGGTGGCCGGTGCGCAGGTCGTCCAGCACGACGACCTGGTGGCCCGCGTCGAGCAGCATTCGGGTCACTACGCTGCCGATGAAGCCGGCGCCCCCCGTGACGAGCAGTTTCACGTCGTTGCCTCCTGCCTGGCCCGCCCGGGACGTGGCCCTTCGGTGATCACCCTACGGCGGCGGGTGTACCCCGACCGACCACGCCGCCATCCACATTCCATCATAATCTCCCACGATTAAACAGAGCCGAACATAGCCGTCGGGCGTGCGTGATCCCCGGTGCGATGGGCCGTCGGTGTCTACCATCTCTGTCATGCGGGAAGCGGCCCATACGGGGCTCCGGCGACGCGCGCGGGGGCGGCCCCGCCGTGACCCCGGTCCGCTCGCCCGGGCTGTCGCCCGGATGGTGGTCCGCGCCGCCGACGGTGCCACCCGCCTCGTCACCGACCTGCTCGGAGCTGGCCCGGCGGCCGGCCGGGAGCGCATCTCCGAGGCCGAGCTGCGGGACCTGGTCGCCGCGAACACGGTGCTCGACCCGGACGAACGGCGGATCATCGACGAGGTCTTGGTGGCCGGCGCCAGCCTGATCCGCGAGGTGATGATGCCCCGCACCGAGGTGGTCTTCCTGCCCGCCCGGCTGACCATCGCCGAGGCCGCCCGGTTGGTCCGGGCCGAGACGCACACCCGCTACCCGGTCACCGACGGCACCCACGACGACGTGGTCGGCTTCGTGCACCTGCGCGACGTACTGCTGCGCCCGGACGCCGACCCGTGCGTCACCGTCGGCGAGCTGACCCGGGAGGTGAAGCGACTGCCCGGCAGCAAGCGGGTGCTGCCCGCACTCACCGAGATGCGCCGGGAGGGTCAGCACCTGGCGGTGGTGGTCGACGAGTACGGCGGCACCGCCGGGATCGTCACCCTGGAGGACCTGATCGAGGAGCTGATCGGCGAGATCCACGATGAGTACGACACCAAGCCGGACCCGGTGCACGGCCTGCCCGCCGTGGTGGACGGTCGGCTCAACCTGGCCGACTTCGCCGAGCGGACCGGGCTGGTGCTGCCCGCCGGGCCGTACGAGACGGTCGGTGGGTTCGTGATGGCCGCCCTGGGTCGGCTGCCGGTGACCGGCGACGAAGTGCCGGTGCCCGCTGAACCGGTCGACGCCGACGGGCCCGACCCGGCCGATCCGTCGGGCGGCTGGCTGTTGCGGGTGCTGACGCTGGATGGACGCCGGGTGGCCCGGCTCGCGGTCTCCGCCGTGCGGATGCCCGAGCAGCGCCGCGAGGCCGGCACCGGGCAGTCGAGGGAGGCTGGCACCGAGCAGCGCCGCGAGGCTGGCACCGGGCAGTCGCGGGAGGCCGGCGCGCGGTGGTCGCCGGAGCCGGTGGCCGGGCAGCAACGCGGGGCCGTGGTCGGGCCGATCCGCCGGGTCGGCCAGGGGGAACCGCGCGAGGTCAACGCCCCGACAGCGGCGGGCCGCGGCTGACCCGCCGGCCCGTCATGACGGACCCCGTCGCTTGCTGACAGAATTATCGCCATGTCCGACGTTCCCGCCCGCCCCCGCGTCTTCTCCGGCATCCAGCCGACGGCCGACTCTTTCCACCTCGGCAACTACCTCGGCGCGGTGCGGCACTGGGTGGCCCTGCAGGAGACCCACGACGCGTTCTACTGCGTCGTGGATCTGCACGCCATCACCGCGGGGCACGACCCGGTGCTGCTGCGCCAGCGGACCCGGGTGGCTGCCGCCCAGCTCTTCGCGGTCGGTCTGGACCCGGAGCGCAGCACCCTGTTCGTGCAGTCACAGGTGCCTGAGCACTCGCAGCTGGCCTGGGTGCTCGGCTGCATCACCGGCTTCGGCGAGGCCAGCCGGATGACCCAGTTCAAGGACAAGTCACAGAAGCAGGGCAACGAGCGGGCCAGCGTCGGCCTGTTCACCTACCCGATCCTGCAGGCCGCCGACATCCTGCTCTACCAGGCCAACGCGGTGCCGGTCGGCGAGGACCAGCGTCAGCACCTGGAGCTCTCGCGGGACCTGGCCCAGCGCTTCAACTCGCTGTTCGGCCCGACGTTCACGGTGCCCGCGCCGCACATCGTCAAGGACACCGCGAAGATCACCGATCTGCAGGACCCGACCGCGAAGATGTCCAAGTCGTCGTCCTCGCCGGCCGGCATCATCGACCTGCTGGAGGACCCGGCCCGGTCGGCGAAGAAGATCCGTTCGGCGGTGACCGACACCGGCCGGGAGATCGTCTTCGACGCCGAGACCAAGCCGGGCGTGTCCAACCTGCTGACCATCCACTCGGCGCTCAGCGGGCGCGGCATCGACGATCTGGTGGCCGCGTACGCCGGTCGCGGTTACGGCGACCTGAAGAAGGACCTGGCCGAGGTGGTGGCGGAGTTCGTCCGCCCGATCCAGGAGCGCACCCGCACCTACCTCGACGACCCGGCGCAGCTGGACAAGCTGCTCGCCGCCGGCGCGGAGAAGGCCCGTGCGGTGGCCGGACCGACCCTGCGGTCCGCGTACGAGCGGGTCGGGTTCTTCCCGCCGGTACGCGGCGAATAGCGCCCCGGGACAGGTGGGCGGGTCGGTGGCCGAAGGGGCGGCGCGGAGCGTGGATCGCAGTGGCGGGGTGCCGCCAGCCGGCGACACGATCCAGGTCGGCATCGCGGTGGACATCCCGGAGCCGTGGGGGGCGCAGCTCACCCGACGGCGGGTCGAGGCCGGCGACCCGCTGGCGGTGCCCGCGCACGTGACGCTGCTCGGGCCGACCGAGATCCCGACGGCCGCCCTGCCCGCCGTCGAACGGCACCTGGCCGCCGTCGCCGCCGCGCACCTGCCGTTCGCGCTGCACCTGCGGGGCACCGGCACGTTCCGCCCGGTGACCCAGGTGGTGTTCGTGGCGGTGGCCGCCGGGATCAGCGAGTGCGAGCTGCTGGCCGGCGCCATCCGCGCGGCACCGGAGCTGCACCGCGAGACCCGTTTCCCCTACCATCCGCACGTCACCGTGGCACAGGACGTGGCACCGGAGGCGCTGGACAAGGCGTACGAGGATCTGGCCGACTTCTCCGCGATGTTCGAGGTCGACGCGTTCACCCTGTTCTCGCACAGCGGGCAGGCCCGGTGGCAGCCCCGTCGGGACTTCCGCCTCGGCGGCTGACCGTTCGGCGACGCGCCGGGGGCGACGCATCGTTCGGCGAAGCATCGTTCGGCGACGCGCCGGTCGGCGAGCATCGGGAGCCGGTTGCCCCTATGGCGGCGGGAGATCGGCGAGGATGATCGCGTGAACGTGATCGGGGCGATCGAGGCGGGCATCGACCGCTGGGTGAGCGCCGCGCGCTCCCGGTCGGGGCTCTTCGACCACGTGTGGCGGGCCGGCGCGCTCTACGCCGAGTTGCTGGCCGGGCGGCTGGCCGCTGCGATCGCTTACTACGGCTTCTTCGCGGTGTTCGCCCTCGCGCTGGTCGCGTACTCGATCTTCGGCGCGATCCTGGAGGACAACGACGAGGTCAGCGCGGCGGCGGCCGGGTTCCTGAAGGAGAACCTGCCGTTCCTGGACGCGGAGCAGATCGCCAACTCCAGCGGCACGGTCGGCGTGGTCGGCCTGGTCATCCTGGTCTTCACCGGGATCGGCTGGGTGGAGGCGATCCGCTCCTCACAGCGGTTGATGTACCGGCTCAACCAGCAACCCGGAAACCTGGTGATCCGGCGGCTGGTCGACCTCGGGGTGATGATCGGCGTCTTCGTGCTGCTCGGTGTCTCGGTGGCCGCGGTGGACGCCCTGGAGTCGCTGCTGCGATTCCTGCTGCGCAGCACCGGCTCGGTCGGTCTGACCACGATCAGCGCGATCCTCAGCGTGCTGATCAACGCGGTGCTCGCGACCGCGCTGCTGGTCGCGGTGCCCCGGCTGCGGGTGAGCCGGTCCCGGCTGCGCCCGGTGGTGGTGCTGGTCGCGATCGGCATCACGCTGCTCAACACGGTCGGGCGGTACTACGTGGTGCGCACCGAGCGGAACCCGGCGTACACCGTGGTGGCCGGCGCCGTCGGCCTGCTGCTCTACCTCTACCTGCTCAACCAGCTGGTGCTGTTCGGGGCGGCGCTCCTCGCGACCAGTCAGCGTGGACGGGTGTTGGACCTGGCGGAGGGCGCCCCGCCGGTGGCTCTCGACGAGGACACCGATCCCGGTACGCCGGGCGGTGCGGGCTGATGGCGGAAGGTGCGCAGGTGACGATCTCGGTCGACTCGGACTCGTCGGTGCCCCCGTACGAGCAGGTACGCGGGCAGCTCGCCGAGTTGATCGGCGACGGCCGCTTGCCGGTGGGCAGCCGGCTGCCCACCGTCCGGCAGCTCGCCGCCGACCTGCGGCTGGCCGCGAACACGGTGGCCCGGGCGTACCGGGAGTTGGAGACGGCCGGGCTGCTGGAGACCCGGGGGCGCAACGGCACCTTCGTCGCCCCCGGCCGGGACGACGCCGTCGACCGACTGCACCGGGCGGCAGCCGGGTACGCGGCCGAGGCGACCCGGCTGGGCGTGCCGCCCGCCACCGCGCTCGCCCTGGTCCGCGCCGCCCTGGACGCCGCCCGTCCCGGCTGACCAGTCGCTGATCGGGCGCCCGGCGGGCGGAAACTGAGGCGAACGGCGTCGGCGCTCGTGTTCGCGGACCATGATGAGCCGGTGGGCGCACTCATGACACTGGACCTGCCGGCCGACTCGCCGATGCTCGGTCTGCCGTGGATCATCACCTTTGGCCCGCTCGGTGACCTCGACGAGTGGGAGCCGGTGGTCTGCGGGCCGTACGAGCGGCCGCACGCGTTGGCGCTGGCCGAGGCGGTGGTGGCCGACGAGCAGCTGATAGCCGTCGTGGAGCCGCTGCTGCCGGCGCTGTCGGCCGACGAGATCCGCAGCGAGATCGCCGCCGCACAGGTCGCCGCCGAGGACGAGGACCGCCAGGTCGAGGGGGCCGACCTGTACGGCGACTTCGAGGACGTGATCGACGAGGAGCTGGACGCCGCCGCCGACGAGGCAGGCCACGGCGAGCCCGCCGAGCCGCCGGACGAGGCCGAGGTACGCGCCGGCTTCACCCGCATCGCGGCGCTGCTCACCGCGAAGTGAGCCGCTCCGGACCGGGACGCCGCGCGTCGGGGCGGTCAGCGGGCGGAGCACACCTTGGCGCAGACGGACACCGGCGCCACCCGGAGCGGACTCCGCGTGGCGCCGGTGCCACCTCACCCCCCACCACAAGGGGCCGGTAGCCCAGTCGCCCGCCGGCGCGGGGCACGACGGACGACCAGGTTGGTGACGGATTACCCGCTCAGCGCCGTTCCAACCAGGCGGCCGCGTCAACCGGAAGCAGATGGCCGGAGCCCTGCTCGGTGAGCGCCGCGCTGGCGACGAGCGGTTGGCCGTACCCGTCGATCAGGACCGGCGCGCCGCTGAGGTTGACCACGCAGGTCAGCACGGTCGCGCCGGAGGTGCGGGAGAAGGCCAGCACGCCGGGCTCGCTCTCCAGCCAGGTCACCCCGCCAGCGTCGACGGCCAGCGCCGGGTGCTCGTGCCGGATGCGCAGCGCGGCCCGGTACAGCTCCAGCGTCGAGCCGGGCACGCCGGTCTGCGCGGTGACCGACAGGGCCCGCCAGGTCGCCGGGGCCGGTAGCCAGCTCAGCTCGCCGCCGGCCGGCCCGAAGCCGTACGGGGCCAGCTCGCCGCTCCACGGGATGGGCACCCGGCAGCCGTCCCGACTCTCGCCGGTGCGCAGGAACGCCGGGTCCTGGCGCAGTTCGTCGGGGAGGTCGAGCACCTCGGGTAGGCCGAGCTCCTCGCCCTGGTAGAGGTAGGCGCAGCCGGGCAGGGCGAGCATCAGCAGGCTGGCGGCGCGAGCCCGGCGCAGCCCCTCGGCGCCGTCACCGTAACGGGTGACGTGCCGCTGCTTGTCGTGGTTGGACAGCACCCAGGTGGTGGGTGCGCCGACCACGGTCGACTCGGACAGCGCGGTGTCGATCACCTTGCGGAACGAGTCGGCCGACCAGGTGGCGTCGAGGAAGTCGAAGCTGAACGCCTGGTGCAGCTCGTCCGGGCCGATGTAGCGGGCCAGCCGCTGCGGGGTCTCGGCCCACGCCTCGGCGACCGCCATCCGGCCGCCCGGGTAGCTGTCCAGGATGGGCCGCCAGGCGCGGTAGATCTCGTGGACCTCGTCCTGGTCGAAGTACGGCAGCCGGCCCTTGCCGAGCAGCTCGACCTGGCGCTGGCCGGTGGTCATCGTGCTGAAGCCGACGTCCGGCAGCCCTTCGGCCTTGATCATGCCGTGGGCCACGTCGATCCGGAAGCCGTCCACGCCCCGGTCCAGCCAGAACCGCAGCACGTCCTCGAACTCGGCGCGGACCTCGGGGTGGCGCCAGTTCAGGTCCGGTTGAGCCGGGTCGAACAGGTGCAGGTACCACTCGCCGTCCGCGACCCGGGTCCAGGCCGGGCCGCCGAAGATGCTCTCCCAGTCGTTCGGCGGCAGTTCGCCGTGCGCACCCCGGCCCTCGGCGAAGAGGTAGCGGGTCCGCTCCGGGGAGCCGGGGCCGGCGGCGAGGGCGGCGGCGAACCAGCGGTGGACGTCGGAGGTGTGGTTGGGCACCAGGTCGACGATGATCCGCAGGTCGAGGGCGTGCGCGTCGGCGATCATCGCGTCGAAGTCGCTGAGGGTGCCGAACATCGGGTCGACGTCCCGGTAGTCGGCGACGTCGTACCCGCCGTCGACCATGGGGGAGGTGTAGAAGGGGGTCAGCCAGAGCGCGTCCACCCCGAGGTCGCGCAGGTACGGCAGGCGTTGCCGGATGCCCTGGAGGTCCCCGATGCCGTCGCCGTCGCTGTCGGCGAAGCTGCGCACGTAGACCTGGTAGACGACCGCGGAGCGCCACCAGTCGTCGTCGGCGGTGTGGTGCGGGGTGGTGGTGCTGACGGTCATCGGTGGCGTTCCCCGTCTGTCTCGGGTCAGGTGCGGCGGCGGCACCCGGCGCGGCGCGGACGGTGGCAACGCGGGTGTCTGAGCAATATGCCGCCCAAACACTGCAAGAGTCAAGCAGTTCTTGCGCAAGGCGTGCCGGGGTTGCTGCTGCGCCAGTCGGCTGCCCAGCCTGGTGGGGTGCCGCTCAGGCGGGGACGGCCAGCGCCGACGAGCCGGGTCGGTGCCGGTTCGACCCGGCTCCGCCGGTCCGGGTGCCGGCCGGGGCGACCGCCGTGGAGCCGCGCACCACCAGCTCCGGGCGGAACAGGTACTCCGAGTGCGGGGCGCCGTGCCCGTTGATCTCGTCAACCAGGGCCCGGACCGCGGCCACCGCCATCGCGATGACCGGCTGCCGCATGGTGGTCAGCGGCGGGTCGGTGAAGGCCATCAGTGGCGAGTCGTCGTAGCCGACCACGGAGAGGTCGCCGGGGACGGTCAGGCCGCGCTGGCGGGCCGCCCGGATCGCGCCGAGCGCCATCAGGTCCGAGCCGCACACCACACCGGTCACCCCGCGGTCCAGCAGCCGGCCGGCCGCGGCCTCGCCACCCTCCACACCGAACAGTGACAGCTCGGCCAGCGGGCCCAGGTCGGCCTCGGCGACCCCGGCCAACCGGGTCATCGCGGAGCGCCAGCCGGCCACCTTGCGCTGCACCGGGACGAAGCGGTCCGGGCCGGTGATCAGGCCGATCCGACGGTGCCCGAGCGCGACCAGGTGGGCCACGGCCAGCTCGGCCGCCTCCCCGTCGTCGCAGGAGACGAAGGGGGCGCCGATGCCCGGCACGTACCCGTTGATCATCACGACGGGCAACGGCCGGGCGATCAGCGCCCGGTAGCGGTCGTGGTTGGCGGCGGTGTCGGCGTGCAGACCGGAGACGAAGGCGATCCCGGAGACCTGACGGTCCAGCAGCATCTCGACGTACTCGTCCTCGGTGACGCCACCGGCGGTCTGGGTGCAGAGCACCGGGGTGAACCCGCTCTGCGCCAGGGTCGACTCGATGACCTGGGCGAAGGCGGGGAAGATCGGGTTGTCCAGCTCCGGCACCACCAGGCCGACCAACCCGGCGCTGCGTTTGCGCAGCCGGGCCGGGCGCTCGTAGCCGAGCACGTCGAGAGCGGTGAGGACGGCCTGCCGGGTCTCCGGGGCCACGCCGGGGCGGTCGTTGAGCACCCGCGACACCGTGGCCTCGCTGACTTCGGCCTGCTGGGCGATGTCGGACAGTCGAGCGCGCATGGCGGCACTTTAGCCCACCGGCAAGTTCTTGCGCGGCGCTCTGCAAGTGCTTCCATAATCTGCAACCTCTTGCTAACGTCCCCGCAACATGCGAGAGCAGCGGCGCAGCATCCAAGCGCCGGTTGGCAAAAACTTCCAGAGCTTCCCATCGGTGGGCCGCCCTTCCCCCGGCGGACCGCCATGACGACAGGAGTACCGATGCGCATCCGTACCGCGGGTGTGGTCGCCCTCTTCGCCCTGGCGCTCGCCGCCTCGGGCTGTGGTGGCGACAGCGACGAGCCGGCCGCGAACCAGTCCCCCAAGGCGGCCGGCGGCAAACTGGTGATCTGGGCAGACGACAAGCGGACCGCCGCTCTCAAGCCGTTCGCCGAGAAGTTCGGCCAGGAGAACGGCGTCACCGTCGAGGTCCAGGCCGTCAGCAAGGACCTGCAGACCAACTTCGTCACCGCCTCGCAGCAGGGCAGCGGCCCCGACGTGGTGGTCGGCGCGCACGACTGGATCGGCAACCTGGTGCAGAACGGCGCCATCGACCCGGTGCAGCTCTCCGCCGAGCAGAAGAACGGGTTCAACCAGACCGCCGTCAAGGCGGTCACCTTCAACGGTCAGCTCTACGGCGTGCCGTACGCCCAGGAGAACCTGGCGCTGATCCGCAACACCGAGCTGGCCCCCGAGGCGCCGAAGACCATCGAGGACCTGGTCGCCCAGGGCAAGCAGCTCAAGGCGGCGAAGAAGGCCACCGAGACGCTCTGCCTCCAGGTCGGCCAGAACGGCGACGCGTACCACATCTACCCGCTGTACACCTCGGCCGGCGGCTACCTCTTCGGCGCCGGCGCCAACGGCGACTACGACCCGAAGGACCTGGGCGTGGGCAAGCCCGCGTCGATCGAGGCGTTCAAGAAGATCGGCGCGTTGGGCGAGAAGGGCGAGGGCGTGCTCAAGCGCTCCATCTCGGACACCAACTCGATCGCCACCTTCACCGGTAAGAAGTGCGCCTACCTGGTCTCCGGCCCGTGGGCGGTGGCCGACGTCAAGAAGGCCAACATCAAGTACGACATCTCCGCCATCCCCGGCTTCGCCGGCGGCAAGGAGGCCCAGCCGTTCGTGGGCGTGCAGGCGTTCTACGTCGCCGCCAAGGGCAAGAACAAGGCGCTGGCCCAGGAGTTCGTGGCCAACTACACCACGACGCCCGAGCTGGCCGTCGCGCTGTACAACGCCGAGCCCCGGCCGCCGGCGCTGACCGCCGCCCTCGACCAGGTCAAGGGCAGTGACCCGGACCTGGCCAAGTTCCAGGAGGCCGGCAAGAACGGTCAGGTGCTCCCGGCCATCCCGGCGATGGCCGCGATCTGGGACCCGTTCGGCAAGGCCCAGGCCGCTGTCATCGGTGGGGCCGACCCGACCAGCACCATCACCGCGGCCGGCAAGACCATCTCGGGCCAGATCAAGTAATGAGCACGCCGCAGTCCGGCCCGGGGTCCGCCACGCGGACCCCGGGCCGGGGGCCGGTCGGCTCCCGGCCCCCGCGCTCCCGTGCCGCGCGTGACCACGCGCCGATCACCCTGACCGGCCTCGCCGGCAAGGTGCTCCTGCTCGGCCTGACCGCCGGTATCGCGATCTGGGCGGCCTTCCCGCTCATCGACGGCGGAAAGTGGGCCGGCCTGGCCCTGCTGACGGCGACCACCGCCGGGCTGTTCTACCTGTACCTCACCCGCCGGCACATCCCGGCCAAGTACCTGGTCCCGGGCACCCTGTTCCTGATCGCCTTCCAGGTCTTCCCGGTGCTGTACACCGCCAGCACCGCCTTCACCAACTTCGGTGACGGGCACCGGGGCAGCAAGGACGACGCGATCGTCGCGATCCAGACCTCCTCGGTCACCCAGGTGCCCGGCTCCGCCGAGTACGCCCTGTCGATCGCCACGAAGGGCGACCCGGCCTCCGCCCCGCTGGTCTTCCTGGTCACCGACCCCACCACCGGCACGGTCTCCGCCGGTGACACCGGTGGGCTACGCCAGCTCGACGCCGCCGACGTCACGGTCGCCGCGGGCGGCAAGGTCACCGCCGCCGAGGGCTACACCGTGCTGAACTTCGGCCAGGCCAGCGCCCGCAGCAAGGAGATCACCGACCTGGTGGTGCCCACCGCCGGCGGCGCGCTGCGCTCCAGCGGCCTGTCCCGCGCCTACGAGGGCAAGGCGGTGCGGGCGTACGAGGCCGGCTGCGACTGCGTCCGGGACACCGGGACCGGGCAGACCTGGACCGCCGACGAGGAGGTGGGCGCCTTCGTCGCCGCCGACGGCGAGCGGCTGGCCCAGGGCTGGAAGGTCCACGTCGGGCTGAGCAACTTCACCCGGGTGCTCACCGACGAGAACATCTCCGGCCCCTTCCTCAGCACCCTGATCTGGAACTTCGCCTTCGCCATCGCGTCCACCGGCGGGACGTTCCTGCTCGGCATGATGATCGCGCTCGTGCTGCACTCGCCCCGGATGCGCGGCAGCAACCTCTACCGGGTGCTGCTGGTCCTGCCGTACGCCATGCCGTCGTTCGCGATGCTGCTGGCCTGGCGGGACATGTTCAACGCCGACTTCGGGCTGATCAACAACCTGTTCGGACTGGACGTGGACTGGTTCGGCCAACCGTGGACGGCGCGCCTCGCGGTCATCCTGGTGCAGCTCTGGCTCGGCTACCCGTACATGTTCCTGGTGGCCACCGGCTCGTTGCAGGCCATCCCGCGGGAGCTGACCGAGGCGACCTCGATCGACGGGGCCTCGCCCTGGCAGTCCTTCCGCGCGGTCACCCTGCCGCTGCTGCTGATCGCGCTCTCCCCGCTGCTGATCTCGTCGTTCGCGTACAACTTCAACAACTTCAACGCGATCTACCTGACCACCGAGGGCGCGCCCTTCCCGGCCGACAACCCGACCAACGGCGCCACCGATCTGCTGATCACGTACACCTATCGGCTCGCCTTCGGCGGGCAGGGCGCGGAGTTCGGCTTCGCCGCCGCGATCTCGCTGTTCATCTTCGCCATCGTCGCGGTGGTCTCGACCGTCAGCTTCCGGCGGACCCGCAAGCAGGAGGAGGTGTACTCGTGACCACACTCACCGGGGCCGCGCGTACCGGCGACACGGCGGGCCGGCCGCCCGCGGCCAACCGCAACGCCACGGGCCGGCGCCGCAACCGCTGGTTCGCCCAGGTCGGCTGGCGGCACCTGGTCGCCGTGCTCGGCGTGCTGTTCAGCCTCTTCCCGATCGTGTTCGTGCTCTCCGCCGCGCTCAACCCGCTCGGCACGCTCTCCACCACCGAGCTGGTGCCGACCGGCGGGGTCTCGCTCGGCAACTTCGGCGAGTTGTTCGAACGCACCGCCTTCGAGCGGTGGTTCGTCAACTCGCTGCTGATCGCCGGAGTCGCCTCGTTCGCGTCGGTGTTCCTCTCCGCGCTGGCCGCGTACGCCTTCTCCCGGATGCGGTTCCGCGGTCGGCGGGTGGGGCTGCTCTCGCTGCTGTTGATCCAGATGTTCCCGCAGTTCCTGGCGATCGTGGCGATCTACCTGATCTTCGGCACGATCACCGACCTGTGGCCGTCGATCGGCTTCAACACCCCGTGGGGGCTGCTGCTGCTCTACATGGGTGGCGCGCTCGGGGTGAACACCTGGCTGATGAAGGGCTTCTTCGACACCCTGCCCCAGGAACTGGACGAGTCGGCCACCATGGACGGGGCCTCGCACGCCCAGGTCTTCTTCCGGATCATGCTGCCGCTGGTGGCGCCGATCCTGGCGGTGACCGGGCTACTGGCGTTCATCGGCACCATCAACGAGTTCCTGATGGCCAACGTGTTCCTCACCAGCAGCGACTCGAAGACGCTCGCGGTCGGCATGTACGGCATGTTGCAGGGCAACGAGCGCAACAACAATTTCGGGATCTTCGCCGCCGGGACCCTGCTCACCGCGATCCCCACCGTGCTGGTCTTCCAGCTCCTCCAGCGCTACATCGTCTCCGGGCTGACCGCCGGCGCCGTGAAGGGGTAGCCGTCGGCGCCCGTCCGCGAGTACCCCCGAGTGCACCCGAGAGGAGACCCCGCCATGCAGCCGCACCATGACGGATCCGCCCGCTACGTCCCGCAGCAGGAGCCCACGCTGGGGGAGGTCGTCGACGTCTTCGTCCGGGCGCCGGCCGGCGCCGACGTCCGCCAGGTACACGTACGCACCACCGGTGACGGTGAGCCGAGGTTCATCGAGGCGGTGGTGGATCGCACCGACGGCGGAGACGTCTGGTGGCGGGCCGAGGTGCCGGCCCGCAACCCGGTGAGCAACTACCGATTCCTGCTCTCGGGGCGGCGCGGTCCCCGGTGGCTGACCGCGGCGGGGCTGGTCGACCACGACGTGCCCGACCACGGCGACTTCAAGCTGGTCACCCACGCCCCGCCGCCGACCTGGGCGCGGGACGCGGTGATCTACCAGATCTTCCCGGACCGGTTCGCCCGGTCCGCCGCGGCCGACGCCCGGCCACTGCCGGACTGGGCGATCCCGTGCCACTGGGACACTCCCGTGGTCGGCCGTGGCCCGGAAACGCCGCACCAGCTCTACGGTGGCGATCTGGACGGGATCGCCGAGCGGTTGGACCACCTGGATCGGCTCGGGGTGAACACGGTCTACCTGACCCCGATCTTCCCGGCCCGCTCCAACCACCGCTACGACGCGGCCAGCTTCGACCGGGTCGACCCGCTGCTCGGCGGGGACGCCGCGCTGGCCCGGCTCGCGGACGCGGTACGGGCCCGGGGCTGGCGGCTGCTCGGCGACATCACCAGCAACCACACCGGCGACGCGCACGACTGGTTCACCGCCGCCTCCTCCGACGTGCGTGCCCCGGAGCGGGAGCTGTACTACTTCGACGAGATCACCGGGGACTACGAGTCCTGGAACGGGATCAAGTCGCTGCCGAAGCTGAACTGGGGCAGCGCCGAGCTGCGCCGCCGCTTCGCCACCGCCGACGACGCGGCGCTGCGCCGCTGGCTCCGCCCGCCGTACGGGCTGGACGGGTGGCGGGTGGACGTGGCGAACATGACCGGCCGACGGGGCGCCGACGCGTACACCCACGAGGTGGCGGCGCTGCTCCGCTCGGTGCTGGCCGCGGATCGGCCGGACGGCCTGTTGATGGCAGAGCACGGCCACGACCACACCGGCGACCTGGACCGCGACGGCTGGCACGGCACCATGAACTACGTCGGCTTCACCGATCCGGTCTGGTCCTGGCTGCGGCACGGCGACCAGCCGGTGCCGAACTTCCTCGGCACCCCGGGCGGGGTGCCACGGCGGGACGCGGACGCGGTGCTCGGCACCATGGACGCCTACCGGTCGCTGATCTCCTGGCGCTCGTACACGCACTCCTGGCAACTGCTCGGCTCGCACGACTCGGCCCGGATCCGGACGGTGGTCGGCGACGCCGCCCGGCAGGAGGTGGCCGCCGGTCTGCTCGCCACCATGCCCGGTATCCCGATGATCTTCGCGGGGGACGAGCTCGGTCTGGTCGGCACGAACGGCGAGTCCTCGCGTACCCCGATGCCGTGGCACCGCCCGCAGAGCTGGGACGCCGGCACGCTCGCCGCGTACCAGGCGCTGATCGCGCTGCGCCGCGGCGAGCCGGCGCTGCGCCACGGCGGCCTACGCCGGTTGCACCACGACCCCGACACGATCGTCTTCCTGCGCGAGGCACCGACCGGGGCGGTGCTGGTGCTGGCTCGGCGGGCGGCCGGGGCGCCGGTGCGGCTGGCCGGGTTGCCGGCCGCGGAGAACGTGTACGGCGGCGCGCCGGCGCTGCGGCCCGGCCCGGACGGTGCGCTGACCCTGCCCGCGGACGGCCCCACCTTCCAGGTCTGGCGGCTGTGCTGAACGCCGCCGCGGTGGCTCGGACGCGCCGAGTGCCACGACCGGGCTACTACAAACTGTCGTTGATAGGGGAAGATGGGCGGCGTGGAAGCACTGAGACTGACTCTCCTCTATGTCCATCTCATCGGGTTCGCCCTGTTGCTCGGCGGCACGATCGCCCAGTACGTCAGCGGCCGGCTACGGATCAACCCGGCCATGCTGTGGGGGTCCGTGATCGGTCTGCTGACCGGGATCGGGCTCTCCGCCCCGCTGCGGGACGGTGACGAGCCGGCACCGGCGAAAATTGTGACGAAGCTGGTGCTCGCGCTGCTGATCTTCGTCATGGTCTTCTTCTCCCGGAAGCGGGACGCGGTCAACCGCGGCCACTTCCTCGCGATCGCCGGTCTGACCCTGGTCAACGCGGCGGTCGCGGTCTTTTGGCGGTAACGTCCGACGAAGGGACGCCCCTCGAAAACGGGACTTTGAGGGCGCCTCGGCTGCTCGCCTACCAGCACGATGAGTGACTTGCCCCACGCAAGGGTTACACGCGGGTAACAGGCGCTCAACAGTCGTGCACGATTGTCGGCCGGTGGGTGGGCGCGGGCGTACGCTCCCGTCCGTAACGTGGGACAGCCGGCGGCACACCGCAGGTCGGCTGATGGGCTGCCACCGCACTAGGCGCGGTGTGCAATGGGAAGGAGACGTCTTGCGCTCGGTGCGTGGGATGCGGATCGCCTCGATCTTCGCGGTGGGTGGGCTCGTGCTCAGCGCCGCCGCGTGTGGCGAGGCCCCCGATGATGACAACAACGCCGGCAGTGGCGCCAAGAAGTTCAGCGCCTGCATGGTGACCGACGTCGGCGGCATCGACGACAAGTCGTTCAACACCTCGGCCTGGAAGGGTCTCGAGGAGGCCAAGGCCGCCAACAGCAACATCGAGACCAAGTTCGTGGCGTCGAAGGCCGAGGCCGACTACGAGCCGAACCTGACGCAGTACGTCAACCAGAAGTGCGACTTCATCCTGGCGGTCGGTGGCCTGATGGCCAACGCCACCTCGAAGATCGCCAAGGCCAACCCGAACCAGACGTTCGGCATCGTCGACGCCAACCCGGGTGACGCCAACGTCTACCCGATGCAGTTCGACACCGCGCAGGCCGCGTTCCAGGCCGGCTACCTGGCCGCCGGGATGAGCAAGTCCGGCAAGGTGGGCACCTACGGCGGCCTGCCGATCCCGCCGGTGACCATCTTCATGGATGGCTTCGTCGACGGCGTGGCGTACTACAACCAGACCAAGGGCAAGAACGTCCAGGCGCTGGGTTGGAACAAGGAGACCCAGAAGGGTTCCTTCACCAACGACTTCGCCAAGCAGGACGAGGGCAAGAAGGTCTCCGACGCGCTGGTCGCCCAGGGCGCGGACATCATCATGCC
This sequence comes from Micromonospora sp. NPDC005173, assembly GCF_040608515.1. Lineage (NCBI taxonomy): Bacteria > Bacillati > Actinomycetota > Actinomycetes > Micromonosporales > Micromonosporaceae > Micromonospora > Micromonospora sp. NPDC005173. The sequence continues at coordinate 244,660 of NZ_JBEXIK010000003.1, forward strand.
GGTCGCCGGCGGCGCCGGCCTCGGCACCACCTCCGCGGCCAAGGCCTCGGGCGGCAAGTACAACACCATCTGGGTGGACGTCGACGGCTGCGAGAGCACGCCGGACTGCTCCGCGATCATCACCACGGTCGTCAAGAACATCCCGGAGGCCGTCAAGGAGGCCGTGCTCAAGGCTGCCGGTGGCGAGAAGCTGCAGGCCAAGCCGGGCTTCGTGGGCACCCTGGCCAACACCGGTGTCTCGATCGCCCCGTACCACGACTTCGACAGCAAGGTTCCGGCCGAGCTGAAGGCCGAGGTCGACAAGATCAAGGCGGACATCGCCGCTGGCACCATCACCGTCACCTCGAAGGCCCAGCCGACCAAGTGACGACCGGCCGGTCCCTCCGATGAGATCATCGGGAGGGTCGGCGGGGGACAGGTACGACCGATCCGGCCGCTCCGGCGCCGCGGGTTAACCACCCGTGGGGCCGGAGCGGCCGATCGCGCGCCACGGTGACCGGGCCAGTCCGGCTCGGTCAACGGCAGCTACGCTGCACCATCGCTCGCACTCCAGGAGGTTGCGCTGAGACTCGAACTGCGCGGCATCACCAAGAGGTTCGGTGATCTGGTCGCCAACGACCACATCGATCTGACGGTCGAGCCTGGAGAGATTCACGCCCTGCTCGGCGAGAACGGCGCGGGCAAGTCGACCCTGATGAACGTCCTCTACGGGCTCTACCAGCCCGACGAGGGCGAGATCCTGGTCGACGGCAAGCCGCTGAAGCTGAAGGGCCCGTCCGACGCGATCGCCGCCGGGATCGGCATGGTGCACCAGCACTTCATGCTGGTGCCGGTCTTCACCGTGGCGGAGAACATCATGCTCGGCGCCGAGCAGGTCCGGGGCGGCATCGCCGGCTTCCTGGACCGGCGGCGGGCCCGGCGCGAGGTCGCCGAGGTGTCCGAGCGCTACAACCTGCGGGTCGACCCGGACGCGGTGATCGAGGACCTGCCGGTCGGCATCCAGCAGCGCGTCGAGATCGTCAAGGCGCTCACCCGCAATGTCGACCTGCTCATCCTGGACGAGCCGACGGCGGTGCTCACCCCGCAGGAGACCGAGGAGTTGCTGACGGTCATGCGGTCGCTCAAGGCCGCCGGCAAGTCGATCGTCTTCATCACCCACAAGCTCGGCGAGGTCAAGGCGATCGCCGACCGGATCACCGTGATCCGGCGCGGCAAGACCGTCGGCACCGCCCTGCCGGAGGCCAGTCGCGACGAGTTGGCCGCCCTGATGGTCGGGCGCAACGTCCGGCTCACCGTGGAGAAGTCCCCGGCCACGCCGGGCGAGCCGGTGCTGGAGGTGGCCGGGCTGGTCGTCGACGACGACCGGCAGATCCGGGCGGTCGACGGCGTGGACCTGACCGTGCGCGCGGGCGAGGTGCTCGGCGTGGCGGGCGTACAGGGCAACGGCCAGACCGAGCTGATCGAGGCGATCATGGGCCTGCGCCCGTTGCTCGCCGGCACGGTCAGCCTGGCCGGCGACCGGATCGACGGCTGGAAGACCAAGAAGGTGCTCCGCGCCGGCGTCGGCTACGTGCCCGAGGACCGCAGCGTGGACGGCCTGGTCAAGGAGTTCAGCGTCGCGGAGAACCTCGTGCTGGACATCTACGACCGGCCGCCGTTCGGCGCCGGGCTCGCGCTCAAGCCGGACGCGATCGCGACGTCGGCGAAGGAGCGGATCGAGCAGTTCGACGTACGCACCTCATCGGCCGACGCGCCGGTGGGCACCCTCTCCGGCGGCAACCAGCAGAAGGTGATCGTGGCCCGGGAGATGTCCCGGCCGCTGAAGCTCTTCATCGCCGCCCAGCCGACCCGCGGCGTCGACGTCGGGTCGATCGAGTTCATCCACAGCCGGATCATCCGCGAGCGGGACATCGGCACCGCCGTCATGGTGGTCTCCAGCGAACTCGACGAGGTGATCGGGCTGGCCGACCGGATCGCGGTGATGTACCGGGGCCGCATCATCGGCATCGTCGGCCCGGACACCCCGCGCGAGGAGATCGGCCTGCTGATGGCCGGCATCAGCCCGGACGCGCTTCCCGAGCGCGGTGCGGGCGCCGCGCCGACCGACGGGACGGCCACGGACGGCACGGCCACCGACGGTGCACCGACCGACGGCACGGTGACCGACGGGGGCCCGGCGAGCGCCGCAAGCCCCGCGAGCGAGGACGAGGAATGAGCGACCCCAACCCGCAGTCCGGCTCGCCGGACAAGGAACCGGCGAGCGAGGCGCAGGCCGCGCAGACCGCTCTGGGTAACACCGAACAGGCCGAGTCGGCGACCGCGCCCGGCCGGTCGGCGCCGGAGCCGAAGCCCGCCCTGGGCCGGCTGTTCCTGGACAACCTCTGGGCGGCCAACACCTTCACGGTGACCCTGCTGTCGCTGGTGCTGGCGATCGTGGTCGGCGCGGTCTTGATGATCATCTCTGATCCGGACGTGCTCGCCACCTACTCGTACATCACCTCCCGCCCGTCCGACGCGCTCAATTCGAGCTGGACGCTGGTCAGCGAGGCGTACGCGAACCTGTTCAAGGGCTCGATCTTCGACCCGGAGACGTTCTCCGGCTGGCTGAACGGCACCAACGGCTGGGAGGCCGTGCTCGCGCCGATCTCCGAGACGCTCACCTACAGCGCGCCGCTGGTCTTCACCGGCCTGTCGGTGGCGCTGGCCTTCCGCGGCGGCCTGTTCAACATCGGCGCCCAGGGCCAGGCCACCATCGGCGTGATCTTCGCCGCGCTGGCCGGCTTCCTGCTGCCGCTGCCGCCCGGCCTGCACCTGCTGGTGGCGGTGCTGGCCGGCGCTCTGGGCGGGGCGATCTGGGGCTTCATCCCCGGCATCCTCAAGGCCCGTGCCGGTGCGCACGAGGTGATCAACACGATCATGCTCAACTACGTCGCCACGTACTTCCTGACCTGGCTCATCGTGCAGAACGGCGTGCAGGATCCGAACCGTACCGACGCCATCAGCAAGGCGGTGGACAGCTCCGCGCAGCTGCCCCGGCTGCTCGGCGACAACCTGCGGGTGCACGCCGGCATCCTGCTCGCCGTGCTGGCCACCTGGGCGGTCGCCTGGCTGCTCAACCGCTCCACGCTCGGCTTCGAGCTGCGCGCGGTCGGTGCCAACCCGGACGCCGCCCGCACCGCCGGCATCAGCGTCACCCGGACGTACATCCTGATCATGGTCTTCGCCGGGATCCTGGCCGGTCTCGGCGGCTCGAACATGGTGCTCGGCTCCACCGCCAGCGCGTTGACCCCGCTGGTGGTCGCGCAGATCGGCTTCGACGGCATCCTGGTGGCGCTCCTCGGGCGGGTGAAGCCCTGGGGGGTGTTGCTGGCGGCGCTGCTGTTCGGGGCGCTACAGGCCGGCGGCAACCGGATGCAGTCGTACTCGGGGATCTCACTGGAGCTGGTCACGGTGCTCCAGGCCCTGATCGTCATCTTCATCGCCGCGCCCGCCCTGGTGAAGGCGATCTTCCAGCTCCGGGCCGCACGAGCAGCCCGGTTGCAGACGAGCCTGGCGAAGGGCTGGTAACTCATGTCCACCATGGCTGTCCCCGACGTGGCGGTCGCCGCGGTCGACGAGGGCTTCTGGACCCGGAACCGCAAGGTCGGCCTCGTGCTGCTCGCGCTCGGCCTGCTCTCGGCGGTGCTCTTCGGCGCGCTCGCCACCGACCAGCAGGCCCGGTTCACGCTCAGCGATGACGCGGGCGGCGCCGCGCTGGAGATCAACGGCACGATCGGCGCGATCCTGTTCGGGATCATCGCGATCGCCGCCGGCGCGGCCCTGCTCGCCGGGGTGCCCAAGCGCTGGTTCACCACCGTGCTCGGGGTCGGGCTGATCGGCTTCGTCCTGTCGTTCCTCTGCTGGCAGGTCTCCGCCGCGCCGACCGGGCAGAACTTCATGCCGCTGGTCAACATCATCCGGGGCACCTTCATCCTGGCTCTGCCGCTGATCTTCGGTGCGCTGGCCGGCGTGCTCTGTGAGCGTTCCGGTGTGGTCAACGTGGCCATCGAGGGGCAGTTGCTGATGGGCGCGTTCAGCGGCGCGCTCTTCGGCAGCATCTCCGGCAACGTCTGGGTGGGCCTGGTGGCCGCCGCCCTCGGCGGCGCGTTCATCTCGCTGCTGCTGGCCATCTTCGCCATCCGCTACCTGGTCGACCAGGTGGTCATCGGCATCGTGCTGAACCTGCTCGCGGTCGGCGTCACCGGCTTCCTCTACGAGCGGCTGATGCAGACCAACATCGAGCGGTACAACAGCGCTCCCCGGTTCAGCAACTGGGAGATCCCGCTGCTCAAGGACATCCCGGTGCTCGGCCCGGCGCTGTTCCGCGGCAACATCTTCCTCTACCTCGGCCTGCTCCTGGTGCTGGTGATCCACATCGCGCTGTTCCGCACCCGGTGGGGGCTGCGTACCCGCTCGGTCGGTGAGCACCCGACCGCCGCCGACACGCTCGGCGTCAAGGTGCTGCGGGTGCGGTACCGCAACGTGCTGCTGGCCGGTGTGGTCGCCGGCATCGGCGGTGCCTCCTACACGCTGGCGCTCTACTCGTTCACCAAGAACATGATCGGCGGCAAGGGCTTCATCGCGCTGGCCGCGCTGATCTTCGGCCGGTGGAACCCGACCGGGGCGCTGCTCGCCGCGCTCTTCTTCGGCTTCGCCGACCAGCTCGCCACCTATCTCGGTGCGATCAACAGCGCGATCCCCAGCCAGTTCCTGGCCATGCTGCCCTACCTGGCGACGATCCTGGCGGTGGCCGGGCTGGTCGGCCGGGTCCGGGCACCGGCCGCCGACGGCAAGCCGTACATCAAGGGCTGACGCCCGGTGGCCGACGCGGCGGGGCCGAGGTGGTCCCGCCGCAGGCCACGATGGCGGTGCGGCAGAATGATGGGATGACCGAGATCGACTGGGCGCGCCTGCGCGCCGCCGCCACGGATGCGATGCGGCACGCGTACGCGCCGTACTCGACGTTCCCGGTCGGTGCGGCCGCTCTGGTCGACGACGGCCGGGTGGTGGTCGGCTGCAACGTGGAGAACGCCGCCTACGGGGTGACCCTCTGCGCCGAGTGCGGGGTGGTCTCCAGCCTGCACGCCACCGGCGGCGGTCGGCTCGTCGCGCTCTCCTGCGTCGACGCCACGGGTGAGCCGCTGATGCCGTGCGGCCGATGCCGGCAGCTGCTCTGGGAGCACGGTGGGCCGGAGTGCCTGATCGAGACCAGGGACCGCCCGCTGCGGATGTCCGAGCTGCTGCCACACGCCTTCGGCGTGGAGGACCTGGAGGCGGTGACGGGCGAGACGCCGGTGCCGGTGGTTCCGGAGCGGCTGGCCGCCTGGCGTGGACGCGGCACCGTCTTCGTGCACCCGGACATGTCCGCCGGGCAGCAGGTCTGGACGGCGTACTGGGAGCGGTCGGCCGGGGACGACGCGGGCGCCGAGACCGGTGTGCTGGAGGAGGCCCCGAGCTGGGACGACCCCGCAGAGGCGATCACCTGGGGAATGGCCCGGACGCCCCGGGTGGTGGTGGTCGACGCGACCGGGACCATCTTCTGGGCCGGTGAGGGTGAGCCGCCGATGGAGATCCCGGTTCGCTGGTCTTGATCTTTGTTGCTGGTTGCGCTTGGGGCCGGGGCCGACCGTGCCCGGCTCCGGGCGGTCGGGCTTGATCCCTCCGCCGGGCACGGTCGGCCCCGGCCCCGTCGTGGGCACGGCCGTACGTCGGTCACGGTTGCGGGCCGGTATCTCGATACGACTAGAGAGATCTTCTGATGAGTAGTGGTTTTGCTGCTGTTGATGTCATTCGGGTGAAGCGGGACGGGGGTGTGCTGTCGGACGCGCAGATCGACTGGGTGGTGGACGCGTACACCCGGGGGGTGGTCGCCGACGAGCAGATGTCGGCGCTGGCCATGGCGATCCTGCTCAACGGCATGACCGGGCCGGAGATCGCGCGGTGGACCGCCGCGATGATCGCCAGCGGTGAGCGGCTGGACCTCTCGGCGGTGCGTCGCCCGACCGTCGACAAGCACTCCACCGGCGGCGTCGGCGACAAGATCACCCTGCCGCTCACCCCGCTGGTGGCGGCGTGCGGCGCGGCCGTGCCGCAGCTGAGCGGGCGCGGCCTCGGCCACACCGGCGGCACGCTGGACAAGTTGGAGTCCATCCCGGGCTGGCGGGCCGCGCTGAGCAACGACGAGTTCATCACGCAGCTCGGCGACGTCGGCGCGGTGATCTGCGCGGCCGGCGCCGGGCTCGCCCCCGCCGACCGCAAGCTGTACGCGCTGCGCGACGTGACCGGCACGGTGGAGGCGATCCCGCTGATCGCCAGCTCGATCATGAGCAAGAAGATCGCCGAGGGCACCGGGGCGTTGGTCCTTGACGTCAAGGTCGGCTCCGGCGCCTTCATGAAGTCCGTCGACCAGGCCCGCGAGCTGGCCCGCACCATGGTCGAGCTGGGCGGCGCGCACGGCGTCCGGACGGTCGCCCTGCTCACCGACATGTCCACGCCGCTCGGCCTGGCGATCGGCAACGCGGTCGAGGTGACCGAGTCGGTCGAGGTGCTGGCCGGTGGCGGGCCGGCCGACGTGGTGGAGCTGACGCTGGCCCTGGCTCGGGAGATGCTCGACGCGGCCGGGCTGCCGGACGCCGACCCGGCGGCGGCGTTGCGGGACGGCCGGGCGATGGATTCCTGGCGGGCGATGGTCCGGGCGCAGGGCGGCGACCCGGACGCGCCGATGCCGGCCGCCACGGAGGTCGAGGTGGTCCGCGCCGAGCAGGACGGGCACGTCGCGGCCGTCGACGCGTACGCCATGGGGGTGGCGGCCTGGCGGCTCGGCGCGGGCCGGGCCCGCAAGGAGGACCCGGTGAGCGTGCCGGCCGGGGTGGTGCTGCACAAGCGGCCGGGCGACCCGGTACGGGCCGGCGACCCCCTCTACGAGCTGCGCGCCGAGGACCCGGCGCGGATCCCGGCGGCGCTGGCAGAGGCTGCCGGTGCCGTGCGGATCGCGCCGACCGCACCAGCGGCGACGCCGTTGGTCATCGAGCGGATCGGCTGACCAAGCGCGGAGTCGGGGTCGCGTGGTGCCCGTCACCAGGGGGCGCTATTCTCGCAGGCCAAGGGGGATAGCCGGCCTTGAGCCGTCGCGAGCAGACAGGAAGACTCCGCCGTGACCGTATCTGCCCCCAACCCCCGTGAGGTGCGCGAGGCGAGCCTGGACGAGCTGTCCCGGCTCGGCCTGCCGTTGCCGCCGGCCCAGTTCCCGCTCGTCTGGGAGCCGGGTGACAAGATCGAGCTGCGTCCCACGGCGGAGATCGAGGCGCGGATCGCCGTGCTGCACCTGATCCTGGCCCGCTGCTTCGGGATGCCCCCGCAGGCGGCGATGAGCTGGCTGCTCGGCTCGCACCTGGTCGAGATGGTCACCCCGCCGGAGTGGCAGTTCGTGATGGGCGGCAAGGGCGACCACCGCTCGTTCGTGCTGCACCACGACGCGCTCTTCGCGCTCGCCTGGGTGCTCGGGCTGACCAAGCAGCTCGACCCGACCCTCGCCGTGGACGAGCAGCTGATGGAGCGGTTGCCGCACATCGCCGCGGGGGAGATGTTCCCGCACTGGCGATCCCGGATCCTCACTGCGCCGCAGCACCCCGCCGATGTGGCCGCCCTGCTCGACCTGCACTACTGCCTGGACTGGGCGTACCTGGAGACCGAGCGGAGCGGCCGGCCGGTGCCCGGGCTGGTCGACGCGAACGCGATCGGGCAGCGGCGTTGGGCGCTGGAGTGGGCGGTGATCCTGCGCGGGCCGTACCACGACGAGCCCCCCGGCTGGGAAGAGGTCGACCTCTCCACCTGACCGGCCGGGTCGGGTGCCGGCACGGGAAGCGGCGGGCGGTCAGCGGGGCATCGGGCGCCAGACGGTCAGCCGCACCGCGACGGTCACCCGTACCGGCTCGGCGAGGGCCGTCACCCGGGCGGCGAGCCCGGCCGGGTCGGTGTGCCAGGCGCTGGGGCCCATCCCGACCAGCGTCGCGACCTCCGGGCCGGTCAGTGCCAGCTCCCGCCGGTGCACGGTCGACGTCGCCGGGGTGAAGTGCCCCCCGAGGCTCTCGGCGACCCGGTCGGCCTTGGCCGGGTCCACCCGCAGCAGGCCGAGGGCGCCGACCAGTTCGGTGAGGTGGTCCTCGGCCGGCGTCACCACGAGCAGGGACCCGGCCGGGTCGAGCACCCGGTGGAACTCCGCCCCGTTGCGCGGGGCGAAGACGTTCAGCAGCACGGCCGTGCCGGCGTCGGCCAGGGGCAGCCGCTGCCAGGTGTCGGCGAGCGCCGCCGCCGCGCGCGGGTGCGCCCGCGCGGCCCGGCGCAGCGCCGGCTTCGACACGTCCAGGGCGAGACCCGCGGCGTCCGGCAGCGCCGCCAGCACCGCCGCGAGGTGCCGGCCCGTCCCCGCCCCGGCATCCACCACCAGGGGGTACGACCCGACGGCGTGCTCCCCGGCTTCGTGCTCCCCGGCTTCGTGCTCCTCGGCCAAGTGCTCCCCGGCCGGGTGCTCAACGGCCTGTGTCGCGGCGGCGGCGAGGGCGGTCGAGACCAGGTCGTAGTGGCCGGCGGAGAGGAAGTCGGCGCGGGCGGCCACCATCTCGGCGGTGTCCCCGACGTGCGGGGCGCGGCCGGCGAGCAGGTTCACGTAGCCGTGGCGGGCCACGTCGAAGCTGTGCCGGCGCGGGCAGCGCAGCGCGCTGGCACCGCCAGCGGCGACCTCGGCCAGCGGCTCGGCGCAGACCGGGCAGCGGAGCCGGTCGACGATGCGGGGGTCCACGTCAGGCGTCCAGGTAGGTCAGCACCGCGCGGACCCTGCGGTGGTCGTCGTCGCAGTCGCGCAGGTCGAGCTTCGCGAAGATCGAGTTGATGTGCTTGCTGACCGCCTTCTCGGTGACCACCATGCGCTGGGCGATCGCGCCGTTGGAGCGTCCCTCGGCCATCAGCGCCAGCACCTCGTGCTCGCGCGGGGTGAGCCGGCGCAGCGGTGCGGCCCGGGCGGGCCGGGCCAGCAACTGCGAGATCACCTCGGGGTCCATCGCCATCCCGCCGTCGGCGACCCGGTGCACCGCGGCGACGAACTGCGTCACGTCGGCCACCCGGTCCTTGAGCAGGTAGCCCACTGCCCCGGCGCCGTCGGAGAGCAGCTCCCGGGCGTAGAGCTGCTCGACGTACTGGGAGAGGACCAGCACCGGCAGGCCGGGAAGCCGTTCCCGGGCGGTCAGCGCGGCGCGCAGCCCCTCGTCGGTGTGGGTCGGCGGGAGGCGGACGTCCACCACCGCCACGTCGGGACGGTGCTCCAGCAGGGCGGCGAGCAGTTCGTCGCCGGTCTCCACGGCGGCCACCACTTCGTCGCCGTACGCGGTGAGGAGGCGGATCAGCCCGTCGCGCAGCAGTGCCAGGTCCTCGGCGATCACGACTCGCACGGCAGCTCCACGTCGACCACGGTAGGCCCACCGGCCGGCGAGCTGATCCGGACGCGGCCGTCGAAGACGGCGAGCCGCTGCCGGATGCCGGCCAGCCCGGTGCCCCGCTCCGGGTCGGCGCCGCCCCGGCCGTCGTCGGAGACGGTCAGCCGGACCGTCGTGCCGACCCGGCGCAGCCGCATCGCCACCCGCTCCGCCCCGCTGTGCCGGGCCGCGTTGGTGAGCAGCTCGGCGGCGGTGAAGTAGAGCGCCGACTCCAGCGGGGGCGCCAGCCGATCGGGCAGGTCGACGTCCAGGTCGACCGGCAGGGCCGCGCCGAGGGCGAGGGCGGCGAGGCCGCCGGCGAGCCCCCGGTCGGCCAGCACCGGCGGGTGGATGCCGCGTACCACGTCGCGCAGCTCGGACAGGGCGGTGCCGGCGCTCGTACGGGCCTCGGTGACCAGCCCGCGGGCCGCCTCCGGGTCGCGGGCCAGCAGCTCCTCGGCGAGGCCGAGGTTCATCGCCATCGCGACCAGCCGCGCCTGCGCGCCGTCGTGCAGGTCCCGCTCGATGCGGCGCAGCTCGGCCGCCTGCGCGTCGACGCTCTGGGCGCGGGTGTCGGCCAGTTCCACCACCCGCTCGGCGAGGGCAGCCCGGGCGGTCGGCGCGAGCAGCGCACGGGTCAGCGCCTCGTCCAGGTGGACCAGCCCCCGGGGCAGCCAGTACGCCCCGACCCCCACCAGCAGCCCGAGCACCACGGCCAGCCCGGCGTTGCCCAGCGAGTCGATCGGCAGGCCCAGGTAGTTGTCGACGGCGCCGGGCGCCACGGTGTGGATCGCCGGCATGGCGAGGCCCTGCGCGGCGCCGAGCCAGATACCCACGGCGAGCACCACGGCGACCGGGGCGTAGGCGAAGTGGGCGAACAGGAACGCGAGGTCCCGGTAGGTGGCCGGGTCGCCGGCCATCGTCCGCAGCCGGGCCGTCAGCCCGCCCGACACCGGCCGGTACGCCGACCGGATCGGCGGGTCGGGCACCCGGTGACGCTGCCGCTCCAGCAGCGCCCGGGTGCCGGTGAGGGTGCGGTCGAGCAGAGGTAGGCCGATGCCGAGCAGGCTGAGCCCGGCGGTCAGGAGCGTGGCCAGCGCGAAGCCGATACCCGCGCAGGCCAGCCCTGCCGTGACGGCCAACTGGTTCAGCTCGCCCCAGGCCCGCCGCACCCCGCTCATCGGGCCATTGTCCCAGCCGTCACGGCGTCCGCCGCCAGCGCGGGGGCCGAGGCCATGTCGCCCGCCGGCAGGGTGGCCGCACCGGGCTCGGGACGGGTACGGGCCGGCCAGAAGGCCACCCGGCCGGTGAGCGCGGTCGACGCCGGCACCAGCAACCAGGAGAGCCCGAACGTGGCGATCAGTACGCCGACGGCGACGGCGAGCCCGATCTGGGCCATCATCGGCGACGCCACGAGCACCCCGAAGCTGCCGGCCAGGATCACCCCGGCCGCGGCGACGGCGGGCCCGGCCCGCCGTACCGCCTCCTCGGCGGCCTGGCGGGGCGAGCGTCCCGCGCGCAACTCCTCCCGGAGCCGGGCGACCATCAGGATGTTGTAGTCGGTTCCGATCGCGGTGACGAAGAGGAACACGACCAGCGGCAGCTGGAAGTTGAGCCCGGACTGCCCGCCGAGGACCTGGAACACCAGCACACTGGTGCCGAGGGTGGCGGCGAAGCCGAGCGCGACGGCGGCGAGCAGTCCCAGCGAGGCGAGCAGGCCGCGCAGCATCAGCAGCAGGAGCAGCCCGATCAGCCCGGCGGCCACCGGGAAGACCAGCCGGAGGTCCTCGTCGAGCACGGTCCGGATGTCGGCGAAGGTGGCGGTCTCCCCGCCGACGTACACCTGGGTGCCGGGCGGCGCCGCAGCGTGCGCGGCCGGCCGCAGTTGGTGCTCCACCGCGTCCATGGCGCGCTGCGAGTACGGCGGCTCGGCGAGCAGCACCTGAACCTGGGCCACGTCTCCCTTGACCTCGACCCCGCCCGGTGCCGCCACGATGGGCACCTCGGCGAGCCGTGCGGCGAACCGTTCGGCGGTGATCGCGTCCACCCCGGGCCCGGTGAGGTAGACGACGGTCGGGGAGAGGGTCCCGGCCGGCAGCCCGGAGCGGAGCCAGTCCAGGGCCCGGGCCGACTCGGAGCCGGGCGGCAGCGCGTCCATCTCGTAGCTCGGCCGGTGGTGCAGCGCGCCGAGGCCGAGCAGCCCGAGCGCGGCGACCGTGGCCAGCACGACCCGGGCGGGCCGGCGGGCGACCAGCCGGCCGGCGCGGGCCGCCAGACCGGTCGGCGCGGCGGCACCGTCACCCGGCGTCCCGCCGTCACCCGACGCGACCAGCTTCGCCGGCCAGTACGCCCGGCGGCCGAGCAGCGAGTAGACCGCGGGGAACAGCGTCAGCGCGGCCGCCACCATGAGCAGGACGGCGACGGCCAGGGCAGGCCCGAGCACCCGGAAGGAGGCCAGCTGGGAGAGCACCAACGCGCCGAACGCCACCGCCACGACCAGCGCGGACACGGTGACCGGGCCGCCGATGCGGCCGACCGCGTGGACCATCGCTGCGCGCCGGTCCTCGCCGGCCCGCAGCCGTTCCCGGTAGCGGAAGAGCAGGAAGACCGCGTAGTCGGTGCCGATGCCGAGCAGCACGACCGGGAGCAGGCCCGTGGTGGAGCTGTCCAGGGCGTACCCGAAGACCTTTCCGCCCAGCGCGAGCAGGCCGGTGGCGGCCTGCGCGACCAGCAGCACCAGGAACAGGTTGACCAGCGCGATCGTCGGGCTGCGGAAGACGACGAGCAGCAGGAGCAGGATCACCAGCATCATGGCGCCGTTGACGATCATGTCGAGCAGGAAGCTGTCGGCGGCGCCGGCCGCCTCCCCGGTCCAGCCGGCGACCAGTCCGCTGCCGGCCAGCGCGTCGTCGGTGGCGTCCCGAAGCCGCCCGACGGCCGCGATGGTGGTCTCCTCGTACGCGTCCCCGGACAGGCGGGCCTCGGCCAGCCGCAGCCGCCCGTCCGGGGCGACCGCGCCGGGGGTCACCTCGGTGACGCCGGCGACCCGTAGCTCCTGCGGCAGCCGGTCGATGCGGGCGCTGTCGTCGGCGGTCAGCGGGGCCCCGTCGGCCCGGCGGACGACCAGCACCGCGCTGCTGCCGGGCTGCGCGGGGAAGATCCGCGCCGCGATGCCGGCGGCCTGCGCGGACTCGTACCGGGCCGGCAGGAAGTCGGCCTGGCTGTCGGCGGGGCGCGGTCCGGTCGGCCCGTAGACGGCGAAGGTGGCGGCGGTGAGCGCGGCGATGGCGAGCAGCCAGCCGGCGATCACCCGACCCGGACGGCGGACCACCGCTGTGGCCAATGTGGTGAACACGTGCAACTCTCCCCGCGTCGGCTTCTGGTGATGCCGTTGACGCTAGGCAGCCGGACGGGTCACTTCGATGGTGCGCGTACGCCGGTCCGATGGTGGTGCCTGCACCACCATCGGTCACCGCCGCGCATCGTCCGGGCCGGTCAGGTGGTCGACCACGCGGTGGGTCAGCGCGTCCAGCGCGACGATCTCGTCGGGGGTGAGCAGGTCGATGAAGTGCCGGCGGACCGCCGCCACGTGGCCGGGGGCCGCCGCCTCGATGGCGCGTCGACCCTCGGCGGTGAGCGCGACGACGGCGCCCCGCCCATCCGTCGCGCACTCCTCGCGGGTGACCAGGCCGCGCTGCTGCATGCGGGTCAGGTGGTGGGAGAGTCGGCTGCGTGACCAGAGCATCCGGTCGGCCAGTTCGCTGAGTCGCAGCCGCTGGTCGGGAGTCTCCGACAGGTCGGAGAGGACGTCGTAGTCGGGCTCGGAGAGCCCCGCGTCCCGCATCAGCTCGCGGGCCAGTTCCAGGTCGAGCAGGTGGCGCATCTGCCGGTAGCCCCGCCAGGCGCTCTGCTCCTGCTCGTCGAGCCAGCGTGGTTCGTCCATGCCGACCATCCTAGCCATCTGGTTGACATGTCATCAATCCACTGCCTAAGGTTGGTGACATGTCAACCAGATTGCCGGGCCGGCTGGTCCGCCTGCTGACCGGCCTCGTGTTGTTCGGCGTCAGCGTGGCCCTGATGGTCCGCGCCGACCTGGGCCTCGCGTCCTGGGACGTGCTGCATCAAGGGCTGGCCGAGCGGACCGGGCTGCCCCTCGGCCAGGTGGTGAACCTGGTCGCCGTGGTCGTGCTGCTGCTCTGGATCCCGCTGCGGCAGCGCCCCGGGGTCGGCACCCTCGCGAACGCGGTGGTGGTCGGGTTCACCGCCGACGCCGCGCTCGCCGTCCTGCCGCCGGTGACCCCGGTCGCCGGCCGGATCGGCCTGCTGGTCGCCGGCATCCTGCTCAACGGGTTCGCCACGGCCCTCTACCTCGGGGCCCGCCTCGGGCCCGGGCCACGCGACGGCCTGATGACCGGGCTGGCCGCCCGCGGCCTGCCGATCGGGCGGGTACGCACGGCCATCGAGCTCGGCGTGCTCGCGCTGGGCTGGGCGCTCGGCGGCACCGTCGGACCCGGCACCCTCCTCTTCGCCGTCAGCATCGGACCGCTGGCGCAGCGCCTCATCCCCACGTTCACCGTGCCGGCCCCGCGCCGGCCCGCCACCACAGGAGCGACACCGCCATGCCCTGCCTGACCGTCATCGTCGCCAGCACCCGGCCCGGCCGGGTGGGCCGCCGGATCGGCGACTGGTTCACCGCCATCGCCACCGCACACGACGCCTTCGACGACGTACGCCTCGTCGACCTCGCCGAGGTGGGCCTGCCCTTCCACGACGAGCCGCACCACCCCTCCGAGGGTCACTACCTGCACCGGCACACCCGGGAGTGGAGCGCCACCGTCGACGCCGGGGACGCCTTCGTCTTCGTCATGCCGGAATACAACTACGGCTTCAGCGCGCCGCTGAAGAACGCGATCGACTACCTCTACACCGAGTGGCAGTACAAGCCGGTCGGCTTCGTCAGCTACGGCATGACCTCGGGCGGCCTGCGCGCAGTCCAGATGATCAAGCAGGTGGTGACCACCCTCAAGATGATGCCGGCCAACGAGGCGGTGACCGTGTTCCTGCGGGAGGCCCTCGACGACGCCGGCGAGCTGGTGCCGAACCCGGCGCGTGACGCCGCCGCCGAGGCGATGCTCGGCGAGCTGGACCGGCTCGCCGCCGCCCTCGCCCCGTTGCGGGTGCCGGCGTGAACGCACGGCTGTGGGAGCTGTTCGGGGAGCGGGGCCGGGGCGTGCTGGTCACCCTGCGCCGCGACGGGCGGCCCCAGCTGTCCAACCTCGACTACCTCGCCGAACCCGGCCTGATCCGCTGCTCCACCACCGGCGACCGGGCCAAGGTGCGCAACCTGCGCCGCGATCCCCGGGCCAGCCTGCACGTCACCACCGCCGACGGCGGGGCGTACGCGGTCGCGGAGGGCGTGGTCACATTCACCCCGCCGGCGGCGGCGCCCGACGACGCAGGCGTCGAGGAACTGGTCGAGGTCTACCGGCGGATCCGCGGCGAGCACCCCGACTGGGCCGAGTACCGGGCGGCGATGGTCGCTGACGGCCGGCTGGTGCTCCGGCTCGCCGTCGAGCGGGTGTACGGCTGGCGTCCCTGACCGGCGCCGGTCAGGCCATGCCGGCCGTTGCGGCCGGGCGACGCGGGGCGTCCGGCCGGAACGGTGCGGAAGTTGGTGCCGGCGGGTCGCGGCACCGACCACCGGTCCGTGCCGGTCCCGTCGGCCGGCCCGGTGCGGCAGACTAGGGTCTGAGCATGGTCGCGACTATCCGTTACGAGGACATCGTCAAGGTCCCGAAGGCGCTGCTGCACGACCACCTCGACGGCGGGCTGCGGCCGGCGACAATCGTCGAGCTGGCCGCCGAGGTGGGCCACGAACTGCCCACCACCGACGCGGAGGCGCTCGGGCGCTGGTTCGTCGACGCGGCCGACTCCGGCTCCCTGGAGCGCTACCTGGAGACGTTCGCGCACACCGTGGCGGTCATGCAGACCGCGCCGGCGCTGCGCCGGGTGGCCCGCGAGTGTGCGCTGGACCTGGCCGCCGACGGCGTGGTCTACGCCGAGGTGCGCTTCGCCCCGGAGCAGCACCTCGAACAGGACCTGAGCCTGGACGAGGTGGTCGAGGCGGTGCTGGGCGGGTTCGCCGAGGGCACCGCCCAGGCCGTCGAGGCGGGTCTGAGCATCCGGGTGGGCACTCTGCTCACCGCGATGCGGCACGCGGCCCGCTCGCAGGAGATCGCCGAGTTGGCCGTGCGGCACCGGGACAGCGGGGTGGTCGGCTTCGACATCGCCGGCGCCGAGGCGGGCTTCCCGCCCACCCGGCACCTGGACGCCTTCGAGTACCTCCAGCGGGAGAACTTCCACTTCACCATCCACGCCGGCGAGGCGTTCGGCCTGCCGTCGATCTGGCAGGCGATCCAGTGGTGCGGCGCGGACCGACTCGGCCACGGGGTACGGATCGTCGACGACATCACCCCGGGCGGGGTGCCGGTGCTCGGCCGGCTGGCCGCGTACGTCCGGGACAAGCGGATCCCGCTGGAACTGTGCCCGTCGTCGAACGTGCAGACCGGTGCGGTGGACTCGATCGCGGACCATCCCATCGGCCTGCTGCGGGACCTGCGCTTCCGGGTCACCGTGAACACCGACAACCGGCTGATGAGCGGCACCTCGATGTCCCGGGAGATGGCGCTGTTGGTGGAGACGTTCGGCTACGGCTGGCGGGAGCTGCAGTGGTTCACCATCAACGCGATGAAGAGCGCCTTCATCCCGTTCGACGAGCGGCTGCGGATCATCGATGAGGTGATCAAGCCGGCGTACGCCAAGCTGCTGCCCTGACCGGTCAGCCGCGCGGGTGGCCGGCGAGCAGGCCGGCCACGCGGTGCAGCACCTCCCGGGCCCGGGCCGCCTCCGCACCCAGCCCGGTCTGCCGGCGCAACACCGCGGGCTCGGCGCGCAGCAGCGTCACGCCGCGTCGGACCAGCACGCGGGGCGCTTTGCGCTGCTCGGACAGGTCGCGGGCCAACCGGCGCAGGAAGGTCGCGCCGCGCGGGCGACGCAGCGCGTACGCGCCAGCGAGCAGCCCTCGGCGCCGGCACTCCTCGACAATCTCGGCGGCGAAGATCCCTTCGGCCACGAAAAGTGGCGATCCGGCGACGTCAAATGGCCGGGTGGCCACCCGTCGATCTGCGCCGATCGCATAAACCGGCACTTCCGCCCGACCTTCGCGGGCGAGGCGGGCAATCGTCTCCACCGCGGTCAGGGCGTCCCACGACTCAGGTGATTCCCAATCGACCTGACCGTTTCGGTGCGGCAACGTAGGGTCATCGCCGTCCTTGTAGAAGTCGTCCAGGCAGAGCACCGGTAGGCCGGTTTGCTGTGCTATGTAGGACTTTCCGGAGCCAGAAGGGCCGGCGAGCAGGACAACGCGGTGCGGATGTTCCATTACCTTCAGTTACTCCGGCCAGACGGACTGCTATCAAATCGTATCAACATCTCATCACACATTCGGCCGGTGACAACCTGGGCTTTCTTCTTGCCGGGCGACATGGTGGAATCTCGGGGGTCCGACCCGCCGGGTCGGTCGCTGGGCGTTGCCCGGGGCAACGCGCTGAAGCTGTAATCGCGAGGGCGGTGACGTGAGCAAACGGCCAAAGACGGCGGGCTCCTTCCTGTCGCGGCTGCGCCGGCCGGCCAGCCGGCTCCGGGACATGCCGATCTGGTCCAAGCTCGGTCTCATCATGATCGTGCCGACCATCGCCACGGTCGTTGTGGGTACCAGTGGTCTGGTCGACCACCTGGAGACCCTCAACAATGCCAACCGGGCCGGCGACCTGGCCAACCTGTCGAGCTACTCGGGTGACCTGGTCGACACGCTGCAGGACGAGCGGACGGCGGCCGTGCTGCTGTCCGCGGCGGACGGGCTGCAGCCGAAGGCGCAGTACCAGGAGGCCTACAACCGGGTGAATTCCCGGGTCGACCAGGCGAAGGGTCCCTACCTGCAACAGCGGGCCGAGATCGAGGACCTGCCAGCCAGCCTGGAGGGCCTGCTCGACCAGATCGACCAGGACCTGAAGGATCTGCCGGGCGCCCGCAGCCAGGTGTACAACAGCAAGCTCAAGCTCACCGAGACCGTCCAGGCATACGAGGGTCTGATCAACAACCTGCTCGCCATCCGTGAGTCGGCCACCCAGCTCGCCGGTAACAACGAGCTGAGCGACCGGATGCGAGCCGCTGCGGCAGTCGCCCGGGAGAAGGAGTTCCTCTCCGTACGCCGGGTCGTCGTGCACCGCGCACTGGACCAGAAGCAGCTGACCCCGGTGCTGCGTACCGACTACATCGCCAGCGGCACCGGCCAGCAGCAGGCGGAGCAGAGCTTCAAGGCCGTCGCCACGCCTGAAGAGGCCGCGTTCCACGATCAGACGATCGCCGGCGGTGACCGCCGCGAGGCGCAGAACTACATCGGCTGGATGGACGGCAACACCACCGGCGACATGCGCGGCGCGATCTTCGGTCCGGACCAGTGGGACTCGGCCATGACGGCCAACGCCAAGCTGATCCGCTCGGTCGAGACGAAGCTCGACCGCGACGTGGTCGCCGAGGCCGACAACCTGCGCTCGGACGTCCAGCGCCAGGTGTTCCTGGAGACCGGCCTGCTGCTCAGCATGCTGCTGCTGGCCATCCTCTTCGCCTACCTGGTCGCCCGCTCGATGGCCCGCTCGCTGCGTGAGCTGCGGCAGGGCGCCCTCTCCGTCGCCCAGTACGGTCTGCCGCAGGCGGTGGCCCGGCTGCGCGACCCGCAGGTCGTCGGGCAGTTGTCCCCGGTGCAGCTGGCCAACCAGATCGCCGAGCCGCTGCCGGTCCGCAGCAAGGACGAGTTCGGCCAGGTGACCGAGGCGTTCAACGCCGTCCACCTGGAGGCCGTCCGGACGGCCGCCGAGCAGGCGGCGCTGCGCGCCTCCGTCGCGACCATGTTCGTCAACCTGGCCCGCCGTTCGCAGATCCTGGTCGACCGCCTCATCGGTCACCTCGACCGGCTGGAGCGCGGCGAGGAAGACCCGGACCGGCTGGCCGAGCTGTTCCAGCTCGACCACCTGGCCACCCGAATGCGCCGCAACGACGAGAACCTGCTGGTGCTCGCCGGCGCCGACTCCACCCGCGTCCAGCGCGAGCCGGCTGCGCTCATCGACGTGCTGCGCGCCGCGCAGTCCGAGGTCGAGCACTACACCCGGATCGAGTTCGGTGTCATCGACCGGGACATCGAGGTCGCCGCGCACGCGGTCAACGACCTGGTGCACCTCGTCGCCGAGCTGTTCGACAACGCCACCGCGTTCTCCCCGCCGGATTCGCAGGTGATGGTCGAGGCCCGCCGGGTCGGCGACCGTGCCTCGCTCTACGTCGAGGACCGCGGCATCGGCATCAGCCGCGAGCAGCTGTACGAGCTCAACGAGCGGCTCGCCACGCCGCCGCAGGTGGACGTGGCCGTGTCCCGAATGATGGGCCTGGTCGTGGTCGCCCGGCTGGCGTCCCGGCACGGGGTCCGGGTCGAGCTGCGTCCCGGCGGTGACCGTGGCACGGTCGCCGACGTGACCCTGCCGACCTCGGTGCTGGTGCCCCGGGCGCTCTCCGGCCGGGTGCAGCAGCCGCCGGCGCTGCCGGCTGCCGGCGGCCCGCAGCAGCACGGTGGGCCCGCGCCGGCCTTCGGCGCGCTGCCCGCACTGGGCAACGGCCCTCGCCCGAGCGAGTCCGGCAACCAGGTCACCCTGGGCGGTCGCCCGTTCGATCCGGCCTCGCGCAACGGCGCCGGCACCCCCGCCAACACCGGTGCGTACCGCTCGATGCCGGCCTGGTCGGACCTGACCGGTGCGGCCGGGACGAACGGCGGGGACGGGTTCACCCCGCGGACAGCCGACGGCCAGCCGATCGACCCGCTGCCGCAGCGCCGGTCCGGTGACGAACCCCAGAACACCGGTCAGCAGCAGGCCATCCCGAGGCAGTTGCCCAGCAGCCCGGAGACGCGCCCGTACTCGCCGCCGCCGGTCTCCGCGCCGCCACTGCCGCCGGTCTCTGCGCAGCCCTACTCCGGTGCGCCGGTCTCCGCCTCGCCAGCCTCCGGCCAGCCGTACTCCGGGCAGCCGTACTCGGGTGCGCCGTACACCGGTGCGCCGGTGTCCGCCGCCCCGGCCTCCGGGCAGCCGTACGCCGGCCCTCCGGTGTCCGCGTCGCCGGTCTCGGCCACCCCGGCGTCCGGTCAGCCGTACTCGGCGCCACCGGCCTCCGGCCAGTCGTTCAGCGGCTTCGCGCCCCGATCCGCCCCGCCCGCGTCGACGCCCAGCGCGCCCGCACCGCCGGCCTGGCCACCGGTGCCGGGTGGCGACCGGGACGCGGCGACCCCGCCGGTTCCCGAGCGGCTCGCCGCCGCCCTGGACATGACGACGGAACTGCCACGGGTGCAACGACCCGAGCAGTCGGCCGCCGCGGCCCAGCCGCCGGCACCGACCCCGCCGGCACCGGCGCAGAGCCGGCCCGCGCCGCGCCAGCCGCAGGCCCAGAACAGGCAGCGGTACGCGGACGAGACCATGGAGCTGCCGATCTTCCGGGAGCTCGAGTCGGCCTGGTTCCGTACCCGCCGGCCGGGTACGGATGAGGCGGCGGCCCCGGCAGCCCAGCCGGCGGCGAACGGCGGCACCGCGACACAGCAGTTCGCTACGGTCGAGGCCAGCGGTCGGGCCGTCCACAAGACACCACCCGGGACGACAGGTAACACGCCGATGGCAGACACTCCGACGGCCGGAGGAGCGCCGCGGGACAACGGGTCTACAGCGAACGGGGGCGCTCGCCCCAGCCTCGCCGAGAGCCTGCCGACCCGCCGGCCCCAACCGCAGCAGACCAACGGCTGGCAGACCGCCGCCGACGACGGCTGGCGTGCCGCCACGGCAGCGGCCAGCACGGCGCCAGTGAGCGAGACCACCACGACCGGTCTGCCGAAGCGCAAGCCGATGGCGCAGCTGGTGCCAGGCGCGGTGGAGAAGCCCACCACCTCGGTCCAGCGGCGCTCCCCGGAGGCGGTCCGTGGCCTGCTCTCCGCCTACCACCGGGGCGTGCAGCGAGGGCGTAGCACCTCGGACAACCCGACCAGCCCGGAGGCGACTCCGGGAGGGCAGCAATCCTCGCAGTCTGGCTCAGGCTCAGCGGCCGGGAGCGGGCAGAAGGAGCAAGAAGGATGACAACTACGCAGGATCTTGGTTGGCTGCTGGCCAACTTCGCCGACCGGGTTCCCGGTGTCGCGCATGCGGTCGCCGTCTCGGCGGATGGCCTGCTCCTCGCGTCGTCACGGGATCTGCCACGGGACCGGGCCGACCAGCTCGCCGCGATCGCGTCCGGTCTGGTCAGCCTGACCCAGGGGGCGGCTCGCTGCTTCGAGGGAGGCGCCGTACTGCAGACCGTCGTGGAGATGGACAATGGCTTCCTGTTCCTGATGTCCATCTCGGATGGCTCGTCCTTCGCCGTACTGGCCGCCCGCAGCTCTGACGTCGGGCAGGTCGGCTACGAGATGGCGCTGCTGGTCGACCGGGTGGGCGACGCCTTGACCCCGCAGCCGCGTGCGGCCGCGGGAATGCTGGGCTGACGTCGCGCCGATCGTGAGGTCGGCGCAACTGCAACGACAACAACGACGGGTGTCACCGGTGGGAGCCGGTACGGGGTACGAAGGAGGTGAGCGGCGACATGGCCGATCGTGACGAACCGACCGGAGCGTTGGTCCGTCCATATGCCGTTACCCGTGGTCGTACCCGTCCCCGGCTCGACATCGCGCTGGAGGCGCTCGTCGAGACGACGGTGCGCGGTCGGGCCGCTGCCAATGGCAACGGCGGCCAGGGCCGCGAACACCAGTACATCGCCGCGCTGTGTGACGGACGCGTGCAATCGCTCGCCGAGATCGCGGCGCGGATGCAGCTCCCGCTCGGTGTGGCCCGGGTGCTCATCGCCGACATGGCGACGGACGGCCTGGTCGCAGTCCACGAGCCGACCATCCTGGACGACTCCGACGACGCGGTGGGCACTGAACTGCTGGAGAGGGTGCTGAGTGGACTTCGCAGGCTCTGACATGTCGCACCGCCCGCCGAACCCGAGCGCGCGCGTGACGTCGGCGAAGATCGTTATCGCCGGTGGATTCGGCGTCGGCAAGACGACGCTGGTCGGCTCGGTCTCGGAGATCACGCCGCTGACCACCGAGGCCATCATGACCTCCGCCGGCGTGGGCGTCGACGACACCCGGCAGGTGCCGGGCAAGACGACGACCACGGTGGCCATGGACTTCGGCCGGATCTCGATCGATCGTGACCTGATCCTGTACCTGTTCGGTACGCCGGGTCAGACCCGATTCTGGTTCATGTGGGACGAACTGGTCCGGGGCGCCATCGGTGCGGTCGTGCTGGTGGACACTCGCCGGCTGGCCGACTGCTTCGCGGCGATCGACTTCTTCGAGCACCGGCGGCTTCCGTACCTGGTGGCCATCAACTGCTTCGACGGGATGCAGTACCACGACCCGCAGGACGTTCGGGACGCGCTGGCGATCTCGAGTGACGTGCCGGTGGTGGCCTGCGACGCCCGTAACAGGGAGTCGACGAAGCACGTGCTGATCTCGCTGGTCGAGTACGTGCTCACCATGCGTCGTACGCGCGCCGTCGCCCCGGCCTGATCGGGCGATCAGCGCCCGGTGGTAGCTTCGGCCGCCACCGGGCGCTAAATGCTGTCCAGGACCGGTCGGTGCGCGACCGTCGGAGATCGTGGAAGGATCCGACCCCTGGAGGGGTAGGTGCCTTCCAAGGTCTTTACATAGACGTCGTCCGGGGTGAGACCTCTCACCCCGGACGTTTGTCGTCGGTCTGCGCTTGTGTCGCTGTGCCGTCAGCCGGAGTGGCTGACAGTGCTCAGGACTGGTAGCCGGCGGAGCGGTACTCGTACTCCCGGTCGTCATCGCGGTCGCCGTGGTCGCGGCTGAAGTCCCAGCCGCCAGCGGCCTCGCGACCCGGCCGGCCGCCCACTGCGAACCCGCCGATCTCCTGGCCGCGGCGCCAACCGCGGAAGTAGCCGGTGGTGTTCTCGGCGAGGCTCGCAGCGTCACGCACTATCCGCAGTGGACGCTCTTCGCGCAGCGGGGAACCCGGGACCAGGTTGGCCTGCGGCACCCGCTTTGGCAGCCCGGCCGTCGTCTCGGCACCCACCGCGGGGCGGGCGGCCTGCTCGGCGGCCTGCCACCCGGTGTCGGCCTTCGTCGACCAGTCCATGTCGGATTCCTCGGTCTGCCCGACGAACCAGGCCGACTTGGCCTGCGCGAAGATCAGGAGGTCACCGTCGCCCTCGTCTGCTACCGGCGGTGGCCGGTGCTCGATCGGGGGGGCCGGCCGGTGCTCGGGAGCGCGCTCGGCGCGGGCTGCGGGACGGCTGTTGCGAGCGGCCTGCTCCGCGTCGACCAACCGCAGCGGCGGCGTCTCCAGACGCGGGTCGGCGGGCGGGTTGAGCCCTTCGCGCAGCGCCCGATCGGCCAGCGGCGGCGGCTCCACCAGCCGCAGCATGGGTGGCTCCTGGGGTAGGTCGTCCGCCAGCCAGGGCGGGGTGACGCGGCCGTCGGCGCGACCCGGGTCGGTCGGGGCATCGATGCCACGGCCGCCGCCGTACGAGTAGGCGGCCGGGTTGTTCGGCGAACTGTCGGCCGGGTCCTCCGGGTTGTTGACCAGCGGCCAGTTGGCCCGGGAGCCCGGCGCTGCCGACTCCTGGTCGGGCCGGGGGATGGGCACCGGGATGCTGAGGTCGGTGGCGCTGAACCCGCCGGTGGGCGGCTCCTCGACCGGACGCTGCAGGTGGTTCGGGCGGGGCTGGCCGTTGGTCTTCGGGCGGGGCGGGATGACGGTGCGCTGCCGCTCGGCCCGCGCGTTGTTGATCGCGGCGGTGGTCAGCGTCGGCCGGAACGGCTCGCCGGCCTCGGCCGGCGGGACCGTGCCGCGCTGCGCCGGTGCGATCGGGGTGATCCCCGGAGGCGGAGGCGGCGGCGAGGAGACCGGCCGGTTGGTCGGACCGTCGATCCGGCTCGGACCGAACTCGGCTCGCCCGGGAGGGGCGGACACCGGCGGGCCGGCGAACGCGGCCGGGGCCACCGGAGTGGGCGCGACCGGCGGCGGGGTGACCGGAGCCGGTGCGACCGGCGGCGGCCCGAGTGGGCGGGGCGACGCCAGCGGGGCGCCGCCCGGGACCGGCTCGGGGCGGCTGCGCCGACCACCGGTGGGTGCGGGCTCGGCGGCGGCCGGGGTCGGGGTCGGGGTCGGGGTCGGCCGGACCGTCCGCAACCCGGTGCTGGTGTTGGCCATGCCGGCCAGGTCGCTGATCGACTCGCCACGACGGGTGGCGGCCCGGCGGCCGGGCGCCGGCGCGGGAGTGCTGACCCGCGAGCTGAGCGCGCTCACCAGAGCCTCGCAACCGGCGTCGCAGGCGCGCACCGAGGCGACCGCCTGCCGGACCGTCTCGGCCACCGCAGAGGTGAGCGCCCGGTTCACCGCGGCGCGGCGAGGCGTCTCGGAGATGGCGACCCGCAACGCGGTGACCGCATCGTTGATCTCGTCGGCGTCGGCCACCCCGTCCGCGGCGAGGTGCGCGGCGATGGCGTCGGTCGCCACCGAGACCTCGCGGCCCCGGGCGACGGTGCCGCCGAGCATCCCCGGCTCGGGCAGCGCGTCCAGCACCGCCAGCGAGACCGGCTCGGCCGGATCGGGGTACGCGCGCAGCGCCGCCGGGTAGAGCTCGCGCAGCACCTCGCGCAGGGCCACGGCGGCGGAGTGTCGACCGCTGGCCAGCGCGGCGTGCGCGGAGAGCACCTGCTTGTAGCCGGCGAGGTCCCGGGGTGCTGGCAGGGTGACCGCGGAGAGTGCGCCCGCCTGCAACGCGCGGGCAAGGCCGACAGCCCGACGTTCGGCCGGCGGCGACTGCATCTCCTCCAGGGAGTCGTCGTCGGCGAACCGCTCGGCGAAGTCGTCCACCGAGTCGTCGTCGGCGATCGCCAGGGGCCGACCCGCCGCGCTCAACAGCGAGGTGACCGTGTGGTCGTCGCTGTCGGCGGCGATGGCCGCGCCGCTCGGCCCGCCCGACCGCTCCACGAGCAGCGCGACGAGCTGGGCGTAGCCAGCCGGGTCGTCGCCGATCTCGCAGACATGCAGCAGACGGCCTGCGTCGTCGACCACAGCGGACGTCAGCGTCGAACCGGCCGAGGCCGATCGATCAGCCGGGTCCGCCGAGGCCAGACCGCAGTACACGCGCACGAGCGCCACGGCGTCGTCCTCCTCCCGGGACAGGTCTTTCCTCTGCCAGCAACTGATGCTCCCCGGTACGGGTCAGTCGCGCCAGTCCACGACCGCAGAGATCTTGCCGACAATGGTGCGCCAACCCAGACTTGCGGTTTGTGCCCCGATTTTCTTCAGCCGCCGTCGGCCCATGAAACCGCCGATCCCACCGTTGACGGTGGCCCGCAGCGCCTCGTCCAGATCGTCGAGGCTGGAACCGGCGGAGAGCATGTCCAACACCGCAGGCAGCCGCAACGCGTACGACAGGTCACGGGCGACCTCACCAGCCTCGATCAGCAGGGTCGAATCCCAGCTGTCGTGCCCGCCGCGCAGGTTCTCCACCACGAGGTCGAGCTCGTAGGTGTCCTCGTCCAGCGGCGCGATATCGGCCGGCTCTACCCGTTCGGCCAATTCATTCCAGCTGTCCAGTTGGGACAGATCGTTGGGCGCGCCGGATCGGATGAAACTCACCAACGACTCGGGGGTTTTGAACAGCAGCAGCTTGCCCCGGTGGCTGAGGAAGGCGGGCACCTCCTCGTCGTCCGCCTCGTCGGCGACGGCCTCGTCCTCGTCGTCCTCGGTCGCGTCGGCGTCCGTGGCACCGTCGCGGCGGCGGCGCGACGGCTCCTCCTCGTCGCTCTCGGCGAACTCCTCGGCCAACTCATCGTCGAGGATGACGACGGTCTCGTCGTCCTCCTCCTCGACCACCTGACGGCGAGCGAGGAACGGGTCGTCCTGGTCCCGCTCGGTCACGTCGGTCGGGGTCAGCTCCCCCGCCGTCCGGTACGCCCGCAGCGTGAAGCCGGTGCCGGCGGGCAGGGCGATCTCCACCGGGTCGATCCGCACCTCGTCCCAGAGCGACCGGTCGGCCGGCGTCGACGCGCGGCCGGTCTCGTCGGCCTCGTCTGGCTCGGCCGGGCCGGTGGTGTCGTCGAGCTCGGGCTCGTCGGCGTCGGGCCGTTGGGGCGACTGGCGGGCCACGCTGACCTCCGTGTGCTTCGGGTTGCCCACCCGCCGGCGTCTCCGACCGGCGAGTGACTCTGGGCACATACCCTAGTCGGCGGGTCTGGGTGGCCGGTGCCCGCACCCCGAAGGCCGGGCGGTGCACCGGTTCGGGCCTGCGGGTCAGCGCCGGCAGCCACAGGTTACCGCCGGCGTCTCCGGGGGCCTGCCGGTGGCGGACCGGCCGTCGGACAAGTAGTCTTGCTACGCATGAAGGCCCAGGCGTTGCACGGCCACCTCGACGCACTGCTGCTCGCCGTTCTCGAACAGGGCGCGCTGCACGGCTACGCCATCATCGAGGCGCTGCGGGCGCGCAGCGACGGCAACCTCGACCTGCCCACCGGCACCATCTACCCGGCTCTGCGCCGGCTGGAGCGCGCCGGGCACGTGGCGAGCACCTGGAGCACGGTCAACGGCCGGGAGCGGCGGACGTATCAGCTCACCGACCCCGGCCGGCGGGCGCTGGCCGGGGAGCGGGCGGGTTGGCGCGAGTTCCGCACGACGGTCGGCCAGTTCCTCGACCCGGGCAGCCCACCTCCCGGCACCCCGGCCTGAGCCGCCCGCCGACTCAGCGGGCGGTGGCCCGCAACCAGCCGCGCGCCGCGCGGGTCAGCGAGAAGTAGGCGGCGCTGATCAGCACCGCGCCGATGATCATCGGCGGCCAGCTCAGCGCCGCGTCCCAGAGCCCGATCGACCAGGCGAAGAGAGCGCCGCCGGCCAGCATGCCGAGGACCAGGGTGCCGGTCAGGCCGGCGCCCACCGCCCGCTGCGCCACCACGAGGCCAGGCCGGGCGGACCGGCCGCTCGCCACCACCACCAGCAGACCGGCCACCGCGAACAGCAGCGCGCCCATCCAGATCCAGTCGACCGAGGCGGAGAGCAGCAGGTAGACGGCCGGCGGGCGCGGGCCATCGCTCCAGGTCGCCCCGCTCCAGGTCAGGTCGCCCGCCACCACCAGCACCCCGGCCACGGCCAGCATCCGCAGCGAGAGCCCGCGCAGCGCACCCACCGCCAACTCGGCCTGCCAGGAGGGGAGCAGCTGCGCCGGTGTGCCGAACTCGGCCACCGCCCGCCGCTGCGCCTCGGTGGGCGGCACCCCGTCCTCGCGGTACGCCTCGACGGCGTCCAGCAGCCCGTGCCGGGCTTCGGTCAGCAGGTCGGTCTTCAGCCGCGCGGGCCCCTGCAACCGGGCGGCCAGCTCCCGGAGGTGCTCCTCCACCAACACGTCCTCACAGCGCGGCATGGCACCACCCTGCCACGGACGTCGGTGCGCGGACGTCCGGGAAAACCCTGGTCGGTCCCGGAGGCCGGTCAGGGGGCGAGGGCCAGATACCCGCGTTCGGCCGCCGCCTGGAGCAGCCACTGGTCCCGGTACCAGCCGGGGGTGGCGATCAGCTCGGCGTGCCGGCCGCGCTGGATCACCCGGCCGCCGTCGAGGACGACGATCTCGTCCAGGCCGGCCAGACCGCTGAGCCGGTGGCTGATCAGCAACACCGAGTGCCCGGTGGGGGTGGCGGCGAGGGCGGAGGCGAGCACCGCGTCCGCGGCGGCCGGGTCCAGCCCTTCGGTGGGCTCGTCGAGCACCAGCACCGACGGCGCGGCGAGCAGGGCCCGGGCGAGCGCGAGCCGCTGCCGCTGGCCGCCGGAGAGCTGGGCGCCCTCCTCGCCGACCAGGGTGTCCCAACCCGCAGGCTGGGCGCGTACCCAGTCCAGCAGGCCAGCGGCGGCGGTCGCCGCGGTCAGCTCCTCGTCGTCCGCCATTGCCCGGCCGAGCAGCAGGTTCTCCCGCACGGTGGCGTGGAAGACGTACGCCTCGGCGAGCAGCCCGCCGACCGCGCGGGGCAGCTCCTCCTCGGAGTACGCCGACAGGTCGTGGCCGTCCAGGGTGACCCGGCCGGACGCGGCCCGGACCGCGCCGGTCAACACGGCCGCCAGGGTGCTCTTGCCGGCGCCGCTCGGGCCGACCACCGCGATCCGCCGCCCGGCCGGCAGGTCCAGGCTCACCCGGTCCAGCGCGGGCGCGGCACCGGCCCGGTACCGCACGGTCACGTCGACGAAGCGCAGCTCGTGCGGGCCGCCCGGGTCCACGCCGTCCGGCTTGAGATCGGCGGCCGGGGGAGTCGGTGCGTCCGCATCGAGCAGGGCGGCAACGCGGGTCAGGGCGGGCCGTAGCTGGGTCCACTGGCGGGACGCCGCGACCAGGGCCAGCGCCACCTCGACGGCGGTCAGGGTGCCGACGGCCAGCACGCCGATCAGTACACCCCGCACGTCGGCGGCGAGCGCGACCAGCACCACCGCGGCAGCGGTCAGGCCGGCGACGAGAACGCCCGTCGCGTCCACCGCGAACCCGGTGGCGGCCAGCCGGCGTTCCAGCCGCGCCAGCCGTCCGGCCCGCTGCTCGGCGGCGTGCAGAGCGGTGTCGGTCGCGCCGAACGCGGCCAGGTCGGCGGCGCCGTGGGTGAGGTCGATCGCGTCGGTGGCCAGTGCGCCGCGCAGCGGGGCCACCTCGGCCGCGCTACGCCGGGTGACCGCGGTGGCCAGTACGGGCAGCGCCACCCCGGCCACGAGCAGGCCGATGGCGAGCACACCGGCGGCCGGCGGCGAGATCAGCGCCGCCCCGCCCACCGCCAACAACCCGACCAGGGCTGCCGCCGAGGCCGGCACCAGCACCCGCAGCAGCAGGTCCTGGACCGCCTCGACGTCGGAGACCAGCCGGCTCAGCACGTCCCCCGAGCGGTGCCCGGCGGTGCGGCGGGCAGCGAGGGTGGCGAAGACCCGGGCCCGAACGTCGGTGATCATGCGGAGCACGGCGTCGTGCCCGGCGAGCCGTTCGGTGTAGCGGAACACGCCCCGGCTGATCGCCAGTGCCCGGACCGCGACGATCGCCACGGTGAGCCGGTCCAACGGCGGCTGGCCGGCGGCGCTCATCAGCAGCCAGGTCGCGGTGGCCATCAGGGCGAGCCCGGCGAACTCGGTGGCAGCGGCGAGCAGCCCCGCGCCGACGAGCCGGCTCAGGTACGGCCGGGCCAGCCGCAGCACCGTCCGCTCGGCGGTCGCCCGCCCGGCCGGTGCCGCGCCAGCCGCCAACTCCGGCATCGCGTCCAGCGGGCCCGGCCCGGCCGCCAGGGGATCGGGTGCCGTGCTCATCGGGTCACCTTCCCGGTCGGCTCGGGCGTCAGCTCGGTGACCCGGCCGTCCTCGATCCGCAGGATCCGGTCGGCGTCGGCCAGCAGCGCCGGCCGGTGCGCGACCAGCAGCGCGGTCCGCCCGGCGACCAGCCGGCGGGTGGCGTCGAGCACCACCGCCTCGGCTGCGGTGTCCAACCGGGCGGTGGGCTCGTCGAGCAGCACCACCGGGGCGTCCCGGAGGAACGCCCGCGCCAGGGCCACCCGTTGCCGCTGCCCGCTGGACAGGCCATGCCCGCGCTCGCCGAGCAGCGTGTCCAGCCCGTCCGGCAGGCCGGCCACCACGTCGTCCAGGGCCGCGTCGTGTACGGCGGCGGCGAGTGCCTCGGGCCGGGTGTCGGGCGCGCCGAGCCGGATGTTGTCGGCCAGTGAGGCGGCGAAGAGGTGGGCCCGTTGCGGCACCCAGGCCAACTGCCTGCGCCAGGCGTCCGGGTCGGCGGCGGCGAGGTCGACCCCGTCCACCGTGATCCGGCCGCTGGTCGGGGTCACGAAGCCGAGCAGCAGGCCGAGCAGTGTGCTCTTGCCGGCGCCGCTGGGCCCGATGATGGCGATCCGCTCGCCGGGCCGGACGGTCAGGGTCACGTCGCGCAGTGCGGTGGTCCGCTCGTACGCCACGGTCACCGACTCGAACCGGATCTCGCCCCGGCCGTCCGGAGTGGCCGCGCCCTCGGCGGCCCGGGGTGCGGCCGGCGCGGCGGAGATGGTGAGCGCCTCGTCCAGCGCGGTGAGCCCCTCCATGCTGGCGTGGAAGCGGCTGCCGGCGGCCCGCAGCGGCAGGTACGCCTCCGGGGTGAGCAGCAGGATCAGCAGCGCGGTCTGCAGGGCCAGGCCGCCGCCCAGCAGCCGGATGCCGACCGGCACCGCGACCAGGGCCACCGAGAGGGTGGCGACCAGTTCCAGCACCAGCGCGGAGAGGAACGCGATCCGCAGCGTCTTCATGGTGGCGACCCGGTGCCCGTCGGCCATCCGGCGGACCACCTCGGTCTGCGCCCGGGCCCGCCCGAACGCGCGCAGCGTCGGCAGCCCGGCGACCATGTCGAGGAAGTGCCCGCCCAGCAGGGAGAGCCGGCGCCACTGCCGCTCCGTGGCGGCCTGCGCCTGCCAGCCGAGCAGCGCGCCGAAGACCGGGATCAGCGGCAGGGTCAGCGCGATGATCACCGCCGAGCTCCAGTCGGCGAGGACGACCCGGGCCAGCACCGCCAGTGGCACCGTCACGCTCAGCACCAACTGCGGCAGGTACCCGGTGAAGTACGCGTCCAACGCGTCGAGCCCGCGCCCGGTCAGGGTCGCGAGCTGACCGGCCCGCTGACCGGCCACCCAGGCCGGCCCGTGCCGGCCCACCGCGCCGAGCAGGTCGGCCCGCAGCGTGGCCTTGACCGTGGCGGCGACCCGCGCCGAGACCGTGCCCTGCGCCCAGACCAACGCCGAACGGGCGGCGACCGTGAGCACGAAGCCGGCCAGCGCCGGCCGGTCCAGCCGCCCGTCGAAGGCCGTGGCCAGCGCCGTCGCGAGCGCGGTGGCCTGCGCGACGATCAACCCGGCGGCGAGCACGCCGAGGAGGGCGAGCACGGCAAGATCACGCCGGGCCTCGGGGACCCGGCGCAGCAGACGCGGGTCGAAGGGACGGCGGTTCACCAGTACACCGGTGCCCTGCCGTCGGTCCGTCCCCGGAAAACCCACCAACACATTGCCTGGAAGCCTAGTAGGGCCGGCAGCAGGGGCAGCACCACCCAGCCGAGCAGCCGCAGCGTCGGTGCGCTGGCGGCGGCGTCGGCCACCGTCAGCGAGGCGCCCGAGTCGGTCGTGGACACCAGCACGTAGGGCCAGAGGGCCGCGCCGACCAGCGCCACCGGCAGCGCCAGGGCCGCGCCGGTGGCGATCAGCGCCCACCCCGGCCGATGCCTGGTCAGCGCCGCGCGGGCCACCAGCAGCGCCGCCGCCAGCAGCACCGGCAGGAGTACGGCCACCGCCGGCCGCTGGACGGCGTCGCGTACCCGGGCGGAGAGCAGGCCCACGACGGTGGCCAGGGCGACCGCGGTGAGCGCCACCCGAACCAGCCGGCGGGCCAACCGGCCGACCGCGGCAGCGTCGGCGGCCGGCAGCCGCAGGGTGAGGAAGGTCGCACCGTGCACCGCGACCAGGGCGACCATGGCGAGCCCGGCGGCGGCCGCGAACGGGGTGGCCAGATGCGACACCCCGGCGACGTGCCCGTCGGCCTGCCGCGGCATGCCCTGCAGCAGCGCGGCCAGCAGCACACCCCAGCCCAGCGCGGCGAGCGCGCTGCCGACCACCACGACCCGGTCCCAACGGGCCCGAATCCGTTCGTCGGTCGGTCTGCTGCGAAGCTGCACCCCGGCGGTGACCAGGATCACCCCGGTCAGCGCGCCAGCGACGGCCGGGTAGCACCCGGAGAGCAACTCGCCCTCCAGCACCGGGAAGGCACCGAAGAGGATGCCCATGGCAGCGACCAGCCAGACCTCGTTGCCGAGGAAGAACGGGCCGAGCGCGGTCAGCGTCGCCCGCCGCCCGGCCGGACCACCACCCCGGGCGAGCAGCAGCCCGACGCCGTAGTCGTACCCGGCGAGCACCAGGTACCCGCAGAAGAAGAGGCCGAGCAGGGCGTACCAGGCGAGGTCCACGGAGATCTCCTCAGGCGAGGGCGGGTTCGGGCTGGGACGGCTCGTGCGGCACTGCCGGCGGGCGGCCGAGCGGCGGGTCGCCCGCGCCGCGGGCCGCGTGCCGGGCGAGCAGGACCCAGTTGGTGACGGCGAGGGTGCCCAGCAGCAGGCTGAAGCCGATCAGCGAGGCGAGCATCACCGGTGCGCCGACTGGGGAGACCGCCTGCTCGGTGGGGAGCAGCCCGTACGCCACCCAGGGTTGACGGCCGACCTCCCGGGAGATCCAGCCGAGGATCACCGCGACGAACGGCAGCGGCAGGGCGAGCAGGACCAGCCAGAGCGGGAAGCGCAGTCGGATGATCCAGTCCCGGTAGAGCAGGGGGAGTAGGAACCAGACGCAGCCGAGGGTGAAGCCGATCAGGATCATGAAGCCCAGCCCGACGCTGGCCAGCACGGGTGGGGTGTAGTCGCCGGGGCCGAACCGAACCGTCCACTCGGCGATCAGCGCCTGCGCCTCCGGGCCCTGGCCGAACTTGGTCGGTTGCACCGCGCCGACCGGGCCGAACTGGGCGAAGCCGAAGCCCTGCACCAGGGTGATCGCCACCGCTGCGGTGACCAGGCCGATCCGCAGCGAGGTGCGGAAGAGCGCGAAGTCGGGGGTGCGCCGGATCAGGTGCCAGGCGCTGATGGCCGCCATCAGCATCCCGCCGACCAGCAACGCCGCCGAGACCACGTGCCCGAAGGCCATGCCGAGGCTGGGGTTGGTGAGCAGTGCGCCGAAGTCGGTGAGGTGGGCGATCCCGTCGCGCACCTCGTAGCCAACCGGATGCTGCAACCAGGAGTTGGCCACCATGATCCAGAACGCCGAGGCGTACGCGGTGAGCGCCACGCCCCAGAGCAGCGCGAGGTGCACGCCCTTGCGGAGCCGATGCCAGCCGAAGATCCACATGCCGAGGAACGTGGACTCCAGAAAGAACGCCACCAGTGTCTCGATGGCCAGCGGTGCGCCGAAGACGTTGCCGACGTAGCGCGACAGGCCGCTCCAGTTCAGACCGAACTGGAACTCCATGACGATGCCGGTGGCGATGCCGAGCACGTAGTTGATCACGTAGAGCTGACCCCAGAACCGGGTGAGCCGCTCCCAGGTCGGGTTGCCGGTGACCACCCAGGCGGTCTGCATCCCGACCAGCAGGGTGACCAGCCCGAGCGTGACGACCACGAACAGGAAGTGGATCGAGGTGGTGGTGGCGAACTGCAGGCGAGCGAGGAGCAGCGTGTCCATGGCCGGCTCTCCGTAAGCGTTGGCTCCCTTGTCATAGCCATCCTACACGTAGCTTGGCTACACATTAACTACTACGCCCTGTCGTAAGAAAGTCTACGACACGACGTAGTAGTCCTGGGGTTCGGGAAGATCGCGCTCAAACCTGGATGTAGTGGCCTCACGGACCCGAGAGGCCACTAGATCCTGGATCGAGCGTGACCTTGAACGGGCGCAGGCACGGGCACGGGCACGGCGGCGCGGCGCGAAGTCGCGCGGTGTGCGGTGCAGTGGGTTCGGGCGCGGGTGCGGGTCAGTTCAGGAAGAGGCTGATCGGGAGGGCGACCAGCGTGCTGGCGACCGCGAGGGCCGCGGCGCCGAGGACCCGGGGCGGTTGGTCGCTGACCAGTAGGCGCTGCACGCGTACGTCCAGGTCCCGATCGCCCATGCCCAGCGCCCCGGCCGGGGTGATCCGGTGGCCGGCGGCGGCGAACCGGCGCAGCGCGCCCGCCAGCGGTGCCTCGGCGTGCAGCTCGCGTGCCTTGTCGTCGGCGCGCATCTCGACCAGCAGGGCGACCCGCTCGTGTGCGTCACGGACCCAGCGGAACCACGGCAACGCACGGCAGAGCGCGGTGAACGGCAGCAGCACCAGGTCGTGCCGCTCATGGGCGTGTGCCCGCTCGTGGCTGAGCACCGCGGCCAGCTCGGCCCGGTCCAGCAGGGTCAGTGTGCCGGCGCTGACCACCACCTGCGGCTTCACCCCCGGCAGGCAGTACGCCGCGGCGCTCGGATGATCCAGCACCAGCGCGCCGGGCGCGGCCGGGTCGTCCCGGGCGACCAGCGTGAGCAGGTCCCGGTGACGGCGCTGGGCGCGTACGGTGCCGTGGATGCTGCGCACGGTCGTGGTGACCAGCACCGCCCCGATGCCGAAGCCCACGCCCACACCGGCCAGGTGGAAGGCGGTCTCCCCGACCGGCAGGGTGCCGTGAGCGAGGTCGGTCGTCAGGGCGAGCAGTGCGCTTCCGGTCGGCAGGTCGTACCCGCTCACTCCGAGCGCCATCGGCAGGCCCATCGCGGAGAGGCCCAGCGCCAACCCGACGGCCTGCCAGCAGATGATCGCCACCCGAGGGCTACGCCACGTCCAGGTCGACCGGGCCAGTACCTGCGCGGTCAGATAGCAGGCCAGCATGGTGGCGGCGAAGTGCGCGGCGTAGGCCATGGCGCCCTACCGCTCCGCTGCCTCGTCGGCTGCCCGCCGGCCCGCCGGTCCGTCCACCCGGTCGGTCAGCTCGGCCCCTTCGGTGGGCGCGGGCCGGGTCAGCCCGGCCTCGCTCCCCAGGGCCGCGCGCAGCACCTCGGCCTCGGTGCCGGTGACCGAGCGGGCGAAGCGCACCAGCGCGGCGTCCCGGCTGCCGCCCAGGTCGAGGGCGTCGAGCATGAGCTGGGCGATGTGTGCCTCGCGGCTGGCTGCCGGCCGGTACCGCCAGGCCCGGCCCTCCCGCTCCCGCTGCACCATGCCCTTGCCGGCGAGCCGGTCCAGCACGGTCATCACCGTGGTGTACGCCAGCTCGCGGCCGTCGAGCGCGTCGGCCACCTCGCGCACGGTCACTCCGTCCGACGTGCCGGGAACCACGTCCCACAGCACGTCCATCACCGCACGCTCAAGATCGCCCAACCGAGTCACCCCGCAATCCTACCCCCGGTAGTAGATCCGCCACCCCAAGAGGTCACCCGCTCCGCCACCGACGATCATCAGGTTGGCTGGGTCGGGCGAGATCGATCCTCTCGCCAACCCCATGATCACCGGCGTGGTCGGTCCACTGGATACACCGCTGGCCGGTGACCCCTCAGGAGGCACCGGCCAGCAAGATCGAATACCCGGGCGGACCCGGCCCAGGTCAGGGTTTCGGGGGGAGCCCGCCTGCGGAGGGATCAAGCCTGACCGCCCGGAGCGGGCGGGCTCCCCCCGAAACCCCACGGCCGGGACCGACCGATCACACCCCCTTGGGGTGCCAGACGGTCTTCGTCTCCAGCAGGTTCGTCATCCGGGCCAGGCCGGGGTCGGCGGACCAGTCGTGGTCGGCCGGGGTCGGCCGGAGCACCCGCTTGAGGTTCTCCGCCGCCCTGACCTCCAGGTCGGCCGCCAGCTCGGCGTCGGTCACCCCGGTCAGGTCGATCGCGTTGACGTCCATGTGGGCGGCCAGCGTCGGCGCGGTCTCCGTGATCCTGCCGGTGAGGATGTTGACCACCCCGCCGGGCAGGTCGGAGGTGGCCAGCACCTCGGCCAGCGTCACCGCCGCCAGCGGCTCGGTCGGGGACGCCGCCACCACCACCGTGTTACCGGTGACGATCGCCGGTGCGATCACGCTGACCAGGCCGAGCAGCGCCGGGCGCTCCGGGGCGACGACGGCGACCACGCCGGTCGGCTCGGGCGAAGACAGGTTGAAGTACGGCCCGGCGACCGGGTTGGCGCCGCCGTACACCTGGGGGAGCTTGTCGGACCAGCCGGCGTACCAGACCCAGCGGTCCACCGCGGCATCCACCTCGTCGCCCGGCACGCCGAGGGCCACGAACTGCTCGCGGCGACCCTCCAGCATCTCGGCGGCCCGGTAGAGGATCTGACCCCGGTTGTACGCGGTCGCCCCGGCCCAGCCCTTCACGGCGGCGCGGGCGGCGACCACCGCGTCCCGGGCGTCCTTGCGGGAGGCCAGTGACACATTCGAGGACTGCACGAGATACGACCGTCCCGACTCGCTGCGCGGGAACTTCCCGCCGATGAAGAGCTTGTACGTCTTGCGTACCGCGACCCGCTCAGACATTGAGGTAGCCCTCCAGCCCGTGCCGGCCGCCCTCGCGACCGTAGCCCGACTCCTTGTACCCGCCGAACGGCGAGGTGGGGTCGAACTTGTTGAACGTGTTGGCCCAGACGACGCCGGCGCGCAGCCGGTCGGCCATCCAGAGGATCCGGGAACCCTTGTCGGTCCAGATCCCCGCCGACAGCCCGTACGGCGTGTTGTTGGCCTTCTCCACGGCCTCGGCCGGGGTGCGGAAGGTGAGCACCGACAGCACCGGGCCGAAGATCTCCTCGCGGGCGATCCGGTGCGCCTGGGTGACCCCGGTGAAGATGGTCGGCGCGAACCAGAAGCCCCGGTCGGGCAGCTCGCACGGCGGCGACCACCGCTCGGCGCCCTCGGCCGAGCCGGCGTCGGACAGCTCGCGGATCCGCTCCAGCTGGGCGGCGGAGTTGATCGCACCGACGTCGGTGTTCTTGTCCAGCGGGTCGCCCACCCGCAGCTGGGCCATCCGCCGCTTCAGCGACTCGAGCACCCGGTCGGCGACGTTCTCCTGGACCAGCAGCCGGGAGCCGGCGCAGCAGACGTGCCCCTGGTTGAAGAAGATGCCGTTGACGATCCCCTCGACGGCCTGGTCGATCGGTGCGTCGTCGAAGACGATGTTGGCAGCCTTGCCGCCCAGCTCCAGGGTGAGCTTCTTGCGAGTGCCGGCGACGGACCGGGCGATGGCCCGGCCGACGTCGGTGGAGCCGGTGAAGGCGACCTTGTCCACGCCGGGGTGCTCGACCAGCGTCCGACCGGTGTCACCGGCGCCGGTGATGATGTTGACGACGCCGGCCGGCAGCTCGGCCTGCTGGCAGATCTCGGCGAAGAGCAGCGCGGTCAGCGGGGTGGTCTCCGCCGGCTTCAGCACCACCGTGTTGCCCGCCGCAAGGGCAGGGGCGATCTTCCAGGCCAGCATGAGCAGCGGGAAGTTCCACGGGATGACCTGCGCGGCGACACCGACCGGCCGCGGGTTCGACCCGAAGCCGGCGTGCTCCAGCTTGTCGGCCCAGCCGGCGTAGTAGAAGAAGTGCGCGGCGACCAGCGGCAGGTCGACGTCGCGGGACTCCCTGATCGGCTTGCCGTTGTCCAGCGACTCCAGCACGGCCAGCTCGCGGGAGCGCTCCTGGATGATCCGGGCGATCCGGAACAGGTACTTGGCCCGGTCCCGGCCCGGCATCGGACCCCAGACCTTCTCGTACGCCTTGCGGGCGGCGCGTACCGCGCGCTCCACGTCCTGCGCGCCGGCCTCGGATACCTCGGCCAGCACCTCCTCGGACGCGGGGTTGATCGACTTGAAGCTGCCGCCGTCGGTCGGGTCGACGAACTCACCGTCGATGAACAGCCCGTACGAGGGCTTGAGGTCCACCACCGAGCGGGACTCGGGGGCGGGTGCGTATTCGAACATCGGCTATCAGTCCAGGGTGAAGTAGTCGGGACCGGAGTAGGTGCCGGTCGTCAGCTTGGTGCGCTGCATCAGCAGGTCGTTGAGCAGGCTGGACGCGCCGAAGCGGAACCAGTCCGGGTCGAGCCAGTCCGGGCCGACGGTCTCGTTGACCATCACCAGGTACTTGATCGCGTCCTTGGTGTTCTTGATGCCACCGGCCGGCTTCACGCCGACCTGCCGCCCGGTGGCGGCCCGGAAGTCGCGGACCGCCTCCACCATCACCAGGGTCACCGGCAGCGTCGCGGCGACCGGGACCTTCCCGGTGGAGGTCTTGATGAAGTCGCCGCCGGCCAGCATGGCCAGCCAGGAGGCCCGACGCACGTTGTCGTAGGTGGCCAGCTCGCCGGTCTCCAGGATCACCTTGAGGTGGGCGTCCCCGCAGGCTTCCTTGGTGGCCACGATCTCGTCGTAGACCTCCTTGTACCGCCCGGCCAGGAACGCGCCCCGGTTGATGACCATGTCGATCTCGTCGGCACCGGCCTTGACGGCGGCCCGGGTGTCGGCGAGCTTGATCTCCAGCGGCGCCTGGCCCGATGGGAAGGCGGTCGCCACGCTGGCCAGGTGCACATTGCTGCCGCGCAGCACCTCGGCGACGTACGGGACCATCGCCGGGTAGACGCAGACGGCGCCGACGTGTGGGCAGGACGGGTCGGCCGGGTCCGGGCGCAGCGCCTTCGCGGCCAGCGCGCGCACCTTGCCGGGGGTGTCCGCCCCCTCCAGGGTGGTCAGGTCGACCATCCGGATGGCCAGGTCGATCGCCTGCGCCTTCGCGGTGGTCTTGATGGAGCGGGTGCCGAGCTGTGCCGCCCGCTGCTCCGCGCCGACCTGGTCCACGCCGGGCAGGCCGTGCAGGAAGGTCCGCAGAGCGGTCTCGGATCGTCCCAGCTCGGAGAGCTCCGACCGGGCCGACGTCGTTGTCGCCGTCATGCCGTGAAGTCTACGCACGGGACCACTGAGTGATCTTGCTCACGCCCGCCCGGTGACGCGCCAGCGTGAGCGGCGTCGCTGGTCCGGCCGCAGCCGCACCGCCACGCCGGACGGACCGGTAGGTTGAGCGATCGTGGACGTACACGTCATTGACCACCCGCTGGCCCAGTCTCGGCTGACCGCCATGCGGGACTCGCGCACCGATTCCTCGACGTTCCGGGCCGCGCTGCACGAACTGACCACCATGCTGGTGTACGAGGCGGCGCGCTCCTTCCCCGTCGAGCGGTACCCGGTGCAGACGCCGGTCACCGCCACCGTGGGCACCCGGCTGGCCAACCCGCCGCTGCTGGTGCCGGTGCTGCGGGCCGGCCTGGGCATGGCGGACGCCGCGCTCGGCCTGCTGCCCGAGTCCTCGATGGGCTTCGTCGGCCTGGCCCGCGACGAGGAGACCTACGAGCCGCGGGCGTACATGGAGTCGCTGCCCCGGGAGCTGTCCGGCCTGCCGGTGCTGGTGCTCGACCCGATGCTGGCCACCGGTGGCTCGCTGGAGCACTGCTGCCGGCTGCTGGCCGACCGGGGCTGCACCGACATTACCGTGCTCTGCGTGCTGGCCGCGCCGGTCGGCATCGAGCGGCTGGAACGCTCCGGCCTGCCGTTGCGGCTGGTCACCGCCTCGATCGACGATGGGCTCAACGACCGGAAGTTCATCGTCCCCGGGCTCGGTGACGCTGGCGACCGCCAGTTCGGCGGCATGCCCCGCTTCTGACGCGTTACCCCGGTCGGTGCCGGGTCCGGCGGGTTCGCGCGCGGTGGTGCGCGGACCCGCTACCGTCTCCGGCCATGACTGGTGTTGCGCTCGCCGAGGAGTTGCTGCTCCTCGCCTACGACGACACGACCGGCAAGGCGACCATGCCGCGGATCAGCCTGGACCTGGGCATGGCCGCCGCGGTCCTGGTCGAGCTGGCCCTGGCCGGCCGGATCGCGTACGCCGACGGGTCCCTGACCGTGGTCGACCCGACACCCACCGGCGAGCCGGTCACCGACGAGGTGCTCGGCCGGATCGCAGCCGACACCCCGCACACGCCGGCCTCGTGGGTGCAGCGCCTGCGGCACGGCCTGCGCGACCGGATCCTCGGTGACCTGTGCCGGCAGGGCGTGGTCCGGGACATCGACGAGACCGAACTGGGCTTCATCCACGTGCACCGCTACCCGGTGGTGGACACGTCCGTCGAGGCGGAAACCCGGCTGCGGCTGGCCGAGGCGCTGACCGGGGTGGCCGCACCGGACGAGCGGACCGCCGCGCTGGCCACCCTGGTCGTGGTGCTCCGGATGGAATCGGCGCTCGGGGTGACCGGCGAGGCCGCCGCGGACGCCCGCCGCCGGCTGGCGGAGATCGCCACCGGCGCCGGTTTCTCCGGCGAGGTGAGCACCGACGACTCGGTGGTCCGCCCCTCGGTCGGCCTGGTCGTCGCCGCCCTGGCGAAGGCCGTCGACCAGGCCCTCGGCAAGCGCGCCTGACCCCGACACGAAAGGACCCCTTGCCCACGCACCAGGCGTCGGCAAGGGGCCCTTCCTCGCACTAGAGGCCGAGGGCGGCGGCGATCTCGGTGCGGAGCTGCGCGATCGCGGCCTGCGCGCGGGTCCGGGCCGCCGCGACGTCGCCGTCCGTGACCGGCTCGACGACCTCGAGGTACGCCTTGAGCTTCGGCTCGGTGCCGGACGGCCGGATCACCACCCGGGCTGCCCCGGTGCGCAGGATCACCACGTCCGCCTCCGGCAGCAGGTCCTGGGTGCTGTCGACCGGGTGGCCCAGCAGCGTGGTCGGGGTGGCCGCGCGGATCCGGGCCATCGCTCGGGCGATCTCCCGCAGGTCGTCCACCCGGACGGAGAGCTGGTCGGTGTGGTGCACGCCGAACTCGGCGGCCAGCTCGTCCAGCCGGTCGGTCAGCGTACGACCCTGCGCCTTCAGGCCGGCGGCCAGTTCGGCCACGGTCAGCGCGGCGGTGATGCCGTCCTTGTCGCGTACGTGCTCCGGGGCGACGCAGTAGCCGAGCGCCTCCTCGTAGCCGTAGACCAGCGGCGCGCTCCCGCCGCCGGCCCGGACGATCCACTTGAAGCCGGTCAACGTCTCGTCGTAGGGCAGCCCTCGGGCCGCGCACATCGCCCGGAGCAGTGACGACGAGACGATGGTGGTGGCGTAGAGCCCGGTCACCCCGCGGCGCATCAGGTGGTCGGCGAGCAGTACACCCACCTCGTCGCCGCGCAGCATCCGCCAGCTCTGCCCGCCGTCGGTCATGCCGTCGCGGACCACCACCGCGCAGCGGTCCGCGTCGGGGTCGTTGGCGATGGCGAGGTCGGCGCCGGTGGAGTCGGCCAACGCGATCAGCCGGTCCACCGCTCCCGGCTCCTCCGGGTTGGGGAACGACACGGTGGGAAACTCCGGGTCCGGCTCGGCCTGATCGGGCACCACACCGGGCACCGGGAAGCCGGCGCGGGCGAAGGCGGCGGTGAGCACCGCAGCACCCACCCCGTGCAGCGGGGTGTACGCCACCGTCAGGTCCCGTGACCCGTCCGGCGCGATCACCGCGGTGGCCCGCTCGACGTACGAGGCGACCACGTCGTCGCCGAGCACCTGACCGGGTTGGCCCAGCGGCACCTGGGTCAGCGGGCCGACCGCGCGGATGGCGGCCTCGATACCGGCGTCTGCAGGCGGCACGATCTGCGCTCCCGCGCCCAGCTCCCCGCCCAGCTCGGCGCCGAGGTAGACCTTGTAGCCGTTGTCCTGCGGCGGGTTGTGGCTGGCCGTGACCATCACGCCAGCGACCGCGCCGAGCTGGCCCACCACGTACGCCAGCACCGGGGTGGGTAGCGGGCGGGGCAGCAGCAGAGCCGGCCGGCCGGCACCGGTGGCCACCTGGGCGGTCCGCTCGGCGAACTCGCGGGAGCCGTGCCGGGCGTCGTACCCGATCACCAGTGGGCCGGTGCCGCCCTGGGCGGCGAGCCAGCCGACCAGGCCAGCGGCGGCCTGGGTGACCACGGCGAGGTTCATTCCGTTGGGGCCGGCGCGCAGTGGGCCGCGGAGGCCCGCGGTGCCGAAGGTCAGCGGCCCGGCGAACCGGTCGGCCAACTCCGGGGCGCTCGCCGGCAGCCGGTCGAGCACTGCCGTCAGCTCATCCCGGCTGGCCGGGTCCGGGTCGTCGGCGAGCCAGCGCCGGGCTTGCTCGCGAATGTCGTCGATGTCAGTGGTGTCCGCCGCCATGCCCCTTGATAGCACGGCGGCGGATCACCGCTATCGGTTCCCTCCGGCTCAGCCGTCGCCGGTGAGCTGGAACGTCCGGACCATCTCGTCGAAGATCGGCTTGCTCTCGCCGTACCGGGCGTCGCTGGAGGACAGGTAGAACGAGTAGGCCTTGCCGTCGTTGACCACCGCGTGCCACACCCCGTGGCGCATGTCGCCACCCTCGCCACAGGTGTACTCGAATTCGACGCCGGGGCTGCCCGCCGACTCCCGCTCGCTGATGGCGACCTGCTCGTACGGCTTCTTGCAGGACGTGCTCTTGGTGCGGAGGAAGTTCTGTGCGCTCTCCGCCCAGCGGGTGGGCGTCCCGGTCCACTTCTCGGTGAGGATCCGGATCTTGCGACCGTCGTCCTCCGGGTCGATGTAGTCGGTGTAGCTGCCGCCGGTGGACTTCTTCCAGCCCTTCGGCACCAGCACCTGCACGCCCCGGGCGGAGTGCTCCTGCATCTCCACCCCCGGATCAGCCGGGGCGGACGCGGTGGGCTGGGCCTGGGGGGTGACCGGTGGGGG
Organism: Micromonospora sp. NPDC005173; assembly: GCF_040608515.1. Taxonomy (NCBI): domain Bacteria; kingdom Bacillati; phylum Actinomycetota; class Actinomycetes; order Micromonosporales; family Micromonosporaceae; genus Micromonospora; species Micromonospora sp. NPDC005173. The sequence continues at coordinate 286,571 of NZ_JBEXIK010000003.1, forward strand.
TTCGTCGCCGCCGCTGGACAGCGCCACGATGCCGAGCAGCAGCACCACGACCAGCCCACCGGCCGCGGCCAACTGCACCTTGCGCGGCCAGCCCTTCACGGTGCTGACCATTTGACCACCGGTGGCGCGGACCTTGCCGAGGGCGCCGCCGCCCGACGGGGCAGGCGGCGTGGCCCAGGGCTGCCCGGTGCCGGGCACCGACCACTGGTTTCCACCGCCGTAGGTGCCGCCGATGCGCTGGGTGGCCTCCGGCGCGCCGCCGTAGGCGACCTGCTGGGTGGCGTCGGACCGGCTGCCGTAACTGACCCGCTGGGTGGCGTCCGGGTGCCCGCCGGCGTCCACCCGCTGGGTGGCGTCCGCGTTGCCGCCGTAGGTGCGCCCGGTAGCGGGTCGGCCGGGAACCGGCATGGCGCCGGTGGGCGTGTGCAGCGGGCCGGCCAGCGCGTCGGCGCTGGTTTCGTCGAGCCCGGTGGCGCCGGCCGCGCCGGCCGGCTGCGGGCGTTCGCCCCGGCGCAGCGCGGCCAGCCGGTCGGTCAACGACTCGCCCGGGGCCAGCATCGCCCGGCCGCCGATCTGGTTGTCCGGCTTCGGCTCCGGCTGGGCCGGCAGGGCGAGGGGCGCCGGTCGCTGCTGCACCGGCACCACGGCGTACGGGTCGGTGACCGAGTGCACGGCGGTGGCGGTGCTGCCCAGCGGGCCGGCGAGCAGCTCGCGCAGCATGGACCGGGAGGTGTGCACGTCCAGCCGGCGGGCCGGGTCCTTCTCCAACAGGCCCATCAGCACCCGGGTCAGCGGACCGCTGCGCTGCGGCGGGGCGGGCGGGTCCTCGACGACGGCGTGCATGGTCTCGATCGGGTCGCCCTTGTCGAACGGGGGCCGCCCCTCGACCGCCGTGTAGAGCGTCACACCCAGCGAGAAGAGGTCGCTCGGCGGCCCGAACTCCTGGCCCATGGCCCGCTCGGGCGAGATGAAGTGCGGCGAGCCGAGCACCATGCCGGGGGTGGTGAGCTGCACGTCGGTGGGCATCCGGGCGACCCCGAAGTCGGTCAGCACGCAGCGCCCGTCGGTGCAGATCAGCACGTTGGCCGGTTTGACGTCGCGGTGCAGCACGCCGATCGCGTGTGCGACCTCCAACGCGCCGAGCAGCGCGATGCCGATCTTGGCAACCGCGCGCTGCGCGACCGGCCCGTCCTCGATCACCATGTCGGCGAGGCTGCGGGCGTCCAGCAGCTCCATGACGATCCACGGCCGGCCGGCCTCGGTGACCACGTCGTAAACCTGGACCACTGCGGGGTGCTGGATGGCAGCCGCGGCACGGGCCTCGCGCAGGGTGCGTTCGTACATGGCGTCGCGGTCGCTGGGGGCCAGCCCCGGGGGCAGGACGACCTCCTTCACCGCCACGTCCCGGCGCAGCAGGGTGTCTGTGGCGCGCCACACCGTACCCATGCCGCCGTTGCCCACCGAGGACCGCAGCGAGTACCGGCCACCGATGGTGGTGCCGGGCGCCGCTCGTCCGTTGGCGGAACTAACCGGTCCGCCGCTCCACGTCGGGATCTGAGTCACAGAAAAGCCACCGGGGGAAATCGAGGGGGGCTGGGACACAACCCCCCTATCTTGCTGGTTCCGACGCCCGATGCGAAAGCCGACGCGACGGACGTTTATCCAACTCGACAGAACGTGGCCAACCGTTCACCTCCTGTTGAGCTGTCGGGACGCACTGTGCGGTATCCCTCACCCGACGGCGCGCCCACGGGTCCTACCATCCGGGGATGAGCGAACGGCGGTCAAGCGAGTCCGGTTTCCCGATCAAGGACGTCTACTCGGCGGCCGACCTTCCGGAGGACCTGGACACCCGCCTGGGCGGCCCGGGCGAGTTCCCGTACACCCGGGGGGTCTACCCCACGATGTACACCTCCCGCCCGTGGACCATGCGCCAGTACGCCGGCTTCGGCACCGCCACCGAGTCCAACGCGCGGTACCACCAGCTGTTGCGGGCCGGCACGATGGGCCTCTCGGTCGCCTTCGACCTGCCCACCCAGATGGGCTACGACTCGGACGAGTCGATCGCGCACGGCGAGGTCGGCAAGGTGGGCGTCGCCATCGACTCCATCGACGACATGCGGCTGCTCTTCGCCGACATCCCGCTGGACAAGGTCTCCACCTCGATGACCATCAACGCGCCCGGGTCGGTGCTGTTGCTGCTCTACCAGCTCGTCGCCGAGGAGAACGGCGTCCCCGGCTCGGCGCTCAACGGCACCATCCAGAACGACATCCTCAAGGAGTACATCGCCCGGGGGACGTACATCTTCCCGCCGAAGCCGTCGCTGCGCCTGGTGGCCGACACGTTCGCGTACTGCCGCAAGGAGGTGCCGAAATGGAACACCATCTCCATCTCCGGCTACCACATGGCGGAGGCCGGAGCGACGCCAGCGCAGGAGATCGCGTTCACCCTCGCCAACGGCGTGGAGTACGTCCGGGCCGCGCTGGCGGCGGGGCTGGCCGTGGACGACTTCGCCCCCCGGCTGTCGTTCTTCTTCGTGGCCCGCACCACGCTGCTGGAGGAGGTGGCGAAGTTCCGCGCCGCCCGGCGGATCTGGGCCCGGCTGATGCGCGACGACTTCGGCGCCAAGGATCCGAAGTCCATGATGTTGCGCTTCCACACCCAGACGGCCGGCGTGCAGCTCACCGCCCAGCAGCCGGAGGTGAACCTGGTCCGGGTCGCGGTGCAGGGTCTGGGCGCGGTGCTCGGCGGCACCCAGTCGCTGCACACCAACAGCTTCGACGAGGCGATCGCGCTGCCCACCGAGAAGGCCGCCCGGCTCGCGCTGCGTACCCAGCAGGTGCTGGCGTACGAGACGGACCTGACCGCCACCGTCGACCCGTTCGCCGGCTCGTACGTGGTGGAGGCGATGACCGCCGAGATCGAGGCTGCCGCCGTCGAGCTGATGGAGCGGGTGGCCGACCACGGCTCGGCGGTCGACGCGATCGAGGCCGGGTTCCAGAAGCGGGAGATCGAGCAGTCCGCGTACCGGATCGCCCAGGAGATCGACTCGGGCGAGCGGGTGGTGGTGGGGCTCAACCGGTTCGCGGTGGACGAGGAGGAGCCGTACGAGCCGTTGCGGGTCGACCCGACGATCGAGGCGGCTCAGGCCGAGCGGCTGGCCCGGCTGCGCGCCGAACGGGACGCCGACGCGGTGGCGCGGGCCCTCGCCGGGCTCCGGGCCGCTGCCGACGGGACGGAGAACGTGCTGTACCCGATGAAGGAGGCGCTGCGGGCCCGGGCCACGGTCGGTGAGGTCTGCGGGACGCTGCGCGAGGCGTGGGGGCTGTACCGGCCCACCGACCGGTTCTGATCGGACGATCGGCTGTTTTGCCAGGTCAAGGCGGGTTTGCTGGGCGTCGGCGGAGCTACAGTCGGAAGCGGATCCCCCGGCTGGGCCGGGGGCGGCGTGGCCCCCGACGGCGTCCGGGGTGTGCCCACCAGGTTTAGGGGTAACCCGACCGGGTGAACGCGGACGCACACGGTGTGCGGTCACGGCGGACGGGTGCGTGTGAGCGTCTTTATCCGGCTCGTTGCGGAGCGTGGTCGGCTAATTGTCGGAGTGTCCGTTCATCAGCCGGACTAATGCGACAATTCGCAACGGGGGCCCATGAGTGGCTCCGGGATTCGTGACCGCCGGGATCGGTTACGCGTTGTAGGAGGTGAGGGGCGGATGACGGCGTTCGAACGCGATCTACCTGCTGTCCCACACATCTCCGAGCGCCCTCAGCAGGGCATACGTGACGCTGCGCGGTCTGATCATTACCGTAACGAGGTTGCGCAGCGTCACCGCCGGAGGTCTAGGCTGTCTGCTGTCCCCGATGATCCATCCATCTCTAGTGATCGAGAATTCGACGTGACGAGTGCGTTGACGCTGCCCACGGGCAGCCAGCTGGCGTCGTCCTGGCCGGAGACGCCGCCCGGGTCCATCCCTCTGCCCCGCGATCTGGACCACCTCCTCGCGCTCCGCGTACCAGGGCTGATCGCTACGCGCCGTCACCTCCACTCGCACCCAGAGCTTTCCGGTACCGAGTTCGAGACGGCCGCCCTGATCGCCCGGGAGCTCTCACTGGCCGGGCTGCACCCACGGCTGCTGCCCAAGGGCAACGGCGTGATCTGCGACGTCGACGGCCGCCCGGACGGCCCGGTCATCGCGCTGCGCGCCGACATCGACGCCCTTCCGCTGCACGATCCCAAGGACGTCCCCTACCGGTCCACCGTGGAGGGCGTCTGCCACGCCTGCGGCCACGACGTGCACACCTCGATCCTGCTCGGCGTCGGCATGCTGCTGGCCCAGCTCGCCGACCTCGGTGAGCTGGACGGCCGGGTCCGGCTCATCTTCCAGCCCGCCGAGGAGATCCTGCCCTGCGGCTCGCTCGAGGTCATCGAGGCCGGCGGCCTGGACGACGTGGTGCAGATCTTCGCGCTGCACTGCGACCCGAACCTGCCGGTGGGCCAGGTCGGCCTTCGGGTCGGCCCGATCACCGCGGCCGCCGACAACGTCACCGTCCGGCTCTCCGGCCCGGGCGGGCACACCGCCCGTCCGCACCTGACGGTCGACCTGGTCGACGCACTCGGCCGGCTGATCACCGAGGTGCCCGCCCTGGTCAGCCGCCGGGTGCCGGCCAACAGCGGGCTGCTGTTGGTCTTCGGCCACGCCTCGGCCGGCACCCGCTACAACGTCATCCCCTCCGAGGCGTGCGCCTCGGGCACGCTGCGGGTGATGGACCGCGACACCTGGGAGCAGGCTCCCAAGATCGTGGCTCAGGTGGTCCGCGACGTGATCGCTCCGACCGGCGCCACGGTCGACCTGGAGTACCTGCGCGGCCGGCCGCCGGTGAGCAACGACTCCCGGGCCATCCAGGTGCTGACGGCGGCCACCGCCGCCGCGCTCGGCCCGCAAGGGATCGCCGAGACGCCGCAGAGCATGGGCGGCGAGGACTTCTCCTGGTATCTGGAGTACGTCCCCGGCGCCCTCGCCCGCCTCGGCGTGGGCCGTTCCGGCCCCAACGTCGACCTGCACCGCGCGTCCTTCGACGTGGACGAGCGGGCCATCCCGGCCGGCGTACGCGTCATGGTGCAGACCGCGCTGCGGGCACTGGCGGCGGCGCGCTGACCGGCGCCACCAGGGCCGGATCCTTCCGCCGCCGGCGCAGCACCAGCAGCAGCACCGCCAGCGGTACGCCGAGCGCCACCAGCCAGGGCAGCAGCGCGCCCAGCACGGTGAGCAGGACGGTCAGCGAGGCGACGAACGCCTTCCAGCCGCCCTTCAGCCCGACCAGGAAGCCGGTTTCGGTCTTCTCTTCGGTGGTCTTCGCCGCCGGGCCGGCCAGTGACACGGTGATCGTGGAGAGGGCGGTCAGGTCGGCCAACCGCCGCTTCTTGGCCTCCAGTGAGGCCAGGTCCGCCTCCCGGCGACCAAGCTCGTTCTCCAGCGACACCAGGTCGGTGATCGAGGTGGCGCGGGCGAGCAGCCGGCGGGCGCTGTCCACCCGGGCCCGCTGACTGATGATCCGCGCGTCCAGGTCGACCGTCTCCTCGGTGACGTCCTGGGTGCTGATCTCCCGGCTCTGCTGCCGGCCGAGTTTGGCGATCTCGTCCACCACGCCGGAAAACTTCGGCGCCGGCACCCGCAACTGCAACTCCGCCACCGCGTCGGCCTCGGCGCTGTGTCGCTGGTCGCCACCGATGAAGCCACCGGCCCGGGTGACCACGGCAGTGACCTCGCGGGCGGCCGCGTCCACATCGTTCACCTGGACCCGCATCGCTCCGGTGTAGATGATCGCCCGCTGGTCGATCCGCAGGTCCGGTGCGCCGGCCCCGGCCGCCCCGGGCCCGCCAGCCCCGGCCGCCTCCGGTGCGCCCGCAGCGCTGTCCTTGTCCGCGCCGCCGTTCGCGGCCGGCGCGTCGGCCGCCGAGCCGGCCGTGTCCCGTGCCCCGCTGTCGCCGGCACCGCACCCCGTCAACACCAGTGCCGCCGCCAGTGCCGTTACCGCCAGCAGTGTGCCGTGGCGTCGTCCCGCCCGTTCGTCCATCCCCGCTCCTTCTGTCGTCAGCCGGTGTGGCGATACCTCGGACGCGGCGCGCTCGTCGGCTGGTTCCGGCAGACTGCGCTGAGGACGTCACGATTCGATAATCGAGGAGTCACGATGCGGCTCACCAAGTACGCCCACTCCTGCCTCCGGGTGGAACACGACGGGGGAGTGCTCGTCGTCGACCCCGGGGTGTTCAGCGATCCCGCAGCGCTGGAAGGTGCGGACGCGGTGCTGGTCACCCATGAACATGCCGACCACCTCGATGTGGCGGCGGTGTGCCTACAGCTCGACCGGGGACCGCTCACGATCCACGGGCCCGCCTCGCTCGCCGGCACCCTCGGCGACGCGGCCGAGGCGTTGCACCCGGTCGCGGCCGGCGAGTCGTTCACCGCCGCCGGCATCGCCATCCGCGCGTACGGCGGGCGGCACGCGGTGATCCACCCGGACATCCCGGTGGTGGACAACCTCGGTTTCCTGATCAATGACGTGGTCTACCACCCCGGGGACGCCCTGGTGGTGCCGGACGAAACCCCGGTCGACACGCTCTTCGCGCCGATCCACGCTCCCTGGTCGAAGTTCTCCGAGGTGGTCGACTTCATCCGGGCGGTCGCCCCGCGGCGTGCGTACGCGCTGCATGACGGGCTGCTCAACGCAAACGGGCTGGGCGTGCTCGACCGGCAGTACGCCGCGCTGTCCGGCACCGAGTACCAGCGTCTGGAGCCCGGTAGCCGGGTGGACGTCTAAGGCCATGCCCGGCCCCTCCCCGGAGCTGGTGGAGCAGCTCTACCGCACCCCACCGGAGCGGTTCGTGGCCGCCCGGGACGCCGCCGTGTCCGAGGCCCGCCGCGCCGGCGACCCGACCACCGCCCGGCAGTTGGCCCGACTGCGCCGCCCCACGGTGGCCGCCTGGCTGGTCAACCTGCTCGCCATCCACCGCCCCGAGCTGGTCGCCGACCTCGTCCAGCTCGCCGACGCGCTGCGTGCCGCCCAGCGGGAGCTGCGCGGGCCCCGGCTCCGGGAGCTGTCCGCGCAGCGTCGGGCGGTGGTGGCCGCCCTGGTCGCCGAGGTCCGCAAGCTCGCCGCAGCGGAGCCGGACGCCCCGCCGGCCAGCAAGCTGCCGCTGGCCGAGGTGGAGGCGACCCTGAACGCGGCGCTCTCCGACACCGAGGTCGCCGAGCAGGTCCGGGCTGGACGCCTGATCCGAGCGGCCAGCTACGCCGGCTTCGGCGAGGTGCCCCGCCCGCAGCTGCGGCTGGTCACCGGCGACGACGAGGGGCCGGAAGTGGAACGCCCGGTCCGCCGCCCCGGTGCCCAGCGGGCCCGCCCCGAGGAGGCTGCCCCCCGTACCGACCGGGCCGCGGAGCGGGCCGAGCGGGCGGCGCAGCGGGCGGCCCGCGCCGAGCGGGACCGGCAGCGCCGGGCACTGGACCGGGAACTGGCCAGGGCCCGCACCGACCAGGAGCGTGCCGAAGCCGAGTTGACCGAGGCGACCGGGCATGAGCGCGACGGCGCCGCCGTACTCGATCGGATCGAGACCGAGCTGGCCGAGTTGGAGCGGCGGCGGGCGGTCGCGGAGCAGGATCTCAGCCGGGCCAAGCTGGCCCGGCGCGCGGCCGAGCGGGCGGTCACCGTGGCCCGGCGGCGCGCGGGCGAGGTCGAGGCGGCGGTCGAGGCGCTGGCGGCCGAAGAGGGGACTGCGGACTCCGGCGGTGGCCCGGCAGACTGACCATCGATGGACGACGACGAGCGGGCGGGCCGTCGCGGGCTGGCAGTCCCGGATCGGGAAGGCGCCGTGGCTGGTGGGCCGGTGCGCCCGGGGGTGGCGTTCGGATGACGCCGGAGCAGGTCGCCGCCGCCAGCAAGCCGGTCGTGCTCGACCTGGGCGACGGTTTCAGTCGATGCCCGACCACGCTGCGCCGGGCTCGGCTGCTCGGCATCTCCGGCTGGGCCTTCTACATCAGCGGCAGGGCCGGCGCGCTCGGCGACGTACGGGCCGAGACGGCCGCCGCCGCCCTCGGCTTCATCGCCCCGGACGCGGTCGCGGACGGTTGGGGCGCCGCGGCCCGGGTCCTCCGGCCGGCCGAGGTGGCCGCCGCGAGCCTCGCCGAGTGTTGTCGGTGGGGGACGCAGCACCTGGGCGCGCTGCCTGGCACCGAGCGCCTGGCCGGGCTGGTCGAGCGCGCGGTGACGGCGGCGGACGCCAGTGGCATGCCGCTCTTCGCCGCCTGGCGGGCCATGCCGCTGCCGGATCTCTCCGCCGGCGCACGGAGCGCCGCGGGGCTGCGACTGCTCCGCGAACACTTCACCGGCGCCTACCTGCTGGCGGTGCGCGCCGCCGGAATGACCCCGCTGGAGGCCGTGCTGGCCGGGCCCGAGGGGGAGGCCGGCGCGGTGGCCTGTGGCTGGCCGCCGCCGTACCCGCCGGTCGGGCCGCTGGTGCGTCGGCGGCTCTGGGCGGAGGCGGTGACCAACCGGCTGGCCGCGCCGGCGTTCGCGGTGCTCGGCGCTGCCGACGGCGCCGAGCTGGTGGAGCTGTTGCACCGGACCCGGGCCGACCTCGCCCCCACGCTGCCCCTCGGCCGGTGACGACGGGCTGTCCAAAAATGGGCGGCGCCGGCGGCGGTCGGCTGTCAGGATCACCTGCCGTGACCCTTCCCGCTGGCTGGACCACGCGCCGGCCCACCCTCGACGACGTTCCGGCGATCCTCGCGGTGGTGCACGCCGCCGACACCTTCGCCATCGGCCATCCCGACTTCGACGCCGAGGACGTCGCCGAGTCGCTGGGCGCCCCCTTCTTCGACCCCGCGCGGGACTCCTGGCTGGCGGTGGACCCGGACGACGCCGTGGTCGCCTGGGCGACCCTGGACAACCCGACCGGGGTCGGCCGGGAGTTCGTGGAGGTCTACGTCGACCCGGAGCGGGCCGCCGCGGTGCGGGCTCCGCTGCTGGCCCGGCAACTGGACCGGGTCGCCGAGCGGGCGGCCGAGCGGGGGCTGCCCGCGCTCACCGTCCGGTGCGCGGTCTTCGAGCCGGAACGCGACTGGGAACGGGACCTGCGCACGGCCGGGTTCACCCTGGCCAAGCGGTACGTCCGGATGAGCCGCCCGCTGGCCGACCTGCCCGCCGAGCCGTCCCCGCCGCCCGGCGTGACGGTCCGCCCGGTCCGCCCGGACGACGAGGCCGACCTGCGGGAGTTCCACCGGATCCACGACATCGCCTTCGGCGACACCCCGGACCACGAGCCGCTGTCGTACGAGCGGTGGCGGGCCCGGATCGGTGACGTGACCGCCTGGGACGAGTGGTTCGTCGCCGAGGTGGACGGGGTACAAGCCGGTGCGTTGCAGTCCTCGGACCAGGCGCTCGACCAGCAGGAGGGCTTCGTGCGGAGCCTGTCGGTGCTGCCCGCGTACCGCCGGCGGGGGGTGGGCGCCGCGCTGCTGCGCCGTGCCTTCGCCCGCTACGCCGAGAAGGGCCGGCAGGCGGCCGGCCTCGGGGTGGACCTCACCAACCCGACCGCGCCGCTGTCGCTCTACCGGTCGGTGGGCCTGCGGCAGACGCGGTGGACCGACATGTTCGAGGTGCTCGTCCCGGCGGCCGGTGTGTGATTGACGACCCCGGCCGGGGCCGACGAACGGTCCGGCCGGCGGCGAGAGCAGACTGAGGGCGTGCGATACGCCCTACGCCGACGCGGTGCCGGTGGGGCGGGACCGCAGCTCGGTGACGTAGTCGTCCGGCGCGCCCGCCTTCTCGGCGGCGTTCGCGATCTCCGAGAGGTACCACGACGTCGGCAGGCCGCCCTCGTACCCGTCGAAGACGTAGATCCACGCGGTCACGTCGCCGTCGAGGGTGGAGACCCGGACGTGCAGCTTGCGGTACGTGCCGGCGGCCACCCCCTCAAGCTCGTCGAGCTGGGCCGCGTCGTACGGGTGGATGTCGTAGATCGCCACGAAGACGCGGTCGCCGGGGGACTCGACCAGGGTGCTCACCGCGCCCTCCCAGCCGATCACGTCCGCCCCGGCGAAGGTCAGCCGCCACCCCTCCAGCCAGCCGGTGCCCACCATCGGCGAATGCGGGCAGTAGGCGCGCATGCGTGCGGGGTCGAGATTTGAGCCGTAGGCGGCGTGATGACGCACGGCGATGACGATAGCCCTGCCGACGGGTGGGGGAGAATACGACTGTGCGTGTCGGGTGCGCTCGGGAGAAGAAAGTCACTGTGAGCATCGACGAAGGGCGAACGTTGTGAGCCGGATCGTGATCATCGGCGGGGGGCCGGCCGGGTACGAGGCGGCGCTGGTCGCCGCCCAGCTGGATGCCGATGTCACCGTGGTGGAGGCGGACGGCGCGGGCGGGGCCTGCGTGCTCTCCGACTGCGTACCGTCGAAGACCTTCATCGCCAGCTCGGGGGTGGTCACCGGTTACCGGGACACCGAGGAGTTCGGGGTGCACTCGGACGGCCTGGAGGCGGTCACCGTCGACGCGCGGGCGGTGCACGAGCGGGTCAAGCGACTCGCGCTGGCGCAGTCCGCCGACATCCACGCCAAGCTGCTCAAGGCGGGTGTCACCTTCGTGGCCGGCACCGCCCGGCTGGGCGAGGACGCTCTCGGGCACACCCACCGGGTCATCGTCACCCCGGCCGGCGGCGGCGAGGAGTACTCGATCGCCGCGTCCACCGTGCTGGTGGCCACCGGCTCGACGCCACGCCAACTGCCCACCGCCGTACCGGACGGCGAGCGCATCCTGACCTGGCGTCAGGTGTACGACCTGCCGGAGTTGCCCGCGCACCTGATCGTGGTCGGCTCCGGCGTGACCGGCGCCGAGTTCGCCAGCGCGTACCTGGCGATGGGGGTCGAGGTCACGCTGGTCTCCAGCCGGGACCGGGTGATGCCGCACGAGGACGCCGACGCTGCCGCGGCCATCGAGCGGGTGTTCCGCAACCGGGGCATGAACATCCTCAACAACTCCCGGGCCGACGCGGTCCGGCGTACCGCGGACGGCGTCGAGGTGGAGCTCTCCGACGGCCGCAAGGTCTTCGGCTCCCACGCGCTGATCGCGGTCGGTTCGATCCCGAACACCGCCGACCTGGGCCTCGCCGAGTACGGCGTGCAGCTGGGCCGGGGTGGCTACGTCACGGTCGACCGGGTGTCCCGCACCAACGTGCCCGGCATCTACGCCGCCGGTGACTGCACCGGCGTGCTGCTGCTGGCCAGCGTCGCCGCCATGCAGGGCCGGATCGCGATGTGGCACGCGCTCGGCGAGGCGGTCCGCCCGCTGCGGCTGCGCACCGTCGCGGCGAACGTCTTCACCGACCCGGAGCTGGCCACGGTGGGTGTCTCCCAGGACGAGGTGGACTCCGGCAAGGTGCCGGCCCGGCAGGTGATGCTGCCGCTGTCCGGCAACGCCCGGGCCAAGATGGACGATCTTTCCGACGGCTTCGTGAAGCTGTTCTGCCGGCCGGCCAGCGGTCAGGTGGTCGGCGGTGTGGTGGTCGCCCCTAAGGCCAGCGAGCTGATCCTGCCGATCACCATGGCGGTGGAGAACAACCTCACCGTCAACGAGCTGGCACAGACCATCACCATCTACCCGTCGCTGTCCGGCTCGATCACCGAGGCGGCCCGCCAGCTCATGCTCCACGAGCTGGAGTGACCCGCCACCGGGCGACCGGCGTCCGGGCCAGGGTCACCGCGACGGTGCCGAGCACTGCCACCTCGGTGAGGATGAGCAGGCGCTCGGCCAGGCCGATGAGCAGGCGCTCACCGGGGTAGGCGGACCAGATCATCGCCGCCGCCAGGGCCAGGCTGAGCAGGACGAGGGCGCGCAGCGTCCGGGCGGCGGGTGCCAGGTCGGGCCGGCGGGCGAGCAGCCAGCCGGCGGCCGGCAGCGCCAGGAAGGCGACCACCGAGGCGTACCGGTGCAGGTACGCGGCGGTGGTCATGGCGGTGCCCGGCTCGTTCGTCGGCACCACCGCGGCCAGCAGCAGTCCGGCCACCCACGCGCCGAGCAGCAGCTCGGTCGGTCGATCGGAGACCGGCTCGGGCGGTCCGGTGCGGCGCAGCCCGTACAGCAGCGCCACGGTGGCGAGCGCGAGCACCACCATCGCGATGTCGATTACGCCGCCCCGGTCGGAGACCGCGAAGTCGCTGATGGTCAGCGCCCACGGGTTGAGGTCGTCGTTGACTTCGAGATGACCGATCACGGTGAGCAGCGCCGCCAGCGCGATTCCGCTGAGGGCGAGCAGGCCGGTACTCCGGGTTCCAGGCATGCCTCAGCCTGTCGCCGCAGAGACCCGAGCCGGATCCGGGATGGCCACCGAAATCGTCCCGGGGGACCACCCCTAGAGGTACCCGGAAATGGTCGTGACCCGGCGCCGGCCGCTTGTCGAGGGCGGCCTTCGCCGATCAGGCAACGTTCAGTTGGATGTTCCCGATGCGGGCGACGACGTCGAGGTGGCCTCCCAGGCCGGTGACGTAGGCACGGAGAGTTTCCAGGCTGGTGTGCTCGCCATTCTCAATCTGACTGATCCTCGCCTGGGTCAATCCTGCGGCCTCGGCCAATTGGGCCTGGGTCATGCCCAGCTGCTTGCGGATCTCCGCCAGCTGCATGCCACTGACCGATGCCAGCATCTGCTCGCGCTGCTGCGCCCGTCGTGCAACCCGATCCGGATGATCCCAGGACGGATCGAGCTCCCGGGCCTTCGCCTTCACATCCCGCCAGTCAGCTCCACCGGTCATCGTTGTGTGTCCTTCAGGCTGATGAGGTGCTCCTGGAACCGATCGTCCGCCAAGGGGACGGCCGTCTGGTACCAACTCTGCCACTGGCCCGACTTGTCGCCAGCGACCAGGAAGACCGCCTCTCGAAGTGGATCGAAAGCGAAGATCATGCGGACCTCCGTGGAGCCAGCGGATCCGGGTCGCAGCTCTTTCATGTGGTGGAAAGAACTGCCCTTGAGGCGGTCGACCAGGGGACGCCCGAGCGCCGGCCCGTGTTCGGTGAGGAGATCGATGGCCTCGCTGATGAGGTCGGCACTGGCGGGATCCGTCCTGCAGAGGTCGAGGAACCACTCCTCGACCGCAGGATGAAGTTTGACGTCCCACATCCTGTCAATATAAGCGCAGCTTATGCGTACAGGGTGGCAACACTCAGTCGATGGGGATGTCGGCTGCGGCGGCGGCGCGGGCGTGCCGGGCGCTGACCAGGGTCATCGCCCAGCCGGCAGCGGCGAAGCCGGCCGCCGCGGCGGTGGCGATGATGGCCAGCCGCCATGCCGACTCGGTCAGCGCGGTGCCGCCCAGGTGTCCGACCAGTGCGCCGTAGGTGGCCCAGCCCAGTGCGGCGACCGCCTCGTAGAGCAGGAACAGCCGGTACGGGTAGCGGCTGCGGCCGGCCGAGAAGCAGGCCGCCATCCGACCGCCAGGCACGAACCGGCACAGCAGGATGACCACCGGCCCAGGCTGGCGCAGCCCCTGGGTGACCCGGCTGGCCATCCGGCGGGCACGGCTCGGCTCGGTGTGCCGGGGCGCCCGCCGGTCCGGTGCACTCCGACCGAGCAGGTAGCAGGCCAGGTCGCCAGCGAACACACCGAGCGCGCCGACGGCGATGGTGACCGGCAGGTTGAGCCCGCCGTAGACGGTGAGCGCGCCGCTAGTGATCATGATGATCTGGGTGGGGATCACCGGGACGAAGGCGTCCGCGATCAGCAGGCTAAGCAGCACGAGGTACGCCCACGTCGGCGATGCGACGTCAGTCAGTAGTTCGGGCACGCCTGCCACCTCGCCGGATGCGGCCGATTGAGTGTCCTGAGCCTGACGGCGTGTCCGGCGTCACCGTGGACAGCCCCGTCCCGTCGTGACCGTCGACACTGCCGGGCCACCCCTGTACAACGAGGCGAACGGTCCTCGGGTGACGGCTCGACGACCGTCCCACCGGGCCCGCGTGGGGTCGGCGGATCGGCGTCCGTCGGCGTACCGTTGTGCGCGCGGCCCCGTCCGTCGGGTCCCCCGTTCCTGACGATTCGGGCCGCCCAGGGCCGCCGGCGGGTCCCGCGCCGGCGGCCCGCCCCTTCCTTCGGCACCACAAATCCGGGTGCGTCCGCGTCCGCCCGGCGGGTACCGTCGCCGCATGCGCAGCGCGGTAGTGGTGACCACGACGCCGGGTGTCCCCGGCGTGCCGCTCTGACGTAACCACCGTCGACCAGGCCCCGGGGCGATCCGCCCCCGAGGGCCGCGCGGCGTTCGGAGTCCAGGTCGCCTCCGGGTCGTACCCGATCCAGGAGCGCGACATGATTGACCACCGCAGGCTCGGCCGGGAGCTGGACCTGTTCGTCTCCGACCCGCTGGCCGGCGCCGGCCTGCCGATCTGGCTGCCGGCCGGCGCCGCCGCCCGGCACGCCGTCGAGGAGTACGTCCGGGAGTTGGAGCGCCGCTCCGGCCACCAGCACGTCTACTCGCCACCGTTGGGCAAGCGGGAACTCTTCGAACTCTCCGGGCACTTCGGCTACTTCGCCGACGACATGTTCCCGCCGATGCGGCTGAGCGCCGACGACGAGTTCGTGCTCCGGCCGGCACTCTGCCCCCACCATGCGCTGGTCTTCCGGGCCCGGGGCCGCTCCTATCGGGAGCTGCCGCTGCGGATCGCGGAGCTGGGCGGGATGTACCGCTCGGAGCGCTCCGGGGTGCTCGGCGGGCTGTCCCGGGTACGTGCCATCTCGCTCAACGACGCGCACACCTTCTGCGCTCCGGACCAGGTGGGCGAGGAGGTCGTGGAGATCCTGGGGCTGATCCGCGCCGCGCACGCCGCGCTCGGCGTCCGCCCGGCCGGCTTCCGGCTGTCGCTGCGCGGACCGGGCGAGAAGTACGTCGGCGACGACGCGCAGTGGGCCCGCGCCGAGGAGTTGCTCCGGGGTGCGCTGGCCGGGGTGGACTACGTCGAGGCGCCGGGGGAGGCCGCCTTCTACGGCCCGAAGATCGACATACAGATCGTGGACGCGGCCGGCCGGGAGTCGACCATCTCCACCATCCAGCTGGACTTCGACAAGCCGGAGCGGTTCGACCTGTCGTACACCGATCGGGACGGCAGCCGGCGGCGGCCGGTGATGGTGCACCGCAGCCTGGTCGGCAGCATGGAGCGGCTGTTCGCGTACCTCATCGAGGTGCACGAGGGCGCCTTCCCGGCCTGGTACGCGCCGGTCCAGCTGATGCTGCTGCCGGTGGATGACGGGCAGGTCGACGCGGTGACCGAGCTGGCCCGGCGGGCCGTCGACGCCGGGCTGCGGGTCGAGGTCGACGCCGCCGGCTCGCTGGGCGCCCGGATCCGGGACGCGGCCCGCCGCCGCGTCCCGTACCTCGGGGTGCTCGGCTCCCGCGAGGCGGCCGACGGGCACCTCGCGCTGCGCCTGCGCGGCGGCCGCGCCCTGGACCCGATGCCCGCCGCCGCCGCGCTCGCCCTGATCAGCCGACAGGTCGCCAGCCGCGCGGCCGACCTGCTGCCGCCAGACTGACCCACCCGCCGATCCGGCGCGGATCGTCGTCGACCGAACAGTGCGCACGGCGATCCGCCCTAGACCGACGCGGGCTGGGCGTTGGCGGGCGCGGCCGGGGCGGCGGAGTCGTCGTCCACGGCGGCGCCGGTGAACTGGGAGCGGTAGAGCCGGTGGTACGCGCCCTGAGCGACGAGCAACTGCTCGTGGGTGCCCTGCTCGACGATGCGACCGTTCTCCATCATGAGGATCAGGTCGGCGTCCCGGATGGTGGAGAGCCGGTGCGCGATGACGAAGCTGGTCCGATCCGAGCGCAGCGCCGCCATCGCCCGCTGGAGCAGCACCTCGGTGCGGGTGTCCACCGAGCTGGTCGCCTCGTCCAGGATCAGCAGGGACGGCTCGGCGAGGAACGCCCGGGCGATGGTGATGAGCTGCTTCTCGCCGGCGCTGACGTTGCTGCCCTCCTCGTCGATCACCGTGTCGTAGCCGTCCGGCAGGCTGTGCACGAACCGGTCGACGAAGGTGGCCCGGGCCGCGGCGAGGATCTCCTCCTCGGTCGCGTCCGGCCGGCCGTAGGCGATGTTGTCCCGGATGGTGCCGCCGAAGAGCCAGGTGTCCTGGAGCACCATGCCGATCCGACCGCGCAGGTCGTCGCGGCGCATGGTGGTGATGTCCACCCCGTCCAGGGTGATCCGCCCGGCGTCCAGCTCGTAGAACCGCATGACCAGGTTGACCAGTGTGGTCTTGCCGGCGCCGGTCGGGCCGACGATGGCAACCGTGTGCCCCGGCTCGGCGACCAGTGACAGGTCGTCGATCAGCGGCTTGTCCGGCTCGTAGCGGAACGAGACGTGCTCGAACTCGACCCGGCCGTGCGGGTCGAGAACCCGGGCCGGTTCGACCGGGTCGGGGCTCTGCTCCTCGGCGTCGAGGACCGCGAAGACCCGCTCGGCCGAGGCCACCCCGGACTGGAGCAGGTTGGCCATCGAGGCGAGCTGGGTGAGGGGTTGGGTGAACTGGCGGGAGTACTGGATGAACGCCTGCACGTCGCCAAGGCTCATCGTCCCGGACGCCACCCGTAGCCCGCCGACCACGGCGATCGCCACGTAGCTGAGGTTCCCGATGAACATCATCGACGGCATGATGATCCCGGAGATGAACTGGGCGCCGAAGCTGGCCCGGAACAGCTCCTCGTTCTTCGCGGCGAACGCGGCCTCCACCTCGCGCTGCCGGCCGAAGACCTTCACCAGCTCGTGACCGGTGTACGCCTCCTCGATCTGGCCGTTCAGCTCGCCGGTGTGCTTCCACTGCGCGATGAACTGCTGCTGCGAGCGCTTGGCGATGCGCTGGGTGACCAGCACCGACAACGGCACCGCGACCAGGGCCACCAGGGCCAGCAGCGGCGAGATCCAGAACATCACGCCCAGCACGCCGATCACGGTCAGCAGCGAGGTGAGCAGCTGGCTGAGGGTCTGCTGGAGACTGGTCGAGATGTTGTCGATGTCGTTGGTGACCCGGCTGAGCAGCTCACCGCGGGGCTGCCGGTCGAAGTAGGGCAGCGGCAGCCGGTTGAGCTTCTCCTCCACCTCCGCCCGCAGCCGCAGCACGGTGCGCTGGACCACCCCGTTGAGCAGCCAGCCCTGCCACCACGACAACACACTCGCGGCCAGGTAGAGCCCGAGCGCCAACAGCAGCACCCGGCTCAGGGCGCTGAAGTCGATGCCCGCCCCGGGCACGATGTCCATCCGGGCCAGCATGTCGGCGAAGCTCTCGTTGCCGCCGGCCCGGGCCGCCGCGACGGCCTGCTCGGTGGTCGTCCCAGCCTCCAACTGCCGGCCGATCACCCCGTTGAAGATCAGGTCGGTGGCGTGGCCGAGGATCTTCGGCCCGGCGACACTGAAGCCGACGCTCACCACGGCCAGCGTGATGATCGCGGTCAGGTGCAGCCGGTGTGGGCGCAGCCGGCCGAGTAGCCGCCGGGCGGACGGCCCGAAGTTCATCGACTTCTCGGCGGGCATCCCGGCGCCCGCCCACGGCGGCCCGCCGCCCTGGCGGCCCGGAGGCAACCGCTTCGGCGTCGCCGCGTCGCCGCCGGGCTGTTGCGCGTCGCCCTCCGGCGTCCGCGCGTCGCCGGCCGGCTTCTGCGTGGGTACGGCCGCGGTCCGCGACTCGTCGGGCTCGCTCATGCCGGCACCTCCGCCGTCTGCTGGGAGGCCACGATCTCGGCGTACGTCGGGCAGCTCTCCAGCAAACTCCTCGTGTCGTCCCACTCCGACGACCCCTCCGTCCTCAAGCACGATGATCTGGTCGGCGTCGACGATCGTGGAGACCCGCTGGGCCACGATCACCACTGCGGCCTGCGCGGTGACCGGGCGCAGCGCCGCCCGCAGCCGCGCGTCCGTGCCGAGGTCGAGCGCCGAGAACGAGTCGTCGAACAGGTAGATCTCCGGCTGCCGGACCAACGCCCGGGCGATGGCCAGACGTTGCCGCTGCCCACCGGAGACCGTGCTGCCGCCCTGGGCGATCGGGGCGTCCAGCCCGCCGGGCATCTCGGCCACGAAGTCCCGGGCCTGGGCGATCTCCAGCGCCGCCCACAGCTCGTCGTCGGTGGCGTCCGGGTTGCCGTAGCGCAGGTTGCTGGCGACCGTGCCGGTGAACAGGTACGGCCGCTGCGGCACCAGGCCGATGCGCCGCCACAGCTCGTCGGGTGCCAGCTCCCGTACGTCCACCCCGTCGACCAGCACCGCGCCGGCGGTGACGTCGACCAGGCGGGGAACGAGCGACAGCAGGGTGGTCTTGCCGGCACCGGTGCTGCCGATGATCGCCGTGGTGGTGCCCGGGGTGGCCCGGAAGGAGATGTCCCGCAACACCGGCTCGACCGCGCCCGGGTACTGGAAACGCACCCCGCGCAGCTCCAGTTCGGCCCGGGTGGGCAGCTCGGTGACCGGGTCGGCGGCGGGGACAACCGACGAGTCGGTGTCCAGCACCTCGATGATCCGCTCGGAGCAGACCGCGGCCCGGGGCACCATCATCAGCATGAAGGTGGCCATCATCACGGCCATCAGGATCTGCATCAGGTACTGAAGGAAGGCGGTGAGCGCGCCGACCTGGATCGCACCGGCGTCAACCCGCTGCGCGCCGAACCAGAGCACCGCCACGCTGGAGACGTTCAGCACCAGCATGACCACCGGGAAGATCAGGGCCAGCAGTCTGCCGGTACGCAGCGCCGTGGCGGTCAGGTCGGCGTTGGCGACGCCGAAGCGATCCGTCTCGTACGGCTCGCGGACGAAGGCGCGGACCACCCGAATGCCGGTGATCTGCTCGCGCAGCACGCGGTTGACCGTGTCGATCCGGGTCTGCATCAGCCGGAACCCCGGGACCATCCGGCGGATGATCGCGCTGAGCGCGACGGCCAGCACCGGCACGCTGACCAGCATCAGCCAGGAGAGCCCGAGATCCTCCCGCAGCGCCATGAACACGCCGCCGACGCTCATGATCGGTGCGGCGACGAGCATGGTGCAGCTCATCAGCACGAGCATCTGCACCTGCTGCACGTCGTTCGTGTTGCGGGTGATCAGCGACGGCGCGCCGAACCGGGCCACCTCGCGGGCGGAGAAGCGGTTGACGTGCCCGAACAGCGATGCGCGGACGTCCCGACCGAAGCCCATCGCGATCCGCGCGCCCAGGTAGACCGCCGCGATCGAGCAGATGATCTGGATCAGGCTGACCAGCAGCATCCAGCCGCCGGTGCGCACGATGTAGTCGGTGTCGCCCCGGGCCACGCCCTGGTCGATGATGTCGGCGTTGAGGCTGGGCAGGTAGAGCGAGGCCATGGTGCCCACGAACTGGAGCAGCACGACCGCCGTCAACGGTTGGTGGTAGGGACGCAGGTGATTGCGTAACAGTCGGATCAGCACGACGGATCCTTCGGTTCGGTGTCACGTCCGGCCATCCGCGGGTCGTCCCCGCTGCCGATGACCTCGAGCAGGAACTCCCGGATGACCTGGGCCTTCGCCGGGTCGGCGTCGACCGAGGTGAGCGGAATTCCGGAGTGCATCAGCGTGGTGAGCGCCGCCACCCGCTCCCGCCCGGCGGGAGTGATGGCGAGCCGGACGCTGCGCCGGTCGCTCTCGTCGCGCTGCCGCTCGACCAGCCCCTCGCGGGCCAGCGTGTCCACGATGCCGGTCAGGGTCGCCGGGCGCACGAAGCCCTTCTCGGCGACCTTCCGGTGGGGCAACTCGCCGTGTCGGGCGAGCGTCATCAGCGTCACCATGCCGGCCTGGGTGAGGCCGTGCTCCTCGGCGAGGTAGCGGTTCCACCGCTGCCCGACCAGGTGCCCGGCCACCACCACCAGCCGGCCGAGCGGCACATCCTGGAGTGAGACGAGTTCCACGGAAGGCAGGTTAGCCCCCTGATAGTCAGGGGCCAAATGAAATAACCGCCGCAGTAGCCACGAACACGATCTGCAGGGCGGTGCGCGGGCCGAGCGGGGTGACCGGTCTCCCGGCCAGGGTCAGCCCTCGCCGGGCGGCCGAGACGTTGGCCGGGAACATCGCGAGCATGAGAAGGCCGAGCCCGGCCGCAGCCAGGCGGGCGGTCGCCGGCACCAGCAGGCCGACCGCGCCGACCAGTTCCAGTACGCCGGTCAGGGTGACCAGCAGGGCCGGCCTGGGCAGGGCGGGCGGGACCATCGCGATCAGGCCGGCGCGCCGCTGGCCGACGAAGTGCGCGACGCCGGTCAACACGAACATCACGGCCAGCCCGACCCGTAGTGCGGGGTGCCAGCCGTCCAGTGCGGTGATGCCGGCCAGGCCGGCCAGGCGGGCCAGTGCGGTGCCGACCACCAGGGCGATCAGGGGTGCCATCGAATCCTCCTCGGGAAAACTTGTCAGTGACAAGATTGCCTCCTGGGCGGGCATCTTGTCAATGACAAGATATGATTCGGGCATGACCGAGACGCGCGCGTACCACCACGGCGACCTGCGCCGTGCCCTGCTCGCCGCTGCGGTGGAGGCGATCGAGGAGGTCGGGCCGGCCGCGTTGAGCCTGCGCGACCTGGCCCGCAGGGCCGGCGTCTCGCACGCCGCGCCCGCGCACCACTTCGGCGACAAGGCGGGTCTGCTCACCGCGCTGGCAGCCCAGGGCTTCGACCTGTTGGCGCAGACGCTGATCAGGGCGGGTGACGACCTGTTGGCGGCCGGTGTCGCGTACGTCGACTTCGCCGTCCAACGCCGGGCGCACTTCGAGGTGATGTTCCGGCCCGAGCTCTACCGGGCCGACGACGCCGAGTTGGTCGCCGCGCAGGGGCAGGCCCGGGCCGCACTGCGGGCCGGGGTGGGCGCGCTGCCCGCCCGTGGCGCGCCCGCCGATGCCGACCGGGACTCGCTCGCGGCCTGGTCGATCGCGCACGGCTTCGCGACCCTCTGGCTGGCGGGCGCACTGCCGGACCGGGTCGGTGACGACCCGCGCGTGGCCGCCCGTGCCGTACTGCGCCGGCTCGTCAACTGACCAATGCGTGGCGGCCTGCGCCGACCCTCACCAGCTGGTGGGCAGCGGCATCCCCTCGGTGTAGCCGGCGGCGCTCTGTACGCCGACGACCGCCCGCTCGTGGAACTGCGTCAGGTCCCGCGCGCCGGCATAGGTGAAGGCACTGCGTACCCCGGCGATGATCTCGTCGATCAGGTCCTCGACGCCGGGCCTGGCCGGGTCCAGGTGCATACGGGCCGAGGAGATGCCCTCCTCGAACACCGCCTTGCGGGCCCGGTCGTACGGGCTGTCGTCGGCGGTACGGGCGCTGACCGCCCGCGCCGAGGCCATCCCGAAGCTCTCCTTGTACCGCCGGCCGTCCGCGTCCGTGTAGAGGTCACCGGGAGACTCGTAGGTGCCAGCGAACCAGGAACCGATCATGACGTTCGAGGCGCCGGCGGCGAGCGCGAGCGCCACGTCGCGCGGGTGCCGTACGCCACCGTCGGCCCAGACGTGCCGGCCGAGCTCCCGGGCCGCCGCCGAGCAGTCGAGCACGGCGGAGAACTGCGGCCGGCCCACCCCGGTCATCATCCGGGTGGTGCACATCGCCCCCGGGCCGACGCCGACCTTGATGATGTCGGCACCCGCCTCGACGAGGTCGCGTACCCCCTCGGCGGTGACCACGTTGCCGGCCGCCACCGGCACCCCCGGGTCCAGCTTGCGGACCGCCTGCAGGGCGGAGATCATCCGCGCCTGGTGGCCGTGCGCGGTGTCCACGACCAGCGTGTCCACCCCCGCCTCGAGCAGCGCGGCGGCCTTGCCGGTGACGTCCCCGTTGATCCCGATCGCGGCGGCGATCCGCAGCCGACCCCGGTCGTCCACCGCGGGTGTGTAGAGGGTGGCCCGCAGCGCGCCCTGCCGGGTCAGCACCCCGACCAGCCGGCCGTCGGCGTCCACCACGGGGGCGAGTCGGCGCCGACCCGCCGAGAGCAGGTCGAAGCCGGCACGCGGGTCCGCGTCCGCCGGAACGGTGTGCAGCTCGGTGGACATCACGTGCCGCAGTTGGGCGAACCGGTCCACGCCCAGGGTGTCCGCCTCGGTGACCACGCCCATCGGCCGGCCGGCCTCGTCGACCACGATCACCGCGCCGTGCGAGCGCTTCGGCAGCAGGTGGATGGCGTCGCCCACGGTCTCGGTCGGGCCCAGGGTGATCGGGGTGTCGTAGACCAGGTGCCGCTGCTTGACCCAGGCGACGACGTTCGCCACCACCTCGATCGGGATGTCCTGCGGGATCACCGCGATCGCGCCCCGCCGGGCCACCGTCTCGGCCATCCGCCGGCCGGCGACCGCGGTCATGTTGGACACCACCAGCGGGATGGTGGTGCCGGTGCCGTCGCCGGTGGACAGGTCGACATCGAGCCGGGAAGCCAGGTCGGAGCGGGCCGGCGCCATGAAGACGTCGGTGTAGGTCAGGTCGTGCGCGGGGACCGCGCCGTGAAGAAACCGCACCCGGCCATCATTCCTGCCTGCGGCCACCCGTGCCCCCGTCGGTGCCGCAAACCACCCCCGCAACGCCTCGCCTGCGGACAAAGCGTGCGGAAGGGGTACCCGTCAGGCGATGGTGCAGATGGCGGCACCGGCGGTGATCACGGCACCGACCTCGGCGGTGAGCCCGCTGACCGTGCCCGCCTTGTGGGCGTGCAGCGGCTGCTCCATCTTCATCGCCTCCAGGACCACCACCAGGTCGCCCTCGGCCACGTTGTCGCCGTCCGCCACCGCGATCTTGACGATGGTGCCCTGCATCGGTGAGGTGAGCGCGTCGCCGCCGACCGGGGCGCCGGCCTTCGCTCCGCCGCCGCGCCGGGTCGGCTTGCGCGCGGCTGGCGCGGTGGTGGTCGTACCCCCGCCGAAGCCGGCGGGGAGGCTGACCTCCAGCCGCTTGCCACCCACCTCGACCACCACGGTCTCGCGTTCGGCCGGCGCCTCGGCGGCGCTGGCGGCCGCGGCGAACGGCGGCACGGTGTTGTGGAACTCGGTCTCGATCCACCGGGTGTGCACGGTGAACGGCTCGGCGGTGAAAGCCTCGTCCCGCACGACCAGCCGGTGGAACGGCAGCGCGGTGGCCATCCCGTCGATCACCATCTCGTCCAGCGCGCGCCGGGCCCGCTCCAGCGCCTCGGTCCGCGTCTCACCGGTGATGATCACCTTGGCCAGCAGCGAGTCGAAGTTGCCGCCGATCACGTCTCCGGCCGAGATGCCGGTGTCCACCCGTACGCCGGGGCCGGTGGGCAGCCGCAACGCGGTGACCGTGCCCGGGGCGGGCAGGAAGTTGCGGCCCGGGTCCTCGCCGTTGATCCGGAACTCGATGGAGTGCCCACGCGGCGTCGGGTCCTCGGTGATCCGCAGCTTCTCGCCGTCGGCGATCCGGAACTGCTCGCGGACCAGGTCGATGCCGGCGGTCTCCTCGGTGACCGGGTGCTCGACCTGGAGCCGGGTGTTGACCTCCAGGAAGGAGATGGTGCCGTCGGCGCCGACCAGGTACTCCACCGTGCCGGCGCCGTGGTAGCCGGCCTCGCGGCAGATCGCCTTGGCGCTGTCGTGGATCTGCGCGCGCTGAGCGTCGGTGAGGAACGGCGCGGGCGCCTCCTCGACGAGCTTCTGGTGCCGCCGCTGCAACGAGCAGTCCCGGGTGCCCACCACGATCACGTTGCCGTGCTGGTCGGCGAGGACCTGCGCCTCGACGTGCCGCGGCTGGTCCAGGTAGCGCTCGACGAAGCACTCGCCCCGGCCGAACGCCGCGACCGCCTCCCGGGTGGCCGACTCGAACAGCTGGGGGATCTCCTCCATGGTCCGGGCCACCTTGAGGCCGCGCCCGCCGCCACCGAAGGCGGCCTTGATGGCGACCGGCAGGCCGTGGTCGACGGCGAACGCCATCACCTCGTCCGGGTTGGCCACCGGGTCGGGGGTGCCGGGGACCAGCGGTGCGCCGGCACGCTGGGCGATGTGCCGGGCGGTGACCTTGTCGCCCAGGTCGCGGATGGCCTGCGGGGTGGGGCCGATCCAGGTCAGCCCGGCGTCGATGACCGCCTGGGCGAAGTCGGCGTTCTCGGACAGGAAGCCGTAGCCGGGGTGCACGGCGTCGGCGTCGGCCCGGGCGGCCACGTCGAGCAGCTTGTCGATGCGCAGGTACGTCTCGGTCGCGCTGTCCCCGCCGAGCGCGTACGCCTCGTCTGCGAGAGTGGCGTGCAGGGCGTCGCGGTCGGAGTCCGCGTAGACCGCGACACTGCCCAGGCCGGCATCGCGGCAGGCGCGGATCACCCGGACGGCGATCTCGCCGCGATTGGCGATGAGTACCTTGCGCACCTTCGTGGCTCCTCCCGGCAGGTTACTGACCGGGAGTGTATCGGCCACCCTGGTGGCCCTAACGATCGCTCAGTGTGGGATGCCGCACTGTCCCTGCCGCCTCTAGTCAAACTTGGCTAATACGCTTGTGTGGTGTCTGCGACTCGGATGATGATCCTCGGGCTGGTGCGGTGGATGCAGCCCGTGCACGGCTACGACGTGCGCCGCGAGCTGCTGAGCTGGAGCGCCGACAAGTGGGCCAACGTGCAGCCCGGGTCGATCTACCACGCGCTGCGCAAACTCACCGAGGAGGGACTGCTCCGCGCCGTCGCCACCGAGCAGGTCGGTGCCCGTCCGGCACGCACCACGTACGAGGTGACCGCCAAGGGGGAGGACGAGTTCGAGACGTTGCTGCGCAACCTCTGGTGGAACTTCAACGAGCCGACGGACCCGTTCACGGCGGCGTTCTCGTTCCTGCCCGCGATGCCGCGGTCCGAGGCGGCGGCGGCCCTGCGCAACCGGGCCAACCTGCTGCGTGCGGGCATCGAGTCGATGCGCGCCTCGTTGGAGTCGGACTGGGTGCGCAACACCAAACCGGTGCACGTCGGTTGGATGTTCGAGCTCTGGTCGGCGCGGGCGGAGGCGGAGATGAGCTGGTGCGAGCGGATCGCGGAACGGATCGACTCCGGAGTGTCGTACCTGCCTGCTGAGCTGACGAACGCCGAAGGTTGGCCGCAGTGGACGGACGGCGGAGAGCCGGCCGCTCCCGACACGAAATAATCAACGTTGACCACAAAAGCTATATCGCGTTAGCCTGCTGACGGCACAGCGGGGAGTGCGCCGTCCGGCGTCGTCCCCCTTGACGGCCGGCCCGGCCGGCCCGGACGACCAGGAGCAGAGATGATCGAGACCAGGGGGCTGCGGAAGTCGTTCCGCTCCCGCGCGGGTCGAGAGACGAAAACGGTGGACGCCGTGCGGGGCGTCAACCTTGAGGTCGCCGAGGGCGAGATCTTCGGCTTCCTCGGCCCGAACGGCGCCGGCAAGACCACCACGTTGCGGATGCTCGCCACACTGATCGAGCCGGATGGCGGCGATGCCACCATCGCCGGCGCCGACCTGCGCAAGGACCCGGCCGAGGTGCGCCGTCGGATCGGCTATGTCCCGCAGGGCGGCAGCACCTGGGACGAGTCGACCGCGCGCGAGGAGCTGGTGCTGCACGCCCGGATGTACGGCATCCGCAAGGCCGACGCGCAGCAGCGCGCCGCCCGCGCCCTGGACGCCTTCCAGCTCACGGAGTACGCCGACCGCAAGTGCAAGACCTACTCCGGCGGCCAGCGCCGGCGGGTGGAGATTGCGCTCGGCATCATCCACGAGCCGAAGATCGTCTTCCTGGACGAGCCGACCACCGGCCTCGACCCGCAGAGCCGTGCCCACATGTGGGACGAGATCCGGCGGCTGCGCAGCGACGGGATGACCGTCTTCATCACCACGCACTACCTGGACGAGGCCGACGCGCTCTGCGACCGGATCGCGATCATGGACAACGGCGAGGTGGTGGCCGAAGGCACTCCGGCCGAGCTCAAGCGGGAGATCTCCGGCGACGTGGTGTTGGTCGGCCTCGACCTGGCCGCCACCCCGCAGGCCGCCCAGGTGCTCGACGGCGAGCCGTACGTCAACAAGCTGGAGACCGCCGACGAGGGCGGCCTGCGCCTCTACGTCGAAGAGGGCGCCGTCGCCATCCCGCAGGTCCTGCGCAGACTCGACCACGCCGGGCTGGACCTGCGCTCGATCGAGCTGCACCGGCCCAGCCTGGACGACGTCTTCCTGACCAAGACCGGCCGCTCGCTGCGCGAGTCCTGACCACCCGGAGACGACTCATGAAATTCGCCCGTGACACCTGGCTGATCTTCCAGCGGCAGACCCAGCTGCTGCTGCGCAACCCGGTCTGGGTCTTCGTCGGCGTCTTCCAGCCGGTGATGTACCTGCTGCTCTTCGCCCCGCTGCTCAAGCCGGCGCTGAACGCGCCCACCCAGGCTGCCGCCTACAAGATCTTCGTACCCGGTCTGCTCGTGCTGCTGGCCATCTTCGGCGGCCTGTTCCAGGGCTTCGGCCTGATCGCCGAGCTGCGCGCCGGGGTCATCGAACGATCCCGGGTCACCCCGATCAGCCGGCTCGCACTGCTGCTCGGCCGCTCGCTGCGCGACGTGGTCTCGCTCCTCGTGCAGGCGGTCATCATCACCCTGCTGGCGCTCCTGTTCGACCTGCGGGTGTTCATCGGGGACCTGCTGTTGGCGTACCTGATGCTCGCCCTGATCGCGTTGATGACCTCGGCCGTCTCGTACGGCGTC
The DNA here is from genome assembly GCF_040608515.1 of Micromonospora sp. NPDC005173. Classification (NCBI taxonomy): domain Bacteria; kingdom Bacillati; phylum Actinomycetota; class Actinomycetes; order Micromonosporales; family Micromonosporaceae; genus Micromonospora; species Micromonospora sp. NPDC005173. The sequence continues at coordinate 313,271 of NZ_JBEXIK010000003.1, forward strand.
GCGCTCAAGGTCAAGAGCGAGGACGCGCTGGCCCCGCTGATGAACACGGTGGCTCAGCCGGTGCTGCTGCTCTCCGGCATCCTGCTGCCGCTCACCTTCGCGCCCGGCTGGTTGCAGGGCATCGCCGACTGGAACCCGTTCTCCTGGGCGGTCGACGGCACCCGGGCGCTGTTCGCCGGCGACCTGGGCAGCGACAAGGTCTGGCAGGGCCTGACCATCACCACGGTGCTCGCCGCGGCGGGGGTCGTCTGGGCCGCCCGACAGTTTGCCCGCAGCGTGCGCTGACGCGACCCAGTTCCTGGATATCGGGGTGTCCTTCGCACGTGGACACCCCGATATCCGCGTTCAGCGGTTGCCGCCGTTCAGCGCACCCGGGCGAGCGTCAGGCCGTCCGCGACCGGCAGCATCACCGGGTCCACCCGCACGTCGGCCAGCACCTCGTCGTTGAAGGCGGCGATGGCCCGGTCGGCTTCGTTCTGCGGCGCGATCACCCGGCCGCCGCGCAGCACGTTGTCGACGGCGATCACCCCACCCGGACGCATCCGGGGCACCAACTCCGCCCAGTAGACCGGGTAACCGGTCTTGTCCGCGTCGATGAACGCGAAGTCCAGGTACCGCTCGTGCGGTAGCTCCCGGAGCCTGTCCCCGGCCGGGCCGATACGCAGGTCGATCTGGTCCTGCACGCCGGCCCGAGCCCAGTAGCGCCGGGCGATGCCGGTGAACTCCTCGGAGATGTCGAAGCAGGTCAGCCGCCCGTCCTCGGGCAGTCCTCGGGCGATCGCCAGCGCCGAGAGCCCGGTGAACGTGCCGACCTCGACCGCCTGCCGCGCGTCGAGCAGCCGGGTGAGGAAGGTCAGGAACGCGGCCTGTTCCGGGGCCACCTGCATAGTGGCGTGCTCCGGGAGCACCGACCGGGTCTCCTCGGCCAGGTCCCGGATGATCTCGTCGGGCGGAGAGCCGTGCGCGACCAGGTACGCGTGCAGCTCGTCGGTGAGCGGGATCGACTTGGTGGTCATGACCGGACGTTACCGAGTGGCTCGATCGTCTGGCCTCCGGGCGCGACCTTCGTCCACAGATCGGTGATCCGCAGGCCCAACTCGGCGAGGAGGCGGCGCAGCAACGGCATCGAGAGCCCGACCACCGTCCCCGGGTCACCCTCGATCCGCTCCACGAACGGCCCGCCCAACCCGTCGATCGTGAACGCGCCCGCCACGGCCAGCGGCTCGCCGCTGGCCACGTACGCGGCGATCTCGTCGTCGCTGATGTCGGCGAAGTGGACGGTGGTCGAGGCGACCGCCTCCGCGCGACGCCCGGCGGCAACGTCGATCAGGCAGTGCCCACTGTGCAGAACGCCGCTGCGTCCCCGCATCCGCTGCCACCGCCGGGTGGCGTCCGCCGGGTCGGCGGGCTTGCCGAGGATCTCCCCGTCGAACGCGAGCACCGAGTCACAGCCGATCACCAACGTCCGCTGGTCGGTGGCCGGGCTCAGCCGGGTCAGCACCGCCTGCGCCTTGAGCCGAGCCAGCTCCAGGCACAGCTCTTCGGCTCGTTCGGTCACCACCAGGGATTCGTCCACCCCACTGACCAGCACGTCCGGCTCGATGCCAGCGGCTTGGAGAGACTTGCGACGGGCAGGGCTCGCCGAGGCGAGCACGAGGCGGAGCGGCAGAGATACAGACACCCGACCGACGTTACCGGCCCACCGCCCCCACGACCCGCGCACCACGACCACCCAGCCGCCCCAGCTCGCGCGCCGAACGCCTTGATCCACTCCATATCGCCGACATCGCGCTATCCCATCTCGCGGACGCCCCCAGGTCGCCGACCTTGAGTCGATCACCGTGCCGGCGACCCGTCAGCGACTGATTCGGGGTGGCGGGTCGTCGCCTCGCCGCCTCCACCGCACCACCAACGCCCATCCGACACCGGCAGCCACGATCACCCCTAGGGTGGCCAGGCCGCGTACCGTCGCGCCGCCGTCGTCGCCCGGCTGAGCGCCGGCCGCCGTAGTCGGACCACCACCGGCCGGCGCGCTCGCCGACTCAAACCCCAACGGGGGTACGTCTGCCGTCAGCGCCGCCACGAGGTCGATCACGCCATAGCCGTACTCGTCGTCGCGCCCGGGCGGCCCCTTGTCGACGGCCGTGGCCGTGAGCCGGTGCGCCACCTCCTGCGCCGGCAGGTACGGGTACTTGGAACGGATCAGCGCCGCCGCCCCCGCCACGATCGCGGTCGCACTAGAGGTGCCGGTTCCCTTCGAGTACTTGCCGTCGTAGCTGGTGCTGTAGATGTCGACCGCCGGTGCGACCACGTCGATCTGCGGCCCAGTCACCGAGACGGCCGCGTGCTGTCCAGCACGGTCGACACCGCCCACGGCAATTACACCTTCTTCTGTAGCCGGATACCGCACATCGGTGTCGGGCGGCCAATTACCCGCAGCCGCTATCACGAGAATGTTGGCCTCTTTGGCGGCCCTCAGTGCTTGCTGAAGGCGCACACTGGCTCCGGCGACGGCTGAGATGCTTATTACGTCGGCGCCCCTTTCGATGGCAAACTCGATACCGGAGGCCAGGGCGTCGGGGTCGCCCTTGCCGTCAAGTGGGGTGTCAAGGATTGGAAGGATCTGTGCCTTAGGTGCAATGCCAAGGGCACCTTGATCGTTGGCTCTTCCATGTGCAGCTATTAGGCCCGCCATCGATGTCCCATGGCTGTCTCGATCTTGGCGACCGTCGCCGCTACCCCCAGGGATTACGTCGGTGCCGCTTAGGAGGTTCTCACGTAGGTCAGGATGAGGGTCGACTCCTGTGTCCGGCACAGCGACGACCACCCCTGACCCTTGGCTCAACAAGTGCGCCTGCGTGATACGCAGGAACGGCAAGTGCCACTGATCGCCGCGTATAAGGTCTGGATCTTGTTGTGCTGTGAATGGACCTACGGGCAGTAGTATTGCGGCCAGGGCCAGTTTAGGAATGCTGGCCCGTAGCGGTCTAGTCACCTGTTGAAGCCGATAACTGGCCCAGGGTCGATTGGGTCATCCCTGTCCGGTGGGCGGACTACCGGCGGAACGCCTTTTTCTGTCTCCCAGGGGTGGTCCGGATCCCATTGGCGGGGCTTATCTTCGGCCTCGAGCCCAACTCCCGAACGACCTGCGTTCCCATGCAGCCCCGGGGCCCCGCCGATCGGAAGGCTGCTCGGGCTCCCATTGAAGCTGCGGCCCCCACCCGGACGGGTGCCTGCCGAACCAGTTGGTGCAGTCCCGGCACCGCCACCGCCAATGACGCCGCCGATCGGGTTGACCCTTCTAGGGGAACCAGAGTTGTTGACCGCCTGGCCCGGGCTCAGGCCTGGGACTCCCCCGATCAAGCCTCCAGTTGTAGGGGTTGAGCGAGCGGGCGACCCAGGATGCGCCGCTTTTCCATCGGAACCTCCACTGACCGCCCTTCCGGTTACCCCATGCTGGGTCGTCCGGGGGTTCGGCAACGGCGGCGAAGCCGCAGAAGCAGGAGGCAGCGTTGGCGTTAGCCCATGCCCCGGCCCAATAGTGGCTGGTGGACCAACCGTTCCCGCTGTCTGAATGCTGGGCGGCGTTGTGATGGGAGGCGCGTTGAGTCCAGCGGCAGCCCCGCCGAGCACTGGGCCTATCGCTGGCGCCGCTGGCGCCGGAATCGGCCGTGCGGCGGTCGCGCTAGGCGCGTGGATGGTCGTGGGAATAGTCAGTGGAACCGGCGTGATCGGCGGAATAGCGGGCGGGGCATGCCCGCCGTACACGTCGGGGTCGTCTGGCTGCCTCGCGCTCTTCGGTGCTGCGGGTGGTTTTTGGAGGGTGGCTTGGGCTTGTTGGAGTTCGCCGCTGAGGTTGAACATCATGGCGCGCGCCTGCACGTTCAGCCGTTCCAACTCGACGTCGGTCACCGGTGATGCCGTGACCCGGCTGCCCATGATCGCCTTCGGGTCGGCGGCCGTCGCCTCGTACGCCTGCTTCTGCTGGAGCTTGGTCGCGTACTCCTCGTAAACCTTGCGGAGTTCGGCGCGGGTGGTGCCGATGGCCTGGGTGGCGGCGGAGAGCGCGGTGTAGTTGGCGGCGGCGGCGTCGTGGGTGTGCCGCACCTTGTCGATCAGTTCGTCGAGCTGGGCGAGGTACGTGACGGAGGCGGCGCTGGTTTCCGGCGGCCATGCCTCGGCCAGCCCGCGCCGGTAGTCCTGGAGTCGGCCGAGGTGGATCTGTGCCAGGTCGCAGACCTTGCGCCATCCGGCGACCTGCTTCCAGTGGTTGGCGGTGTCGTGGTCCTGTAGGCACGCCCACATGCTGTTGACGTCCATCAGCTGCCAGTCGGTGAGGCCGGAGGTGCGGCCGCTGCCCCGTTCGATCACGGTAGGACCACCGGCCTCTCGCTGTCCGGGCTGGTCGGGTCGGTCAGCATCGGCGTCGGGCCACCAGGCAGGACGGTGCCCGGGTCGGTGAGGGCCCGCTGGACGTCCACCACACGGGCGGCGGAGAAGACGTCGGCGTCGGCGTACTGGGTGGCGACCCGGTCGGCGACGGCGGCGAGGTGGCCGGTGGCACCTCGGACCGCGTACACCATGTCGGTGGTGGCCTGCTGTGTCTCGTGATGGGCGTGCAGGAAGGTGACCAGCTCGATGAAGGCGTCGCAGGGGTTGGGCACCTTCGCGGACATGTCGTCGGCGATGTACGACAGGTGTGGCGCGTAGTTGCTCTCGACCTCGGCGGCGAGCCGGTCGGCGAACTCCCGGAGCTGACGGATGTCGGCCTCGATGCCGCCGTAGTTGCGCAGCCAGGGCGTGGGGCGGTCTTCTTCGGGGATCATTGATCCTCCCTACCCGTTACTGCACCGTTTCCCTGAGTGAGATTAACGGCTGGGAGCGACGCTGACAGCCCCCGTACGGCGGGTCGGGTCAGCGGGGCAGGCCGGCGGAGCGCCACCCGCCCGGACCGGCCGCGAGCGCCGTGCCGGCCGGTCGACCGCTGCGGGCCCAGACGGAGGGGTTCACTCGCGCGGGGGCGGCGGCCGGGCGGGATCGGACGACGATCGCACCGACCAGGGCGGCCAGCTCCTCGGCGGTGGGCACGCCGCGGACGACCCGGAACAGGGGCTCTTCGGCAGACATGCCGCCAGGGTACGCGGCGCGAAGTTTGTGGGGAACGCAGAGTGGCGTGCCGGCGGTGTGAGGGTCGGGCCCTCCGGGTACCGTCTCACCGATGTCGAACGCGGTTCCCCAACTTGTCGCTGACCGATACCGGCTTCTGTCGCCGCTCGGCCAGGGCGGCATGGGTCGGGTGTGGAAAGCGCGCGACGAGGTGCTGCACCGGGACGTCGCCATCAAGGAGTTGGTGCCGCCTCCCGGCCTCACCGACGAGGAGCGCCGCGAGATGCGGGAGCGCTCGCTGCGGGAGGCTCGGGCCATCGCCCGGCTCAACCACGTCAATGTCGTCCGCATCTTCGACGTCCTCCGCACTGACGGCGACCCGTGGATCGTCATGGAGTACGTGGCGTCGAGGTCGTTGCAGGACACTCTCGCCGAGGACGGGCCGGTGTCGCCGGCCCGCGCGGTCGAGATCGGGCTCGGCGTGCTGGGCGCCCTCAACGCCGCGCACAAGGCCGGCGTCATGCACCGCGACGTCAAGCCCGGCAACGTTCTGCTCGGCGACGACGGCCGGGTGGTGTTGACCGATTTTGGACTCGCCACCATTCCGGGCGACCCGAACGTCACCCGCACCGGCATGGTGCTCGGTTCGCCCGCGTACATCTCGCCGGAGCGGGCCCGGGACGGCACCGCCGGGCCGGAGGCCGACCTGTGGTCGTTGGGCGCGACGCTCTACGCCGCGGTGGAGGGCAAGTCGCCGTACGCCCGGCCGTCGGCGATCGGCACGCTGGCCGCGTTGGCCACCGAGCCGATGCCGCCGCCGAAGAACGCCGGCCCTCTCAAGGCCGTGCTCAACGGGCTGCTGCGCAAGGACCCGAACGAGCGGATCAACGCTGAGGTGGCTGAGCGGCTGCTGCGCCGCGCCGGGGGCAAGCGGGCACGCAGCATCTCGCTGCTGGATGGCGTACGCCGGCCGGGGCCGAACGGTCCGCGCGAGCCGCGCCCGCCACACGTGCCGGTCCCGCGACCCGCCGAGAATCGCGCCGACCAGCCGGTGTCGCCACCTGCGCCGCGTACCCCGCCACCTGCCGCCGTTGCCGCGACCCCCGCTGTCGACGCCACGCGGACTGCCGTCGTGCCCTCCGGGGCGGACGCTGACCCGACCGAGACGGTGCCGGCGGACGACCCGACCGCCGTGGTCGACCGCCCGGCGACCTCCGACGCCGAGCCCACCGCGAGCGTCGCGGTTCCGGGCGACACACCCGCCGACGGTACGAGGGCGGCCGACGACGACGAGCCGACCGTGGTCGACGGTCCGCCGGTGGCGCCGGAGCAGCGCAGGCCGACCACCCCGACGGCGGTCATGGCGGCTGCGGTCGACCCGGTCGGGCGCGCGGCGGTGCTGCCGTCCGACGGTACGAAGCCGAACAACACCCGACGCAATCTGCTGATCGGGGCCGTGGTGGCCGTGCTGCTCATCGGCCTCGCGGTGATCGTGCCGCTGCTCGGCAACGAGGACGAGACCCCGGAGGCCGGCCCGACCGGGGCGGCCGGGACCTCGGCGCCGCAGGCCTCCGCGCCGTCGGTGCCCCCGCCCACCAGTGGCGCTCCCAGCCCGACGCCGTCGGCCACTCCTTCAGCCGACCCGAACGCGCTGCCGCCAGGCTGGAAGCTGCACAAGGACACGGCCGGGTTCGCCCTGCCGCTGCCCGACGGCTGGGTGCGCCGGCAGGTCGACGGCAGCACGATTGTCTTCGACCAGTCCAACGGGCCGGGCGAGCTGCTCGTGCAGTGGACCAGCAGGCCGGCACCGGACGCGGTCAGTGACTGGCGGGACAAGGAGCCGGACCGCAGGAAGTTCGTCAACAACTACCAGTACATCGACATCAAGCGGTGCGACTTCTGGAAGACCTGCGCGGACTGGGAGTGGCTGGAGACCCGCGACGGGACCCGGATCCACGTCCGTAACCGGGGCTTCGTGACGGCCACCAACCGCGGGTACGCCATCCGGTGGGAGGTCGCCGACAAGGACTGGCAGGCCAACCTGCCGAACTTCGAGCGGATCGCCACCGGGTTCGTGCCCGACCGCAAGGACTGAGCCGCGGGATTCGCGCCGGTACGGAACTGATTCGCATGACCTTCCGTCGTCTGGGGTATCTGACCATCGACGACGGAAGGAGGTACGACATGGGTTACCGACGGAGGGATGCCCGGCCCCGGCTGGCACTGTGGATGCTCGTCGCACTCGGCGACGCGGTCCTGCTGCTGGTCAGCGTGGGGATCTCGGCGCTCATCGCACTGCTCAGCGTCGTGGCCGTTGCCGTCTGCGGCGTGGGTGCCTGGCGGCTGAGCCGGAGATCGACCCTGGCGCGCGAGGACGCTCCCGTGGTGGTTCCGGCGATGAGCCGGCGGCGGGCCTGACCCGTACCGGCCCAGTGGCGGCAGCCGGACCGATTGTCGACCGTGAGGTGACAGCCGATCCCGCTGCCGCCAACTGCCTCCCCAGGCGGATCGGGCGGAGCGGCGCGGATCAGGCCGTGTTGTTGGCCAGCGCGATCAGCCGGGTGCGGTCGCCGTTCCAGTAGTTGCGGTCCACGTTGCCGCTGATCCCGGAGACGGCGCCGGTGCTGGTGTACTGCCAGAAGCTCCACACCGGCGCACCAGCCGGCAGGGCGCCCGGCGTGCTCGCCCAGCGGGCCAGCCAGAGCGGGTGGTTCGCCCACGGGCCGGTCCAACTGCCGGTGCACTGGTTCCAGAAGCTGGCCGTGGTGTAGATGACCGCGTAGCGGCCGGTGCGGGAGCGGTAGGTGTTCAGGAAGTCCTGCACCCAGTTGCGCATCCCGGTGGTGCTGAGCCCGTAGCAGTAGCCGCCGGCGTACGGGTTGGCTTCCAGGTCCAGCGCGGCGGGGAGCGTCCGGCTGTCGGCCGACCAGGCGCCGCCGTTGGAGGCCAGGTAGTTGGCCTGGGTCGAGCCGGCGGAGATGTTCGGCCGGGCAAAGTGGTACGCCCCGCGGATCACCCCGGCGTTGTACGCATTGACGTAGTTCGCGTTGAAGCGCGGGTCCTTGTAGCTGGTGCCCTCGGTCGCCTTGATGAACGCGAACTGGATGCCGGAGTTGCGGACGCTGGTCCAGTTGATGGAGCCCTGGTAGTTGGACACGTCGATGCCCGGCGTGGTGGCTGCCGCCGCCGGGCCAGCGGTCGCGACCAGGGCCGCCGCCGCGGTGGCGAGCACGGTGAGGCCGGCCGCGAGCACGCGGCGCAGCGATGATCTGGTACGGGCCATGGCTGCCTCCAATGACGTCGGTCTATTGACGTCCATCTTTGGAGATAACTGCCCCAGATCACAAGAGTGGCTAAGAAAAGCTTCATCAACGGGCGTAAGTCGTCCCGGTGACCGGAGCGGAACGATCAGCGCAGGGCCCGGGGCACTGAACGGCACCGGTAGGCTCGCGCCCCATGATGTCGATCGACGGGCTGGGCGACCTGTGGGACACGCTGTTCGGCGCGCAGCCGGACCCGCCCCCGCTGCTGGTGCTGATCACCGCGGTCGTCGCGCTGGTGGTGGTCTCCACCCGGCTGCCGTGGCGGATCGCCCGTAACGCGATCACCATCGCGCACGAGGGCGGGCATGCGCTGGTCGCCCTGCTCACCGGTCGCAAGCTGCGGGGCATCCGGCTGCACTCGGACACCTCCGGCCTGACGCTCTCCGCCGGCCGGCCCAGCGGGCCGGGCATGATCCTCACCCTGCTGGCCGGCTACGTCGCCCCGCCGTTGGTCGGGTTGGCCGGTGCCTGGCTGCTCGGCGGCAACCGGATCACCCTGCTGCTCTGGGTCGCGGTGGTGCTGTTGCTCGCCATGCTGGTCATGATCCGCAACGCCTTCGGCGTGGTGTCGCTGCTGATCACCGGTGCGCTGGTGCTCGCCGTCTCGTGGTACGCCACCCCGCAGGTGCAGGCCGCGTTCGCGTACACCGGGGTGTGGTTCCTGCTGCTTGGCGGGGTGCGGCCGGTGGTGGAGCTGCAACGGATGCGCTCGCGTGGCCGGATGCCCGCCTCCGACGCCGACCAGCTCGCCGGGCTCACCCCGTTCCCGGCGTTCTTCTGGGTGACCTTCTTCGCGCTGGTCAACCTGGTAGCGCTCGTCGCCGGCGCGCTACTGCTCGCCGGCCCGATCCTCACCGACGCCGGCCTGACCGGCTGACCGCCAGGGCGCCGCACGGGAGCGAGCACCGGGACCACTTCGCTGGGCGGGCAGAATGAGGCCATGCGATACGTGATCATCGGGGCGGGCGCGGTCGGCGGGACCATCGGCGTACGGCTGTCCCAGGCCGGCCGGGACGTGACCCTGGTGGCCCGGGGAGCGCACCTGGACGCGATTCGCGCGCGGGGCCTGACCCTGCGCCAGCCCGACGGCGAGGTCACCGCCCGGCTCGCCGCCGTGGACGGACCAGGTGACCAGCCGCTGCCGGCCGACACGGTGCTGATCCTCACCGTCAAGTCGCAGGACACCGCTGGCGCGCTGGCGGCCTGGGTCGACGCGCCGGTGGCCGGCGGCGGCACGGCGGGCGAGCGGCTGCCGCTGGTCACCGCGCAGAACGGGGTCGCGAACGAGCGGGCCGCGCTGCGGCTCTTCGCCGACGTGCACCCGGTCTGCGTCTGGCTGCCGGCCACCCACCTGGATCCGGGCGTGGTGGTGGCGAACGGCTACCCGCACCCCGGGATGCTGCACGTCGGGCGGTACCCGACCGGTGCCGACGACACCGATCGGGCGATAGCTGCAGACCTGAGCGCGGCCGGGTTCATGGCCCCGGTCCGCCCGGATGTGCTGCGCTGGAAGTACGGCAAGCTGCTCAACAACCTCGGCAACGGCCTGCAGGCGCTGCTCGGTCGGGACATCCCGGAGGCGCTGTCCGAGCGGGTACGCGCCGAGGGCCTCGCCGCGTTCGCCGCCGCGAGCATCGCGCACACCTCGCCAGAGGAGGAGAAGGCCGAACGCGGCGACCTGGTCCAGCAGCGCCCAGTGGCCGGTGCGGAGCGCTCCGGCGGCTCCACCTGGCAGAGCCTCGCCCGAGGCGCCGGCTCCACCGAGGTCGACCACCTCAACGGGGAGATCGCGCTGCTGGGCCGGCTGCACGGCGTACCGACGCCGGCCAACGTGGCCGTGCAGCGCGCGGTGCGCCGAGCGGTCCGGGAGCGGATCGCGGCCGGTGCGTTCCCGCTCGCCGAGCTGGAGAAGATGATCGCCTGATCGGGGCAACCGACGACCCTGCCCGACGCGTGTTCCCTGCGACCGACACGGGGAGGTAGCGGGTGCCGGACGTCGACGGGTTCGACGAGTTCTACCGCGGGAGCCGACAACGGCTGCTCGGTTTCGTCTACGTGCTCACCGGCGATCGGGTCGAGGCGCAGGACGCCGTGCAGGAGGCGTACATCCGGGCGTGGCAGCGCTGGTCGACGGTCAGCCGGTACGACGAGCCGGAGGCGTGGGTGCGGGTGGTGGCCAGCCGGATCGCGGTCAGCCGGTGGCGCAGCCTGCGCAGCCGTGCCCGCGCGTACCTGCGGCACGGGGCCGCCACCGAAGCCGTTCCCGGCCCGGGCACCGACACCGTCGAGGTGGTCGCCGCGCTGCGCCGGCTGCCCGAGGAGCAACGCACCGCCATCGCCCTGTACTACCTGGTCGGCATGCCGGTCGCCGAGGTGGCGCGGGAGACCGATGCACCGGTCGGCACGGTCAAGGCCCGACTCTCCCGGGGGCGCGCCGCGCTCGCCGGTCTGCTCGCCGTCTCTGATCTGGAGGAGGCTACCGATGCGTGACGACCTGGCATTCATCGAGCGGGTTCACCGGGACCTGGGGGATGTGCGGTGGCCAGAGCCGCAGGAGATCCGGGCGCGGGCCCGGCGACGCAGCCGACGTGCCGTCGTGGCGGCGACGGTCGTGTTGACGCTCGCGGGCGTGTCCGCCTTCGTGGTGACCGCAGGCGGGAGGGAGTTGGCACCGCCTCAGGTGGCGGCCTCGGCCTCCCCGGACGCACCCGCCCGCGGCGAGATCACCGCTGACTCCCTGGTGCAGCCGGCCGATCTGGCCCAGCCGGCGCAGGTGCAGCTCAGCCAGTCGGGGCTGGGGGAGCCGGTCCTCATCGAGGACATGCTGGGTTACTGCCGGCAGAGCCGGGGGATGACACCCGTCTGGGAAACGTCCCGCTGGTCACGATCGCAGACCCTGCTGCGGGAAGGCCCTGATGGTGCCGCCCTCACCCCCACCGATGTGCTGCTCAGCCAGGACCTGTACCGGGTGACGCCGGATGCGGCGGAGTCGTTCTTCGGCGACCTCGACCGGCGGGTGGCACCCTGCGCCGAATGGCGCAGCGTCGGGCCCTACGAGGTGGCCGGAAGCACGGGTACCGGCGAGGCGGTGCACCGCTGGGCGGTGGTCCAGCGAGGCTTCGCGGGCGACGGAGCAGCCCTGCTGCGTCACACCGTCTCGCAGCCCCGCGATCAGAAGACCGGCAAGGCCATCGGGGGTGGACCCCGGTCGACCAGCATCGCGGTGGTGCAGGTGGGCGACCTGATCGCGGTGCTCGCCCTTGGCGAGGACGGCACCGAGCCGGAGCTGAGCCGCCTCGCCGAGACGGCCGCCCGCCGTATGTGCCTCGCCGCCAACCCGTCGTGCTGACGCCGGTTCTTGATCCGCGCGCGTCGCGCTCAGAGGGGGATGTTGCCGTGCTTCTTCGGGGGCAGGGTCTCGCGCTTGGTGCGCAGGACGCGTAGCGCCCGGACGATCTGGGTGCGCGTCTCGTGCGGCGGGATGACCGAGTCGATGTACCCACGCTCGGCCGCCACGTACGGGTTGGCCAGGGTGTCCTCGTACTCGGCGATCTTCTCGGCCCGGACCGCAGCCGGGTCCTCGGCACCGGCCAGCTCGGAGCGGTAGAGGATGTTCACCGCGCCCTGCGCGCCCATCACCGCGATCTGCGCCGTCGGCCAGGCGAAGTTCAGGTCCGCGCCGAGGTGCTTGGAGCCCATCACGTCGTACGCCCCGCCGTACGCCTTGCGGGTGATCACGGTGACCTTGGGGACGGTCGCCTCGGCGTACGCGTAGATGAGCTTGGCGCCCCGGCGGATGATGCCGTCCCACTCCTGGCCGGTGCCGGGCAGGAAGCCGGGCACGTCCACGAAGGTCAGCACCGGGATGTTGAACGCGTCGCAGGTGCGGACGAACCGGGCGGCCTTCTCGGAGGCGGCGATGTCCAGCGTGCCGGCGAAGTGCATCGGCTGGTTGGCCACCACGCCGACCGGTCGTCCCTCGACCCGGCCGTAGCCGACCACGATGTTCTGCGCGTAGAGCGGCTGGACCTCGAGGAACTCCCCGTCGTCGAGGACGTGCTCGATCACCCGGTGGATGTCGTACGGCTGGTTGGCCGAGTCCGGGATCAGCGTGTCCAGTTCGCGGTCGTCGTCGCTGATCTCCAGGTCGGCAGGGGCCTCGAGGACCACCGGCTCGTCGAGGTTGTTCGACGGCAGGTACGACAGCAGCGCCTTGACGTAGTCGACCGCGTCCTCCTCGTCGCTGGCGAGGTAGTGCGCGTTGCCGCTGCGCGAGTTGTGCGTGCGGGCTCCGCCCAGCTCCTCCATGCCGACGTCCTCGCCGGTCACCGTCTTGATCACGTCCGGGCCGGTGATGAACATGTGCGAGGTCTGGTCGACCATCACGGTGAAGTCGGTGACCGCGGGGGAGTAGACCGCGCCGCCGGCGCAGGGCCCCATCACCAGCGAGATCTGCGGGATGACCCCGGAGGCCCGGACATTGCGGAAGAAGATCTCGCCGTAGAGGCCGAGGGAGACCACGCCCTCCTGGATGCGCGCCCCGCCGGAGTCGTTGATGCCGACCACCGGGCAGCCGATCTTCATGGCCAGGTCCATCACCTTGACGATCTTCTCGCCGAAGACCTCGCCGAGTGAGCCACCGAAGACCGTGAAGTCCTGGGCGAAGACGCAGACCTGTCGGCCGTCCACCGTGCCGTAGCCGGTGACCACGCCATCGCCGTACGGGCGGTTCTTCTCCAGCCCGAAGGCTGTGGACCGGTGCCGGGCCAGCTCGTCCAGCTCGACGAAGGAGCCCTCGTCGAGCAGCATCTCGATCCGCTCACGGGCGGTCTTCTTACCCCGCGCGTGCTGCTTCTCGACCGCACGCGCCGATCCGGCGTGCACCGCCTCGTCGACCCGGCGCTCCAGGTCCGCCAGCTTGCCCGCGGTGCTGTGGATGTTGGTCCCGGTCTCGGTAGTCACCCAGGGAATATAACGATGGTTCAGGCCGACGCGGCTGTGCAGTACGCCTCAATGCCGGTCCGGCCACCGCCGTAGGCTGGCGGAATGCCGGGCTCCCCGTACACCGATCTGGACCGCCCGCCGCTGTCGGTGACCCGGCTGCGGCGCGCGCTGGTCGCGCCGCACGGCCCGTGGGCCCGGCTGGAGCTGCGCGCCGAGACCGGCTCCACCAACGCCGATGTGGCCGAGGCGGCGCGGGCCGGCGAGCCGGAGGGTCTGGTCGTGGTCGCCGAGCGGCAGACCGCCGGGCGGGGCCGGCGCGGCCGGGTCTGGCAGTCGCCGCCGCGGGCCGGGATCGCCACCAGCGTGCTGCTGCGGCCCGGCGAGGCCGTGCCGGACCGCGGCTGGCCGGCGGCGCCACCGACGGGGTACGGCTGGCTGCCGCTCCTGGCCGGCGTCGCGCTGGTCGAGGCGGTGGCCCGGCTGGCCGAGCTGGAGGCCAACCTGAAGTGGCCCAACGACCTGCTGATCGGTGGTGCCAAGTGCGCCGGCGTGCTGGCCGAGGGGATTCCCGGGCGCGCACCGGCCCAGCCGCCAGCCATCGTGCTCGGCATCGGGCTCAACGTGACGCTGCGCGCCGACGAGCTGCCGGTGAACCCGACCGGGCTGCCGGCCACCTCGCTGCAACTGGCCGGTGCGGCGGCCACCGACCGGGACCCGCTGCTCCGGGCGCTGCTGCGGGCGGTGGCCGACTGGTACGACCGCTGGCGTGCCGCTGGCGGAGACGCCGTGGCCAGCGGCCTGCGTGACGCCTACCTGGCGGCCTGCGCCACGGTCGGCCGCGAGGTGCGGGTCCTCCTACCCAACGGCGACGACGTGACCGGCACCGCCACCGGCATCGACGCCGACGGCCAACTCCTCATCACCACCCCCGCCGGCGACCGCGTCCTGGCCGCAGGCGACGTCCTCCACCTCCGCTGACCCGCACCACACCGTTTCGCGATCTTGCAGGTGCTTTCCGGCAGAACGGGCGAGAGCCGCGTAGCGGTGATCGAGGGCGCAAGATCGCGAAGAGTGGGATGGGGGCCACGTGGCGGATGTTGTGTACAGGGGTGGGGGGTTTACGGTCAGCGCGTCATTTCTGCGTTGGAGGTTTGCCGTGGCGTTCCCCGAAGACGTGCTCACCGAGGACGAGCATGTCGTGCTGCACCTACACCCGCACTGGAAGGCGTTGATCCGGCCGATCGCGGTGCTGGTGCTCGCCATCGCCGCGGTGGTGGCCGGCGTGCTGCTGCTCCCCTCGAGCGGCGGTGGGTCGATCGCGCTGGCCGTGATCGGGGTGATCGCCCTGGTCGCGGCACTCTGGCTCGGGCTGTGGCCGTTCCTGGTCTGGCGCACCACGCACTATCTGTTCACCGACGAGCGGGTGCTGCTCCAGCAGGGTGTCTTCTCCCGGGACCGGCGGGACATCCCGCTCACCCGGATCAACGACCACTCGATGAACCAGCGTTTCCTTGAGCGGGTGCTCGGCTGCGGCACGCTCACCATCGAGTCCGCCGGAGAGCGGGGCCAGTCGGTGCTCGCCGACGTCCCGGGTGTCGGCCGGGTGCAGACCAAGCTGTACGAACTGGTCGAGGCGCAGCACGACAAGCACTCGCTGGGCGATGGGGAGATGCGCGACATCCTCTCCGACATGCGCGAGGGCAAGCCGCTCCGCGACACCACGAGCTGACCCCGACGCACGACCGCCCCGGCCGACGGGCCGGGGCGGGTCAGTCCGTCGGCTTTCTCTCGGTCAGGGCGCCAGTTTCGGCCGGGCCGCCCGTCTCGGGCGGGATGTTCTCCGGTGCGGGCTCGGTCGGGCGTAGGGCGAACCAGCCGCGGAAGCGGGTCCGCAGCACCTCCTGTTCGGGCCGGTCGTCCGGGCCGAGGCGGAGCATGGTGCCGGTGAGGCTGGCGGTGCCGAGGCCGGGGCGGGCGGTGGACGGCCGGGCGCCCATCACGTCGACCCGGACGGCGAGTCGGTCCCCGGCACGTACCGGGGCGAGCCAGCGCAACTCCTCCAGACCGGGGGAGGCGTCCGCCGCCGCCCGGGACAGCAGGTGGTCGACGTACGCCCGCATGAACAGGCTGACCGTGTAGAAGCCGCTGGCGATCAGCCCGCCGTGCCGGCTCGCCCCGGCCAGCTCCGGGTCGACGTGGTACCACTGCGGGTCGAAGCGGCGGGCGAAGGCGACCATCTCGTCGCCGTCCACGGTGACCACGCCCAGGTCGACGGTGAGACCTGGCACGAGATCCTCGAAGAACAGCTCGGCGGGGGCTCCGGTGCCGGAGCGCGCGGTGGGCGCGGTCACCGGCGGGGCGTGCGCCGGGTGCCGACGTGCAGCTCCGCAGCGAGTTCCGCGTCCAGGTCGGCGGTGAGGCCGGCGGTCAGCGGCGTGGGCCGCCCCTGAGAGGGAGCGCCGTTCGGGCTGGGTGTCGGGGCCGGGCGCTCATCGGAATGCGCCTCCTCCAGCTCGGAGACGGATTCGGCCAGCTCGGCGACCGGGTCCATCTCGGCCACGTTGTCCCACTCGTCACGCGGAATGCTGTGCCAGGTGGGCTCGGCCTTCGCCTCGGCCTCGGCTGGTTCGATGGGCTGGAAGACGAAGGTCCGGTACGACCAGAACCGGAACAGCGTGGCCAGCAGGACGCCGCCCGTCTTGGCCACGTTCAGCGCCAGCAGGCTGTTCACGCCGAGCCCGTACTTGGCCGCGGCCAGCACACCCAGTTCGATGATCAGGCCGGTCGCGTTGAAAAGGAAAAACAGGACGTACTCCCGCCGGAGCGCCGATTTCGGGCGATCCCGGTACGTCCAATGGCGATTCATTAGATACGACGTGATCGTGGCGACGATGGTCGCGATCACGGTGGCCTTCAACTGACCGTCGGCAAAGACGGTGAGTGCAAGTGCATTGAACACCGCGTAATTGATGACGGTGTTGATGCCGCCGACGATGCCGAATTTGAGCGCCTCGTGGATGAACTTCTGCCAGCGCTCAGGCAGCAGACGGACAAGACGCATGCGAAACACCTTAGGTCAGTCGGTGAAGCCGGCGATCACCGGCCGAACGAGTGGGCGGCAGGTCACGCCCCGTGGTCACGGTCGTGCTTCACCTGCGGAACGGGCCGCGTTCCCGCTTCGACGAAGACGAACCGCCGGTAGGACCAGAATCGGAACAGCGTGCCGAGGCCCGTGCCGACGACGAAGCTGGCGACGTTGTCGGCCAGCCGCGTCTGGAACACAGCCGGCCAGATGCTGCCCAGTCCGTACCGGCTGATCGCGAGGCAGGCCACCGCGATGCCGAGGCCGACGGCGTTGAAGAAGAAGAACAGCGCGTACTCCCGGGCCGGGTTGTTGCGCTGGCGGTGCCGCCAGGTCCAGAACCGGTTGCCGAGGAAGGCGACGGAGGCCGCGATCACGGTGGAGATCGTCTTCGCCGTCACCTGCTCCATGCCGCGCGCGGTCGTCAGGTAGTTGAAGAGCGCGAAGTCGAGGAGGAAGGCGATGCCGCCCACCGTGGCGAACTTGCTCAACTCGCGGACGAGGTGACCGAAACGGTCGAGCAGTGCCCGGACCAGACCCGGTCTGGTCTGCCGGGGACCCGGTTGCTCCCCGGTCATTGTGGCGGCCACGGGCCGAGCCTACCGGCTGTTGACCAGTCAGCGGGGTAGCAACGGCGAGCAGGCGTCGTCACTGGTTCCGACCCTCCGTCGGGTGCGCCGCTGTTGAACGCAGCGTAACCAATCCGGAGGACTGACGCGCCACGGAACGGGAATCAACCAACCGGTCGGCGGGACCGGTCCACGGCCGGACCGCGACTCGCGTCGACCGGGGTGCACAACAAGATTTGCGTGAAACTGCGCAGGAAAGCGGGTATCAGATCGTGATGCCGCAGCGTGGCCGTACCTTGTGCAGTTCTTCACAACCTGTCCCACTGACTCGGAAGGCTGCCCGGTTTACGCTGAGGCCAATCCCAGGTTTCCACGAAGGCGACGCATCGCGCCGCTGAGACTCGTGCATCCCATAGATCGGTCAGCGTCGACCACAAGGAGATGTGTCATGGTTGCTCCGGCTGTTGTGCGGGGTATCGATCAGGCCCCGACGTCCCATCCGAAACTACTCGCCTGGGTCCGTGAGGTCGCGGAACTGACCACCCCCGACCGCGTCGTCTGGGTGGACGGGTCCGACGAGGAGTGGCGCCGCCTCACCGACGAACTGGTCGAGGCCGGGACCCTGATCCGGTTGAACCCGGAGAAGAAGCCCAACTCGTTCTACGCGCGTACCGACCCGACGGACGTCGCCCGGGTCGAGGAACGCACCTTCATCTGCTCCGTCGACGAGGCGGACGCCGGCCCCACCAACAACTGGATGGCGCCGGCCGAGATGAAGCGGACGATGACCGACCTGTACCGCGGCTCGATGCGCGGGCGCACCATGTACGTCATCCCGTTCGTCATGGGCCCGGTCGAGGCCGAGAGCCCGATGTTCGGCGTCGAGATCACCGACAGCCCGTACGTGGTCGCCTCGATGCGCATCATGACCCGGATGGGCGCCAGGGTCCTTGAGGCGATGGGTGACGACGCGGACTTCGTGCACGCGCTGCACTCGATCGGCGCCCCGCTCGCCCCAGGCCAGCAGGACGTCGCGTGGCCGTGCAACGAGACGAAGTACATCTCGCACTTCCCGGAGAGCCGCGAGATCTGGTCGTACGGCTCCGGCTACGGCGGCAACTCGCTGCTCGGCAAGAAGTGCT
This sequence comes from Micromonospora sp. NPDC005173, assembly GCF_040608515.1. Lineage (NCBI taxonomy): Bacteria > Bacillati > Actinomycetota > Actinomycetes > Micromonosporales > Micromonosporaceae > Micromonospora > Micromonospora sp. NPDC005173. The sequence goes on from NZ_JBEXIK010000003.1 coordinate 331,437, forward strand.
ACTCGCTGCGGATCGCCAGCGTGATGGGGCGCGACGAGGGCTGGCTCGCCGAGCACATGCTGATCCTCAAGATCACCTCGCCGGAGGGCAAGGTCTACCACATCGCGGGCGCGTTCCCCTCCGCCTGCGGCAAGACCAACCTGGCCATGGTGGAGCCGACCATCCCCGGTTGGAAGGTCGAGACCATCGGCGACGACATCGCCTGGATGCGGTTCGGTGAGGACGGCCGGCTGTACGCGGTCAACCCGGAGTACGGCCTCTTCGGCGTCGCGCCGGGCACCGACTGGAAGACCAACGCCAACGCGATGCGGACGCTGGACCGGGGCAACTCCATCTTCACCAACGTCGGCCTCACCGACGATGGGGACATCTGGTGGGAGGGCATGGGAGAGCCCCCGGCGCACCTGATCGACTGGAAGGGCAACGACTGGACGCCGGAGAGCGACGGCCTCTCCTCGCACGCGAACAGCCGGTTCTGCACCCCGATCACCCAGTGCCCGATCCTGGCAGACGACTACTACGACCCGAACGGCGTGCCGATCGACGCGATCCTCTTCGGCGGCCGTCGCAAGGACACCATCCCGCTGGTGACCGAGGCGCGCGACTGGGTGCACGGCGTCTACATGGGGGCGACGCTCTCCTCGGAGACCACCGCCGCCGCGTCCGGCGCGGTCGGCGTGGTCCGCCGCGACCCGATGGCCATGCTGCCGTTCATCGGCTACAACGCCGGTGACTACTTCCGGCACTGGATCGAGATGGGCAAGGGCACCGACGGCGACGAGGCCAAGCTGCCCAAGATCTACTACGTCAACTGGTTCCGCAAGGACCCGGAGGGCTCGTTCCTCTGGCCGGGCTTCGGCGAGAACTCCCGGGTGCTCAAGTGGGTCGTCGAGCGGATCGAGGGCCGGGCCGATGCGGTGGAGACGCCGATCGGCATGGTCCCGGCCCCGGACGCACTGGACGTCGAGGGTCTGGACATGACCCCGGAGGACGTCCGGATCGCGCTGAAGGTCGACCCGGATGAGTGGCGCAACGAGTTGCCGCTTGTCACCGAGTGGTTCGAGAAGTTCGGTGACAAGCTGCCAGGCGTGCTCTGGGCCGAGCTGGACGCGCTGCGGGCCCGCCTGGACGCCACGCAGCCGCAACGGTAGGTGTGAAGATCGCCCGTCGCGGGCATCATCAGATCCCATGAGGACGGCCGCCGAGACCGAGGTCCGGCGGCCGTCCGCCGTCCGGGTGCTCACCATCCTGCTCGCGACGACCGCGGCGGCCACCGTCGTGGTCGAGCTGCTCAACTGGTGGTACGCCCCGGAGCAGGGCTTCGGGCTGGCGGTGCGGACCGGCTGGGCCATGCTGCGCTCGTTCGGCTTCCTGTTGCTGATCGGGCACGTCCGCCGGGGCCGGACCGTGGCCCGCCCGTTCGGGCTGATCCTCGCCGTCACCACGATCTTCGCCGTCGGCCGGTTGATCGTGCCCCGGCAGGGGGTGCCTCCGCTGCCCGGATTGCTCGGCTTCGCCGCGCTCACCGCGCTCTGTGCGGCGGTGGTCTGGCTGCTCTACCGCTCGCCGGCGCTGGCCGGTCACCTCGTCCGGCACCGGCCCCGGCTGGTCATCGACCGAGCCGGCATCTCCTGGCGGGAGACCCCGCCGCGTCGGCGACAGGCCAGCGCCTGGCTGCTGACCAGCCGGGTCGCGGCGTTCACCTACAGCCCGCTGATGCTGGTGCCAGCGTTGGTGGCCGGCGGATCCATCCTGGACGGTCGGCTGGCCGCGGTGCCGGCCGTGCTGTTCTGGTTCGGTGCCGGCATCGCGGCCAGCTACGCGGTGCTGTTCTGCACCGCGTTCCTGATGCGCGGCAAGGACTGGGCTCGCGGGCTGCTGGTCGTCGTCACGGTGGCTGTGCTCGCCGTCGACCTGCCGCTGTGCTGGTGGCTGCTGGGGGTGGACGGCCTGGTCCGGGACGGCGGCCCGCTGCTCGCCGCCGCCGCGCTGACGCTGCACGGACTCTGGCGAGCGCCTCGCGCCGCCGACGCCGCCGACGCCGCCGTCCCAGCCTGAACCCGGCCTGAATCCGGCCTCACGTGGCCGGCGAGCCGGCCCCCGGTCGATGCCCCGCAGTCCTGGGCTGTACCGCTTCGGTCTGGCAGGTGCGCGGCGCGGCGAATGCGGCTGGACCCCTTCCACCTGGCGTACTCACCTGTCGGCGGGCCTCCGATAAGGCGGGCTGGCCTACGCGCGCGGGTGGTCCTGTCTCTGCCTCAGAGACGATGGCGTGCGGTGTCGGCGGCGGTCGCGGCGAGGACCACCGCCTGTGTGTGGGCCTATCGAGCTGCCCCAGATTTGGATCGGGCTGGCGTGTGTGTGGGTGGGTCCTGTCGAGCTGCTCCAGATTTGGACCGGGTTGGCGTGTGTGTGTGGGTCCTGTCGAGCTGCTCCAGATTTGGACCGGGCTGGCGTGTGCACGCGGGTGGGTCCTGTCGAGGTGCCCCAGATTTGGACCGGGTTGGCGTGCGTGCGGTGGTCGCTGTCGAGCTGCCCCAGATATGGACCGGCTGGCGTGTGCGTGCGGGTGGGACCTATCGAGCTGCCCCACACATGGACCGGCTGGCCTGCGCCCGCGCCCGCGCCCGCGCGTCTGGGTCCCGGTGCCCCATATCTGGGGCAGCTCGACAGGGGCCTGGACAGGTGGCCCTGACCGACGGGGATTCAACGGAAGCCCGGGCACGACTGGTCACGGCCAGCCTGGCACCCAAGCGGGGGCAGGGGCCGGGCGGGGCGTAGGCGGCGGCGATTGGGGATTGGGGATTGGGGATTGGGGATGGGGATTTCGGCCCGGCCGGGCCGTTGAGGACCGGTCGACGCGAGCGGGCAGGGGGCAGGATGGCGGGTGGCGTCGGTCACAGCGGCCGGCGTCGAGCGGCGCAGGCGGCTCGCCGGGCGGGGCGGGGCGGGAAGGGCCGGGCCGCGTTGGCGGGAGGGAGGCGCGCGGTGAGCGACGAGTTCGATGTGGTGGTGGTGGGAGCGGGGCCGGCCGGGGCGGCCGCCGCGCTGACGGCCCGCCGGGCGGGTGCCAGTGTGCTGCTGCTGGACCGGGCCGACTTTCCCCGGGACAAGGCGTGCGGCGACGGGATCGCCGCGCACTCGGTGGACGTGCTCGCCGAACTGGGCGTGACCGAGGCGGTGGCGGGATACGCCCCGCTGCCCGCGCTGCGCATGATCGCCCCGGGCGGTGGCGCGGTGGCCCGGGCGCTGCCCCGGCCGGCGTACACCGTGCCCCGGCAGGTCTTCGACGCGCGGCTGGTGGCGGCCGCGGTGGCTGCCGGCGCGCAGCTGCGCCGGCACACCGTCCGCCAGGTCGAGCCGCGTGCCGACCGGGTGGTGCTCGACGGGGAGCTGTCCGGCCGGGTGGTGGTGGGCGCGGACGGTGCCGGGTCGGTGGTGCGCCGGGCACTCGGTCACCCGGTGAACCCCGACCGGCACCTGGCGCTGGCCATCCGGGGGTACGCGCCGGCGCTGCCCGGCCCGTCCGAGCAGGTCATCGTCACGTCGCAGGCGCGCTGGCCGGCGTACGCCTGGTCGTTTCCGATCGGCGACGGGCGGGCGAACGTCGGGTACGGGGAGGTGCTGCGCGGTGAGCCGCTGAGCCGGGCGTACCTGCTGGATCGGCTGGCCGCGCTGCTGCCCGGCACCGACCTCGGGACGGTGACCGCGCTGCGCGCCCACCACCTGCCGCTGTCCACCCATCGGCCCGCACCGGGGCAGGGCCGCACTCTGCTGGTCGGCGACGCGTTGTCGCTGATCAACCCGTTCACCGGGGAGGGCATCTTCTACGCGCTGCTCTCCGGCGCGCTGGCCGGGGCGGCGGCGGCTCACGCACCCGAGGGTGCCGCCCGTCGCTACGCCGACGGACTGCGCCGCCGCCTCGGCACCCACCTGCGGCACAGCTCGGTGGCAGCCTGGCTGGCGCGACGCCGGCGAGTGGTCGACGCGGCGGTCCGGGCGGCCCGTCGGGACGACCGGGTGTTCGACGATGTGGTGGAGCTGGGACTCGGCGACGGGCGGCTCACCGCCCGCACCCTGGCCATGATCGGCATCGCGCTGCCAGGCGGGGATGGGCCTCCGAGGCGATGATCCGCCCCGCGGGTCGCTACGCTGCTAGGTGATGACGCTGCGGAACCTTATCTACTCCGTGTACGAGCGCCGGCTCACGGCGAAGCTCGCGGGTAAGCCGGTGCCCCGACACGTCGGGGTGATGTGCGACGGCAACCGCCGGTGGGCGAGGGAGATGGGCTTCGTCGACCCGAACGACGGGCATCGGGTCGGCGCCGCGAAGATCAAACACGTCCTCGGCTGGTGCGACCAGGCCGGCATCGGGCACGTCACGCTCTACCTGCTGGCCACGGACAACCTGCGCCGGCCGGCCCGCGAGCTGGACCCGCTGCTGAAGATCATCGAGGATCTGGTGGTGGAGTTGGCCGAGGAGGGCAACCCCTGGCGGCTGCGCATCGTCGGCGCGCTCGACCTGCTGCCCGCGCAGACCGCGGCGGCGCTCAAGGGCGCCGAGGAGCGCACCCGGGAGCGCAGCGGCGGCGCGGAGGTCAACATCGCGGTGGGCTACGGCGGCCGACGGGAGATCACTGACGCGGTCCGCTCGCTGCTGCTGGAGCACGCCGCCTCCGGCGGCACCATCGAGGAGTTGGCCGAGGTGCTGGACGTCGAGCACATCAGCGAGCACCTCTACACCCGCGGCCAGCCCGACCCCGACCTGGTCATCCGCACCAGTGGCGAGCAGCGCCTGTCCGGCTTCATGCTCTGGCAGTCCGCGCACTCGGAGTTCTACTTCTGCGAGCTCAACTGGCCGGATTTCCGGCATATCGACTTCCTGCGCGCACTCCGCTCGTACGCCACCCGGCAACGCCGCTACGGCGTCTGAGCGGGCAGCGCCACTCAGACGCCCGGCCCGCTCAGGGCAGGTGGGTCAGCGCTCGGGTGAGGAAGTCACCCAGAGCGGCCGGGGACTCGATGGTCAGGTCGGCGGCATTGGCCACCTCATGGCCGGTCTCCGGGTTGGCCACCGCGACGCAGACGCCGAAGAAGTCCGGGTCGGCGGCGGCCCGGGCGCGCAGCGCGGCGAACGCCTTGATGTCCGAGACGTCGTCGCCGAAGTACCAGGCGCCGGTGGCATCCCGGACCACCTCGCCGATGACCATGCCCTTGTCCCGGTCGACGGGCGGCTTGAGCTCCAGCACCATCCGCCCGGCCTGCACCCGCAGCCCCAGTCGGTCGGCCTGCGCCTGCCCCCACTGCTGCACGGTCGGACCGAGCTGCGGCGCGGTACGCCAGTGCAGCGCGACGGAGAGCCGCTTGTATTCGACCAGCGTGCCCGGCGGCAGCTCCGCCCGAGCCAGGTCGGCCAGCTCCGCCATGGTCGGCACCCAGGGCAGCGCGGCCGGTTCCGTGACGGTCTCGCCGCCGGAGTGGCTGTGCTCCAGCCCGTAGAGGCCGTAGAGATCCACGCCGGCGAGCCCACCGAGTTGGTCCCGGAGGAACTCGACCGGTCGGGCGGAGACGATCGCGACCCGCTGTACCACCAGGGCCAGCGCCTCGATGGCGGCCAGCGCCTTGGGAGCGGGGCGTACCGCGGTCGGATCGTCGTCGACGGGCGCGAGCGTGCCGTCGAAGTCGAAGAAGAGCACGGTCCCCCCGGCCCGGCCGGCGGTGGTTCGCCAGGCCTGGTCGGCGTTCAACGGGGTCCTCGGCTGCTGATTGCCCAGATTCAACGGCGGCACGCGCGTCAGCGTACCCCGGCGATCGGGGCTCATTCCTGGCCGAGCGGACCCGTTCGGCGGCGCGTGGTCAGCGTTCGGCGGCCCCTCGTCCGCGGCGGCCGAACGGCACCACCGCAGCATCCTGGCCGTGGCTCAGCAGATATCCCTCCACGAACCCGGTGTTGCGATCACCGGTGTGGTTCTCGATCTCATTGAGCCGTGCGACCAGGAACTCGGTGAGTGCGCTGATCCGGTCGTTCAGCCGCTCGTGCAGCTCGGCGACGACGGCCAGGATGACCGCGGTGCCGGCGCTGGTGAGCGCGAGGAGGTTGACGAGCATTGGAAGCTGCCCGCCGTTGACCGCGAGGGTCACCACGTTGCCGGTCAGCCACAGTGTCATCGACACCGTGGCGACCACGACTGCCAACCACTTCAGGGTCATGGACAGACCCCTCCTTTTGTCCCGCAGGGCTGGGTTCGGCCTTGTCCCGTCCCCCCGCCGATGACGAGCCCAAGCAGTACGAATAGGGACGCTAGCGTGCCCGTTCCGGCCCCGGAGGCAAACGAATGAACCCGACCAGGCGTTCTTTCGCCATCTGAGGAACTACCCTGCTTGATTCCCTCTTTTTCGGACATCGGTCGGCAACGTTGGTCGGTATGCGAGATAACGGATGGTTTCGCGGATGTGGAACTTCTCCGCGTCCGACACGTTCGGATCAACCAGCCGGCGCAGCAACGCCTCCACGTCCGGGTCCATCGGAGGTGCCGGTTGGCCGGCGCGAGGGCCGGCGGCGGTGCGGTCCCAGCCGAGCGCGGCGAAGGCGGCGGCCGGATTCAGCCCGAGGCCCTCACAGAAGGCGACCACCCGTTCGGCCTCCGGATCACTGGCCCAGTCGCCCCGGACCCACCGGTTGATGGTCTGCCGGGAGACGCCGGTGCGCCGGGACACCTCGGTGCCGCTCCAGGCCCGGGTCGCCCGCGCCTCGTCGAGCGCACGCCGGACGAAGGTGGCGAAGGCGATCTTCCGCGCGTTGGCCGTCTCGGTCACCCCGTGACGGTACGGCCACCCGGCTGTGGGCGCGTGCTCTGGCACGCTGCTGTCACGCGAACGTGACGGATGCTTCGGATTTCTGGTAAACGATCCAGCGCCGCTCTTGAGGGGTCTCACCCGGGCAGAATAGATGCTCCTAGTGGTGGCGGTAAACGCCCGAAAAGCTGATACTGTCACGCTCATGGGACAATCTACGGTGTGTCTCGTGCATGAGACGACTGGTGCTCACATGCGTCACGCCTCCGGTGCCTGGGAGGTGCGGTGACCGAGCTCGCCACCCGAGCCCAGGCCTTCGGGCTGATCGCCGAGGGAGTAGCCGCAGGGCTGAGCGCCCCCTGGCGCCTCTACCTCGCCCGAGGCTGCCGCTACCTGTCGCTGAGCGTCGGCGACCGCGACGAGTGGAACTCCTGGCGTACCCATCTCGGTTGCCCCGAGCTGAGCGTCCGGGTCTATGACGCGGGCGGCGAGATCCGCCGCTCCTCGGTCGCCGAGGTCGTCTTGGACGGCTGCCGGATGAGCGTCGAGCTGGTCGAGGAGGTCAGCACCGACGACCTGGACCGGCTGCTGGTCGCGGATCCCACCACCGTCGAGCCGGAGGAGCGATGACCCGACGTCCGGGGCCGGCCGGAGCCGCCCGATGAGCCCATTCCTCGCGGTCTTCCTCGTCCTGGTGCTCGGTGCGACCAGCTACGCGGCCGGCCGGCTGCATGGGCAGCTCAGCTACCGCATCGGCTACCGCTTCGGCTACCGGCAGGGCTACTTCGACGGCGACCGGGGTGCCTGGAACCGGCGCCGCCGCGACGCCCAGGCCGCGATCGCCTCCGCCCTGTCGGTCTCTCCAACGGGCGCCGTCCGGTCCGCCGGCACCGTTGCCCGCGCCGGCAGTGGCGCGGGCCCCGGCACCGTCGCCCGGGCCGGCACTGTCGTGGGCCCCGGCACCACCTACACCGGCTCGTCGTTCACCGCGCCGGCCGCCCCGATCACCGGGCGGCACCCGACCGGCACGCTCGTCCGACGGACCGGCTGAGGTCGGTCGGCGGGCCGTCAAGCGCGGACCCGCCGACCGCCACCACGAGCGCGGTGCGTCGTCCGCGGCGGACACGCACCGTCGGGGCCACGTCAGACCGGTGACGGTGGCCCCGCCGGCCGGGATGCGCGCAGGGGGCATGCATCCCGGCCGGCTTCGCCGCGCCAATCCCGGCCGTACTTCTCCCGGCCGGCCAGCGCCCCGGTCGGCGGGCTGTTCGCACGGCCGTCCCCGGAGATCCACGATCGCCCTCTAGCCGGGACGGTCCGCCGCCGCTAGCGTCTAGGCATGGCACGGGGTTCTCCCGAGCCAACCGGCCCGCCCGGACCTGCGACCTCGCGCACGGGGCCCGCATCCGACCCCGTGTCTCCGGGCACCGGACGAGGCGGAACACGGGTGGCCGGGTGCCCATCCGTCGGAGCAGGCCTGTGACGACTCGCCGTACCACCGCCGGTGCCGACCAGACCCCGGCCGCGACTGCCACGACCCGCCGCGCCACCCGGAGCCGCCGTACGGCGGCCGCCGCGCCGGCCGATCCCAAGGAGCCGCGACCAGCCGGCCAGGCGTTCGTCCTGGACACGTCCGTGCTGCTCTCCGATCCGGCGGCATTCCACCGGTTCGCCGAGCACGAGGTGGTGCTGCCACTGGTGGTCATCACCGAGTTGGAGGGCAAGCGGCACCATCCGGAGCTGGGCTGGTTCGCCCGACAGTCGCTGCGGATGCTCGACGAGCTGCGGATCCAGCACGGTCGGTTGGATCGGCCTGTGCCTGCCAACGACGTCGGCGGCACGCTGCGGGTGGAGCTGAACCACACCGACGACGGCGTACTGCCGCCCGGGTTCCGCACCGAGAGCAACGACGCCCGCATCCTCTCCGTGGCGCTCAACCTCGCCGCCGAAGGGCGGGAGGTCACCCTGGTCAGCAAGGACATGCCGCTGCGGGTCAAGGCCGCCTCGGTGGGCCTGCGGGCTGACGAGTACCGGCACGGCCAGGCCAGCGATCCGACCTGGACCGGGATGTCCGAGCTGGAGCTGGGTGAGGAGCAGATCGGTCGGTTGTACGCCGGTGAGTCGCTCGACATCGACGAGGCGGCCGGGCTGCCCTGCCACACCGGCCTGGTGCTGCACTCGGCGCGCGGTTCCGCGCTCGGCCGGGTGTTGCCGGACAAGTCGGTGCGGTTGGTCCGGGGTGATCGGGAGGCGTTCGGGCTGCACGGCCGCTCGGCCGAGCAGCGGGTCGCCCTCGACCTGCTGCTCGACGAGTCGATCGGGATCGTCTCGCTGGGCGGTCGGGCCGGCACCGGCAAGTCGGCGTTGGCGCTCTGCGCCGGGCTGGAGGCGGTGATGGAGCGCCGTCGGCACAAGAAGGTGATCGTGTTCCGCCCGCTGTACGCCGTCGGCGGCCAGGAGTTGGGCTACCTGCCCGGGTCGGAGTCGGAGAAGATGTCGCCGTGGGCCCAGGCGGTCTTCGACACGCTCGGCGCGGTGGTGCACGAGAACGTTCTGGAGGAGGTCACCTCGCGGGGCATCCTGGAGGTGCTGCCGCTGACCCACATCCGTGGGCGCAGCCTGCACGACGCCTTCGTGATCGTGGACGAGGCCCAGTCTCTGGAGCGCGGGGTCCTGCTGACCGTGCTGTCCCGGATCGGGCAGGGCTCGCGGGTGGTGCTCACCCATGACGTGGCCCAGCGGGACAATCTGCGGGTTGGCCGGCATGACGGCGTGACGGCGGTCATCGAGGCGCTCAAGGGCCATCCGCTCTTCGCCCATGTCACGCTCAGCCGTTCGGAGCGGTCGCCGATCGCAGCGATGGTGACGGATCTGTTGGAGGACATCCCACTCTGATGGTGCTTATATAGGGTTTTGTCCGCATTTTTTGTGTGGCGCAGATCACAAACGGGTCGGTTGGTTTCCCATCAGCCTCACTGTGCGCGATGGTGTCCCACGAGCGTCCACGCACCACGGGCATCGTTGGTGATCGTTCGTCCCGAGATGGGCGGACATCGGCGAAGGTCGGTGCGTCGGCGCGACCGGCACCGGTCGGGGCGCTCGCGGTACGGCTGACGGCCCTCCTGTGGCCTGACGCCGCGCCGCGTCCTTGCCCCCGACGAAGGGACCACTTCGTGAGTCGGCTGTGGAGCCGGTTGGGCGCCCGTACGGCTGCTGTCGCGTTGCTCTCTGTGGGCGTTGCCGGTGGCTTCTACCTGGGCGACGACCGGGAAACCCAGCAACAGGGCCTGACCGCGCAGGTCGGCCTCGAGGTCGACCGCGCTGATTTCGCGTACCAGCGCGAGCGGCAGTCCGCCCACCAGGTGAAGTTCGCCAAGCAGCGGGCCGCCGAGTACCAGGCCAAGCTGCGGGCGGCGCAGGCCGCCAAGGAAGCCGCCGAGCGGGCCCGTAAGGCCGAGGCAGCCGCGGCGTCCCGCAAGCGCGAGCGGGAGGCCCAGAACGCCGCCCCCAAGCCGTACGACGGGCCGATCCCGGCGTCCTGCGCCGAGTTCAGCGGCAACCGCAAGATCGGCTGCGCCATGATGATCGAGGCGGGTTTCGGCATCGCCGAGTTCCCGTGCCTGGAGAAGCTCTGGACCAAGGAGAGCGGCTGGAACCACAAGGCCAGCAACTCCTCGTCCGGTGCGTACGGGATCCCGCAGGCCCTGCCGGGCAGCAAGATGGGTACCGTCGCCGACGACTGGCGGACGAACCCGGCCACCCAGATCAAGTGGGGGCTGGGCTACATCAAGGGCAGGTACGACACGCCCTGCGGTGCCTGGGGCTACTTCCAGAGCAACGGCCACTACTGACGGTGTCGATGGCGGGGCAGGGTGGGCGACCACCCGCCCCGCCATCGCGCGTACCGGGCCCGCCAGGGCGGGACGCGAGTGGCGGCTGAGCCATTTTGCTGATAGCAGTTGTGGAGTGACCCTGCACCCTGGAAGCGGCGACCCCAACCGGTTCGGCACCGAGGCGTTCTACGCGGCGCTCGGCCGGGCCTTCGTCGCGATGTGCGCGGTGGTCCCGTTCCTCTTCCTCATCGAGGCCGTCGACCAGGGGCTGGCGTTCGGCCTGGACGCCACCGCCGGCATCATCCCGAAGCGCATCGACGGGCTGGACGGGGTCTTCTTCTCCCCGTTCCTGCACCACGGCTTCGACCACCTCTACAGCAACAGCATCCCGCTGATCCTGCTGGGCACCTTCGTGCTCGCTGCCGGCGCCCGCCGGTTCCTCTGGTCGACCCTGATCATCATCCTGGTCAGTGGGCTCGGCGTCTGGTTCACCGGCTCGCCCAACTCGGTCGTGGTCGGCGCCAGCGGGGTGATCTTCGGGTACCTGGGCATCCTGCTCACGCGGGGCATCTTCGAGCGCAGTTGGTGGAACTTCGCGGTCTTCCTGCTGGTCGGCCTGCTCTACGGCTGGCAACTGGTCGGCATCCTTCCCACCGACGAGCGGATCTCCTGGCAGGGCCACCTGTTCGGGCTGCTGGGCGGGGTGGTGGCCGCGATCCTGTTCCGCCGTCGCCGGCCGGTCGCCGGTGGTCCCGACTACTCCGGGTCCACCCTCAGCCTGTCCTGACCGGTTCCTCGGCGCGCCCCTGGGACGTGCTTGCCCGACCGCTGCCACCCGCCTACCGTCGAGATCAGCAAGCGTTGATCCGTGAGCGGAAAGCGACGGTACGCCATGCGCGAGGTCGACATCGCCGTGATCGGGGCCGGTCCGGCCGGCCTCTTCGCGGCGTACTACGCCGGGTTCCGAGGGTTGTCGGTGGCGGTGATCGACGCGCTGCCGGAGCCCGGTGGACAGGTCACCGCGATGTACCCGGAGAAGCTGATCCTGGACGTGGCCGGCTTCCCCGCTGTCAAGGGCCGCGACCTGGTGGCAAACCTGGTCGCCCAGGCCGCCCCGTTCGGGCCGCAGTACCTGCTCGGCACCCGGGCCGAGAAGCTCTCGTACGCCGACGACCGGCCGGTGCTCGGCCTGGCCGGCGGTGAGCAGCTGGCCTGCGGCGCGGTCGTGGTCACCGGCGGGCTGGGCAGCTTCAGCCCTCGGCCGCTGCCCTGCGCCGACGGCGCTCCTGGGGCGGGGATCGTCTACTTCGTCACCGAGCCGGCCGAGCTGGCCGACCGGGACGTGCTGATCGTCGGGGGCGGCGACTCGGCCTTCGACTGGGCGTTGACGCTGCAACCGCTGGCCCGCTCGGTGACCCTCGTGCACCGACGCGAGAAGTTCCGGGCGCACGCCTCGACGGTCGCCCGGGTGCTGTCGCTGCCCGTGCGGGTGGTGGTCAACGCCGAGGTCACCCGGCTGTTGGGGGACGGCACGGTGACCGGTGCCGAGGTGACCGTGCGCGGCGGAGCGGCCGAGACGCTGCCGGTGGACACTGTGGTGGCCGCACTCGGCTTCACCGCCGACCTGGGCCCGCTCGCCGAGTGGGGGCTGCGGCTGGACCGCCGGCACATTCTGGTGGACAGCGCGATGGCGACGAACCTGCCCCGGGTCTTCGCGGCCGGTGACATCACCGAGTACCCGGGCAAGGTCCGACTGATCGCGACGGGCTTCGGCGAGGCCGCGACGGCGGTGAACAACGCGGCGGTGGCCATCGACCCGAGCGCCCACCTGTTCCCCGGGCACTCCTCCGACGCCGGCTGAACGCCGGTATCGGAAGCAGACCGCTCCGTAGCCGGACCGAGACGCCCCGACGCGACCCTGATGGGATGAGCGGTCCCGAGACACCGCACGACGGCGCACCCACGGCGCTGGCCTGGCTCTGCCACCCGGCGACGCTGCTCGCCCTGCTCGTCCTGGTGGTCAACGATCACCTGCTGAAGCCGGCCTTCCCCGGCCTGCTGACCGGCAAGCTCAGCGACGTCGCCGGCCTGCTGCTCGCGCCCCCACTGGTCGCGGTGCTGCTGACCCTCCTGGTGCCGCGCCTGCCGGCCCGGGCCGCCGCGCTGGCCGGGCTGGTCGCGGTGGGCGCCGGGTTCGCGGTCGTCAAATCCAGCGGGTACGCCGCCGACGTCGCCTCGTCGGCCTGGAGCGCGCTGGCCGGGCCGTCGCTGGTCCGGGCCGACCCCACCGACCTGCTCACCCTGCCGGCGCTCGCGCTGGCCTGGTGGAGCTGGACGCGGGCCCGTGAGCGGCCGGTGCGATACCGGCTGGCCCGGCTGGTACGGCTGCTGGTGGTGGTGCCGCTGGCGCTGGTCGCGGTGACCGCCACCAGCCCGGCCTACTTTCCGTACGCCCTCGGCGTCTCCCTGCTCGACGACCGTCCGGCGATCTCGGTCGGCTCGGGTGCCACGTCCTGGCCGCAGCGTGCGGCGGACGGGCAGTGGGCGGTCAGCGACGACGGCGCGACCACCTGGCGGCTCGCCACGGAGGCCGAGCAGCCGCGACTGTCCGACCTCGACGATCCGCACCGGCAGGCGTGCGTGCCGGCCGAGCCGCGGCGGTGCTACCGGGTGGTCGCGGGTCAGCTGCGGGTGGAGCAGAGCGACGACGCCGGTGTGAGCTGGCGGGCGGCCTGGGAGGTGTCGGACGGGCGGCGTGAGGAGCTGGCCCGCCGGTTCCCGAACCCGGGTGACATCCAACGGCACTTCGCCTCCCGCGAACTGATCGTCTATCCCACCGTCAACGGTGGTCACGGGGTGCTGGTCGCCAACGGCCGGGACGGCTTCCTGCGCCGCCTGCCGGACGGCGAATGGCGGCGCGACGGCTTCCTCGGGCAGGAGGGTCCACAGGGAACGTACTGGAGGGGTCTGCCGGCGCTGGAGGATGGCGGGCCGGGTCAGCGGCAGACCGACGTGCTGCTTGTCGTCGCGGTGGCGCTCACCCTCGGGTTCCTGGTTACCGTCGTCGCCGCCCACCTGACCGTCCGCCGCCGCGGCGGCCCCTTCTGGCCCGGCCTCGCCGGTGCGCTGTCGATGTCCTTCGTCGTGGTGGCCCTGGCGGCGGTCTGGCCCCGCAGCGATGATCTCGGCACGGTGCTGGCGGTGTTGATGGCCGTGCTGCCACTGGGTGCGCTGACGGCGATCGTCATGCTGGGCTCCGCGTGGTACGCGGGTGGGACCCGTCGGTGGACCGCCCGGGTGGCCGGCGGGTTCCTGCTCACCCTGATTCTCGTTGGCCTGCCGTTGACCGGCTGGTTGTACGGCGCTCCGGAGCGAGGTCGGGTGGCGTTGCTGCTGGCCGGGTTGGCCGCCGTGCCCGGCCTGCTGCTGGCCTGGTGGGTGGCCCGGTTGCCGGACCCGGTTCGCGTCCACGTCGAACCGTCCTACCCGCCGCCGTGGACGTCGGTGCCGCCGGGCTGACCGGCGACGTCCACTCCGGTCAGCGCGGTTGGGGCAGGCCGATCAGGTCGGCCAGCAGCCCGACCTGGTGGTCGAAGTACGCGTCCCGGTGCTCGATGGTCCGGTTGAGCCGGCCGAACAGCTCGAAGCTGATCAGCCCGAAGAGCTGGGTCCAGCCGGCCATGCCCCGGGCCAGCAGGGCGGGGGGCAAGCCGGGAAAGAACGCGTCGGCCAGCTCGGTCAGGTCGTCGTGCAGCGGCGTCGGCAGCTCTTCGGCGGGCGGCGGGCTGAGCAGGCCGGCCTCCAGCCCTTCGCGGAGCAGGCTGACCAGGGTCAGCGGGGGGCGTTGGGCCGGGCCGACGGTGTCGTCCGGGGCGGCGTACCCGGGGACCGGGCTGCCGTAGAGCAGCGCGTATTCGGCGGGGTGGGCGAGTGCCCAGTCCCGGGTCGCCCGGCAGGCCGCCTGCCAGCGGGCGCGGAGGTCGACCCGGTCGGGGGCGGCGACCGCAGCCGCCTCCACCGTTTCGCCGAGTGCGTTGTACGCCTCGATGATCAGCGCGGTGAGCAGGTCGTCCCGGCTCGGGAAGTAGCGGTAGATGGCCGACGAGACCATGCCCATGTCCCGGGCCACCGCGCGCAGCGAGAGGTTCGCGCCATCGGTGGCGAGGTGCTGGCGGGCGACCACCTTGATCTCGTCGAGCATTTCGGCGCGGACCCGGGCGCGGATCGAGGAAGCGGGCATGGGGCCAGTCTGCCACGGATCGGAGCGCCAATCAAAAAAGAGAGCACTGCTCTTGACGCAGTCGTGTTGGTAGGCCATGCTGGGTGAGCAACCGAGAGCGCCGCTCTTGATTCGTACCCCCGCTTCCAAGGAGTCCCCATGGCACTGCACGTGATCGTCGGCACCGGCCCGGTCGGCACCGCGACCGCCCGCCTTCTCGCCGAACGAGGTGAGCGGGTCCGGGTGATCAGTCGCCGGGGTGCCGGGCCGGAGCACCCGTCCATCGAACGGATCGCCGCCGACGCCGCTGACGTCGACCGGCTCAGCGTGCTGACCGACGGCGCGCAGGCGCTGTACAACTGCGCGAACCCTGCGTACCACCGCTGGTCCATCGACTGGCCGCCGCTGGCCGGTGCGCTGCTCGCCGCCGCCGAGCGGTCCGGCGCGGTGCTCGCCACGGTCGGCAACCTCTACGGGTACGGACCCGTCGACGGCCCGATGACCGAGCAGACCTCACCGGCGGCGACCGGCACCAAGGGGCGGGTACGCAACCAGATGTGGGCCGACGCTCTCGCCGCCCACCGGGCCGGTCGGGCTCGGGTCACCGAGGTACGGGGCTCCGACTATCTCGGTGTGGGCGGCACCTCGCTGGCGATGATGGTGCTGCCCCGGGTGCTCGCCGGGCAGCGGGTCTTCCTGCCGGTCGACTGGGACGCCCCGCACACCTGGACGTACATTCCGGACGTCGCCCGTACCCTCGTCGCCGCCGCGACCGATGCAGGCGCGTGGGGACGGCCCTGGCACGTGCCCAGCGCGCCGGCCGCACCGATGCGTGAGCTGGCCACCCGGGCGGCGGCGCTGGCCGGAGTGCCCGTGCCGCGGCTGACCCGGATGCCCTACCCGGTGCTGTGGCTGGGCGGCCTGGCCAATCCGTTCGTCCGGGAACTGCGGGAGACCGCCTACCAGTTCGACCGGCCGTTCCTGATGGACTCGACCGCCGCCACCGCCGCCCTGGGTGTCGAGCCGACCCCGCTGGACGACGCGCTCACGGAGATCGTCGCAGCTCTGCGCCGCTGAACCCGCCCGTCCCCGCCGCCGACCTGCCAGTGGCTCAGCGGCGGGACGGCGGGGCGAGCGCGGCGATCAGCACGGCCACCATGGTCAGCGCTGCCCCGAGCAGGGTGTCCACGCCGAGGTGCGAGGCCGCCGTGGGCAGCAGCAGGTCCAACAGGACGGCCCCCACGACCTGACCGGCGATGGTGGCCAGGCCGAGCAGCAGCACACCGGTGAAGCGCACGATCGCCGCGGCGATCGCGATGAACACGATGCCGATCGGGCCACCCAGGTAGAGCCACGGCTCGGTCGGCAGCTGGCCGGTCGGCCAGCCGCGTACCGCGAGGTCGATCGCGAACGCGACGAGCAGGGTGACCGTGCCGACGGTGAAGTTGACCAGTGTGGCGGTCAACGCGCTGTCGGCCGCCGCCCGGACCCGGCCGTTGACCGCCTGCTGCCAGGCGATGCCCACCCCGGCCAGCAGCGGCAGCAGGGCCAGCGCCAGCGTGCCCGGGTCCTCGAGTCGGTCGCCGACCGCCAGGCCGACGGCCAGCACGGTGAGCACCGCACCGGCCAGCCGCTGCCGGGTGATCGGCTGCCGGCCCGTCGGCCCGATCCCCGCCCGGTCCACGGCGAGGCTGCTGCCGGTCTGGCCGGCGACCACCGCCACGGTGAAGACCGCCACGCCCAACGAGCCGATGGTGAGCCCCTGGGTGGCCACCAGGAACGCCCCGCACATTCCGCCCAGGCACTGCCACGGCCGCAGCGCGCCCGCCGTGAGGGCGGCCCGCAGCGCGACCAGACCCCGTCGCCGCCCGGGGTGGCCGGCACCAGCACCAGCAGCACCAGCAGGCCGAGGCCGAACGAGACCACCGCGGCGGCGAACCCGTCGGCCAGGCGTACCCCCAGCTCGCCGTTGATTCGAGACTGCACCGCCACCGCGACCCCGGAGACCGACGCCAGCGCGACGCCGGTGATCCGGCGGGTGGCTGAGAGGGACTGCGGTGTCGCAGTGCCGGTGGCGGTCACTCCTGCTCGGCCAGCGGCCGACCGTCGAAGTCGACGGCCGAGTAGAGCGCCAGCTTCTCCAGCCGGTGGTACGAGTCGATCACACGGATGGTCCCGCTCTTCGAGCGCATCACGATCGACTGGGTGTACGCGCCGCCGGCCCGGTAGCGAACTCCGCGCAGCAGGTCGCCGGAGGTGACGCCGGTCGCCACGAAGAAGCAGTTGTCCCCGGTGACCAGGTCGTCGGTGCTCAGCACGCGATCCAGGTCGTGCCCGGCGGCCAGCGCCTTCTCCCGCTCCTCGGCGTCACGCGGCCAGAGCTTGGCCTGCATCGCCCCGCCCATGCACTTCAGCGCGCAGGCGGAGATGATGCCCTCGGGGGTGCCGCCGATGCCCATCAGCACGTCGACGTCCGACTCGCCCCGGGCTGCCGCGATGGAGCCGGCGATGTCCCCGTCCGAGATGAACCGGATCCCCGCCCCGGTCCGGCGGATCTGGGTGACCAGGTCGTCGTGGCGGGTGCGGTCCAGCACACAGACCGTCACCTCGGAGACGTCGGTGCCCTTGACCTTGGCGATCCGGCGCAGGTTTTCGGCGACCCCGGCGTTGATGTCCACCACGTCGGCGTACGCCGGCCCGACGGCGAGCTTCTCCATGTAGAAGACCGCGCTCGGGTCGAACATCGCACCCCGCTCGGAGACGGCGAGCACCGCCAACGCGTTCGGCATGCCCTTGCTCATCAGCGTGGTGCCGTCGACCGGATCCACCGCGACGTCGACCTCCGGGCCGGTGCCGTCGCCAACCTGCTCGCCGTTGAAGAGCATCGGGGCGTTGTCCTTCTCGCCCTCGCCGATCACAACGACGCCGCGCATCTGGATCGAGTTGATCAGCTTGCGCATGGCGTCGACGGCGGCCCCGTCGCCGCCCTCCTTGTCGCCCCGGCCGACCCAGCGGCCAGCGGCCATCGCCGCGGCCTCGGTGACCCGGACCAGGTCGAGGGCAAGGTTACGGTCGAGATCCTGTGGGATCCGCGTCCTGGTGTTCGTCATGACGGCTGCTCCTCCTCGCGACGGTGCGGGGACGACCGGCAGGGCGTGGCCCGCTGCCGGCTTTGTCGCTGATCCTCACACGATGGCTGACCCGGCCTCGGCGCGGGGCGGTGATGGGCCGGATACCGCCGGTCGGGCGGCTGCGAAGATGGCAGGGTGGAACCCGCTCAGCCAGCCGACCGCGTACCCGCCGACCGCACGCCGCCCGCCGGCCAGCCGCCGGCCGCCGTCCCCACCGGCGCCGGTGGTGAGCCCGCCGCGACCGACCCGACGACGCCGCCGGCCGGCGAGCCGGCCCTGGTCGCGTCGGGCCCGGCCGCCGCGCCACCGGTGAACGAACCGGCCCCGGGCCGACCCGTGGCCGGGGTCGACGCCGTGGAGACCGGCGAGCGGCCCGCACCGCCGCCGCCTGTGCAATCAGCCCGATCCGAGCGGTCGCCGAAGGACATGGCGATATCGCTGCTGGTACTGCTGGTCCCGATCGCGCTGCTGCTGGCGTTCTACCGGGGCTTCCTCGGTGGCGACCAGGCCGCCACGGTCGATCCGGCGCCAGCGATCGACCAGGCCCAGTCGGCGAACGCCTTCCCGGTGAGCCGGCCGCAAGGGCTCGGCTCTGACTGGCGTACGGTCAGCGCCCGGTACCAGACCGTCGAGGGCGGCGCGAATCTGCGAATCGGTTACCTCACCCCGGAAGGACGGGGTGTGCAGCTGTTGCAGAGCAGCGTGCCGGCAGAGCGCCTGCTCCCGGCCGAGCTGACCGACCAGGCCCAGCCGCAGGGCCCGACGGAGCTGGCCGGACGCACCTGGCAGCGCTACACCGCCCGGGGCAATCAGCAGGCGCTGGTCCTGCTGGAGCCGACCCGTACGGTCGTCGTCGTCGGCGACGCTCGGGACAACGAACTGCGCCAACTCGCCGGCGCACTGCGCTGACCGGCCCCGTTCCGTACGCCCTCCATGGCCGGGGGGCCATTCGCTAGGCTGCCCCGGCTCGGTCCGGCTGCACCATGCACGCCGGGCCATGTCCGTCTCGGCGAAGTGAGATTTTTGTGAACATTCGACGGTGGAGCGTCGGCGTCCTCGCCGCCACCCTGCTCGTCCCAGGCCTGGCCGCGTGCAACTCCGACGCTGCCGAGCCGGCCGCCGCCCCGAGCCCGTCCACCCCGGCCGATCCGAAGGAAGCGCTGCTCGCCTCTACCAAGGAGATCGCCAAGGGCAACTTCACCTTCACCCTGGTGGGGGACGGTACGACCGGCGGCGGCCTGGTGCACAAGCCCAGCAACAGCGCCCAGTTCACCGTGAAGTTCGGTGACGCGTCCGAGGACATGTCGATCGAGATGGACCTGATCTACATCGACTCGGAGAGCTGGGTCAAGATGGACCTCGGTGGCGCCATGTTCGCCGCCGTCCCCGGTGCGGCGAAGAACAAGGGCAAGTACCAGCACCTCGACAAGACCAAGATCAAGGATGTCAAGGATCTCCAGCTGGACCCGGAGACGCTCGACCCGCTCGACAGTGACGCGCTGGTCAAGAGCGTGACCGAGGTGCAGAAGACCGGTGAGGGCACCTACACCGGCAAGATCGACATTTCCGCCGCCACCGAGTCGGCCGCCCTCGACGAGGAGGTCGTCACGGCGCTGGGCGCGCAGGCCAAGGCGCTGCCGTTCACGGCCAAGCTGGACCCGCAGGGCCGGCTTACCGAACTGGCCATCTCCGTGCCGGCCGCCGGCGAGACCGCGGCGCACGACATCAAGATCGGTTACGCGGACTACGGGACCGGCGCCGGTGCGCAGAAGCCGCCGGCGGACAAGGTCGTCGAGGCTCCGGCGGAGACGTACGAGCTGTTCAAGTAGGTCGACAGGGCGGACCGGGGTGGCCAGGGGCACCCCGGTCCGGTCTTTTTGGCACCGATCACCTTCGGGTAATCGGACGGAACGGTGATTGTCCGGCGCGTCGGCAGGGAACAGAGAGGGAGTGACCCGGGCGCGCTGCTCGGCCCGGGTCGCGCGGCGCAGCCGACGGTGCTGCTGCGTCGTCCGGTTTCCGGCGCCGACCAGGTCGTCGGGTGACCCCCTTGGGAGACACACATGACTGTTCGACGACTCAGTGCCGGCCTGGTGGCCGCCGCGCTGTTCACGCCCGCCCTGGCCGCCTGCACCAACGGTGGGACCGGTACCGCCGGATCGACCGCGTCGCCGACGGCGACCGCGTCCGGCGCGGCGGCCCCTTCCGGCACGCCCGTCGCGGGCGATGCCAAGCAGGCGCTGCTCGACTCCACCAAGGAGATCAGCAACGGGAACTTCCGGTTCACCCTCGCCGGCGCCGGCTCGACGGCGGAGGGCCAGGTGCACCAGCCGAGCCAGAGCGCGGCCATGAAGATCGCCATCGGCGGTCCCTCATCCGACCTCGCCATGAAGCTCGACGTGATCCACTTCAAGCCGGACAGCTGGGTGAAGCTGGAGCTGACCGGCCCCACCGCCAACAGCCTGCCCGCCATCAAACAACTCAACCTCGGTAAGTACCAGCACCTGGATCAGACCCGGATCAAGGGCAACCGGAGCCTCGGCTTCGACTTCGACAAGGTCGACCCGGCCGGCAGCGCCGTGCTGACCCAGGGCATCACCGAGGTCCGGAGCACCGGCACCGGCACGTACGCCGGCACCATCGACGTCACCAAGGCGGCCGAGGCCGGTTCGCTGAACGCCGCCACGATCGCCGCGCTGGGTACGCAGGCGAAGACCGTCCCGTTCACCGCGAAGGTGGACCCGCAGGGCCGGCTCACCGAGCTGGTGCTGCAGATGCCGGCCGCCGGGCAGACCGCTGCCCAGGAGATCCGGATGACGTACTCCGACTACGGTGCCGCCACCGCAGCGCAGAAGCCGCCGGCGGCCCAGGTCGTCGAGGCGCCGGCCGAGCTGTACAGCCTGTTCAACTGACCGTCGTCGTGGTGTTCGCCATCGACTCGGTGGCGGCGAATGGGTGGGGCGACTCCGGTCGCCCCACCGGCGGTCAGGAGGCGGGGTCCTGCCGGGCCGCCTCGATCCGGGCCCGGGCGCCGTCCAGCCAGCGCTGGCAGATCACCGCCAGCGCCTCGCCACGCTCCCAGAGCGCCAGCGACTCCTCCAGGGACGTCCCGCCGGCCTCCAGCCGCTCGACCACCGAGGCCAACTCGGCGCGGGCCTGCTCGTAGCTGAGCCGCTCGTCCGGCCCGGCCTTCGTGTCGTCAGTCATCGCGTCCATCTCAGCACACCACTCGTCG
Source organism: Micromonospora sp. NPDC005173 (assembly GCF_040608515.1). Taxonomy (NCBI): domain Bacteria; kingdom Bacillati; phylum Actinomycetota; class Actinomycetes; order Micromonosporales; family Micromonosporaceae; genus Micromonospora; species Micromonospora sp. NPDC005173. The sequence continues at coordinate 352,650 of NZ_JBEXIK010000003.1, forward strand.
GCCGTCGCGCCCCGCCACTCAGCCGTCCACCGTCGCGGCCAGCTCGCCGTCGGCCAACCGGACCCGCAGCGGGTCGCCCTTGCCGACCTCGGCCGCCGCGCGGACCACGTGACCGTCCGCGCGCTGCACGATCGCGTACCCCCGGTCGAGGGTGGCGGCGGGGGAGAGGGCGCGCAGCCGGGCCAGGGTGTGTCGCAGCTCGTCGTCGGCCGCGCCGAGCCGGTGGTCCAGGCAGCGTCCGGCACGCTGGCGCAGCGCGGCCAGCTCGGTCGCCCGCTGCTCCACCATCACCTGCGGGCGGGCCAGCACCGGTCGGGAACGCAGCGCGTCGAGCCGGTGGGACTCCCGGTCGACCAGGTTGCGTACCGCCCGCTGGAGACGGTGCCGGGCCTGGCCGATGAGGCGTACCTCGTCGGTGAGGTCGGGGACCACCCGCTTGGCCGCGTCGGTCGGGGTGGAGGCACGGACGTCGGCGACGTAGTCAACCAGTGGCGCGTCCGTCTCGTGGCCGATGGCGCTGACCACCGGGGTACGGCAGCCGAACACCGCGCGACAGAGCGCCTCGTCGGAGAAGGGCAGCAGGTCCTCGATGCCGCCACCGCCCCGGGCAATGATGATCACCTCGATGCTCGGGTCGGCGTCCAGCACCTTGAGCGCGTCGATGATCTGCGGCACCGCCGATGGGCCCTGCACGGCCACATTGACGGTGCGGAACTCCACCGCCGGCCAGCGCCGTCGAGCATTGGTCAGCACGTCCCGTTCGGCCGCCGACGCCCGGCCGGTGATCAGCCCGATCCGGCCGGGCAGGAACGGCAGCCGGCGCTTGCGTGCCCGGTCGAACAGCCCCTCGGCGGCGAGTAGCTTCTTGAGCTTCTCCAACCGGGCCAGCAGCTCGCCGAGCCCCACCTGGCGGATCTCGTCGGCCCGCAGGCTCAGCGTGCCCCGGGCGGCGTAGAACTCCGGTTTGGCGTGCAGCACCACCCGGGCGCCCTCGCGCAGCTCCGGCGCGCCGGCGTCCAGCACGTCCCGGTTGGTGGTGACGGTCAGGCTCAGGTCGGCCGACGGGTCACGCAGGGTGAGGAAGACGGTGCTGGCCCCGGGTCGGCGGCTGATCTGCGCCACCTGGCCGTCCACCCACACCCAGCCGAGCTTCGCGATCCAGGCGCCCACCTTCTGGCTGACAACCCGAACCGGCCACGGCTCCTCCGCACTGCTCCGCGCCCCGTCGCTCACCCGCCCACCCTACGGACCCTCGCGGTGATCAAGAAGTTTGCGTCAGGTCCGGGCGCGTTTCTGACGCAAACCTCTTGATCACCGAGGCCAGGCGTGGGCGGGGCGGGGAGAGGGGGCGTGGGGTGTGGTGCGGCTCGCAGGCGCTGTCGGTGGGAGGCGGGACACGTACGATGGGCTCGTGACCGAGGCTCAGGCGACCCCCCAGACCGGCAAGCGCGTGCTCCTGGCCAAGCCCCGCGGCTACTGCGCGGGCGTCGACCGCGCGGTGCAGACCGTCGAGGAGGCGCTGAAGCTCTACGGCGCCCCGATCTACGTCCGCAAGCAGATCGTGCACAACAAGCACGTCGTGCAGACCCTGGAGGCGCTGGGGGCGATCTTCGTGGAGGAGAACGAGGAGGTGCCGGAGGGCGCCACCGTCATCTTCTCCGCGCACGGCGTGGCCCCCGAGGTCTACGAGCAGGCAAAGGTGCGGTCGCTGAAGGCGATCGACGCGACCTGCCCGCTGGTCACCAAGGTGCACCAGGAGGCGAAGCGTTTCGCCGCCGAGGACTACGACATCCTGCTGATCGGCCACGAGGGGCACGAGGAGGTCGTCGGCACCGCCGGTGAGGCTCCCGCGCACATCCAACTGGTGGACGGCCCCGACGGCGTCGACAAGCTCACCGTCCGTGACCCGGAGAAGGTGGTCTGGCTCTCCCAGACCACGCTGTCGGTGGACGAGACGCTGGAGACGGTCGCCCGGCTCAAGCAGCGGCTGCCGCTGCTCCAGTCCCCGCCCAGCGACGACATCTGCTACGCCACCTCCAACCGGCAGCACGTGGTCAAGGAGATCGCCCCGGAGTGCGACGTGGTGATCGTCGTCGGCTCGACGAACTCCTCCAACTCGGTCCGGCTGGTCGAGGTGGCCCTGGACGCCGGCGCCCGCGCCGGCCACCTGGTCGACTTCGCCCGCGAGATCGACGACGCCTGGCTGACCGGTGCCCGCACCGTCGGCGTGACCTCCGGCGCGAGCGTCCCGGACGACCTGGTCCAGGAGGTGCTGGAGCACCTGGTTGCGCGCGGGTTCGCCGACGTGGAGGAGATCACCACCGCCAACGAGCGGCTCACCTTCTCGCTGCCGCAGGAGCTGAAGCGGGACATGAAGGCCGCAGCGGCCCGCGGTTGATCAGCGTCGACCGGGTCCCGGCGGGAACGCCCCGCCGCCCCGGCACGTCGAACCGGGCATGAGGACCCTTCGGCTCGTCGTCCCCGCCCTGCTGGTCTGCGCGGCGCTGAGCGCCTGCGGCGAAACGGACGGCCCCGGCACCCCCGCCTCGAGCGGGCCGGCACCGGTCACCGGGCAGCCCAGCCCGTCCGCGACCGTCCCGTCGCCCTCCGGGCCGGCGACACCCGCACCCTCCTCGACGCTCAAGCCACCCGGTGGACCGACCCTCCCACCGCCGGTCGGGGCCACCGAGCTGACCGGCACGATCACGCGCGGCGTGGAGCCGAACTGTGTGCTGCTGGATGGCTACCTGCTGATCGGCGGCCCCCGGGACGTGCTGACCGCCGGTGCCCGGGTGACCGTCACCGGCCGGGTCGAGCCGGGCGTGATGACCACCTGCCAGCAGGGCACCCCGTTCGTCGTGGAGGGCGCGCACCGCAGCTGACCCCGGCCGGTGGGCCAGCCCACCGACCGGCGACCGGCGGCGTCGCTCAGCGGTCGCGGTCGGCGGGGATGACGTCGTCCAGCAACTCGGGTGCCTGGGGCTGGCGGGGAGTCAGCTCGACCTGGGCAGGGCTGGCCAGCTCCTCGTCGGAGACCCCCAGCTCGGCGAGCTTGCGGGCGCTGACCAGCACCCGGGCTTCCAGTGAGCCGACCGCCCGGTTGTACGCGGTCACCGCCCCGGCCAGCGACGACCCGAGCTTGCCCACGTGGTCCCCGAGGGTGGAGAGCCGGCTGTACAGCTCCCGGGCCAGCGTGTGCACCGCCAGCGCGTTGCGGGCCAGCGCCTCCTGTCGCCAGGAGTAGGCCACCGTGCGCAGAAGGGCGACCAGGGTGGCCGGCGTGGCCAGCACCACGTTGCGGGTGAAGGCGTGCTCCAGCAGCGTCGGGTCACGCTGGAGCGCCACGTCGAGGAACGGGTCGGCGGGGACGAACAGCACCACGAACTCGGGCGAGCTGTCGAACGCGGTCCAGTAGGACTTGGCGGCCAGCGCGTCGACATGCCCGCGCAGGTGCCGGGCGTGCGCGTCGAGGTGGGTGTCCCGGCCGCGCTCGTCGCGGGCCTCCATCGCCGTGAGGTACGCGTCGAACGGCGCCTTGGCGTCCACCACCACCGACCGGCCGCCGTGCAGCCGGACCACCAGATCCGGGCGGACGACCTGCCCGTCGGCGTCGGCGGTGACCTGCTCGGAGAAGTCGCAGTGCTCCAGCATGCCGGCAGCCTCGACGATCCGGCGCAGCTGGTGCTCGCCCCAGCGGCCCCGCACCTGCGGCGCCCGCAGCGCGGCCACCAGCTGTTTGGTCTCGGTGCGCAGCTCGCCGGAGACCGCGCTCATCGAGCGGACCTGCTCACGCAACTCGGCGTACGCGTCGACCCGGTCGTGTTCCAGCTCGGCCACCCGCTGCTCGTAGCGGCGCAGGGTGTCGTGCAGCGGCGCCACCGCGCGGGCCACCGCCTCCTGGGACTGGGCGGTGGCCTCGTAGCTCAACGCCCGCATCGACTGCTCCAGCCGCCCCTCGCCCTCCCGGGTGGCGGTCAGGGTGGCATCCAGCCGGGCGATGTCGGCCGCCGACCGCGACCGGGCCGCGAGCCAGCCCACCGCCCCACCGGTGCCGAGGCACACGATCACCAGGAGCAGCGTCGAGACGTCCATCACCGGAGCTTGCCAGACGGATACGACGGGACACCCGGGGGTACGTTCGGATACATGGAACTTGTGCTGTGCCTCGCCATCGTGCTGGTGGGCGCGCTGGGCGCCGCGGCGCTCATCCGTACCCAGGCCACCGCCCGTCGGCGTACCGAGCTCGGCGACGCCCGCGCGGAGGCGCAGCGCTGGTACGAGCGCCTCGGCGGGCAGTTGATGAACCTGCACGGTGACGAGCCGGCGGTCCGCCAGGCCCTGTCCGACGCCGGTGAGCGGTACAACGCGGCGGGCTCGCAGCTGGAGCAGGCGCGTACGCCGCACCAGTTCGGGTTGGCCCGGGAGACCGCTCTGGAGGGGCTGGCGTACATCCGGGCGGCACGGACGGCGCTGGGCATCGATCCCGGCCCCGAGGTGCCGCAGTTGGCTGCGGCGCGTGGCGTCGGGCAGCTCACCAAGGAGCGCGAGGTCGACGTGCAGGGGCAGACCTTCCGGGCCGGCCCGCAACCCGGCCGGGAAACGCCCTACTACTACCCCGGTGGCCGGTACCAGGGCCGGCCGGTGCCGTCCGGCTGGTACTCGACGCCGTGGTGGAAGACGGCGCTGGGCGCTGGCGCCGGTGTGCTCGGCGGCATGTTGATCGCCGACGCGCTGTTCTCGCCGGCCTTCGCCGACCCCGGCTATCAAGAAGGCGGTGACGGTGCCGAGCAGGGCGCGGACGGCGGTGACCAGGGCGGCGACCAGGACTTCGGCGGCGCGGACCAGGGTGGCGACGCCGGCGGCGGGGACTACGCGGGCGGCGACTTCGGCGGTGGCGACTACGCGGGTGGGGACTTCGGCGGTGGCGGTTTTGGCGGCGGTGACTTCGGTGGCGGGGACTTCGGCGGCGGCGACTGGTGAGCGTCGCTGAGTGACACGCGGACAGGCCCCGGTCACCGCGACCGGGGCCCGTCTGTGCCGTCGCTCAGCCGGTGTTGCGCATCCCGGCGGCGATGCCGTTCACCGTGGTGAGCAGCGCCCGCTCCAGGGCCGTGCCATCGCTCGGGGCGCGTCGGCCACCCGGTGCGGTGGCCACCGCCCGTCCGGCGGCACCGGACTCCCGGTACTGCCGCAGCAGCGCCACCTGAAGGTGGTGCAACGGCTCCAGGTAGGTGTCCCGTACGGCCAGGGTGCGCTGGAGCACCGGCGAGTTCTCCAACAGGGCGGGCGAGGCGGTCACCGCCAGCACCTCCCGCTTGGTCAGCTCGTACTCCTGCTCGATCTGCTCGAAGATCGGGTGCAGCTTCTTCGGCACCAGCGTCTCGACGTACCGGCGGGCGATGCTCAGGTCGGTCTTGGTCAGCATCATCTCGACGTTGGACAGGAACGTGCGGAAGAAGTGCCAGTTGCGGTGCATTTCGGCCAGTACGTCCGCCAACCCGGCCTCCCGGGCGGCGGCCAGCCCGGACCCGACGCCGAACCAGCCCGGCACGATCTGCCGGGTCTGCGTCCAGCCGAACACCCATGGGATGGCCCGCAGCCCGGACAGTCCCGCGCCGGTGTTCGGACGCTTCGCCGGCCGGGAGCCGATGTTCAGCGCGCCGAGCAGCTCGGTGGGGGTGGACGCCCAGAAGTACGCAGGCAGGTCCGGGTCCTCGACCAGCGTCCGGTACGACCGGTACGCCGACTCGGAGACCACGTCCATCGTGGCGTCCCAGCGCTCCAGCATCTCCGCCGGCTGTCGGGGGGCGGTGTGCAGCAGCGTCGCCTGGAGCACCGCGGCGAGGGTGAGCTCCAGGTTCTCCCGGGCCAGTGACGGCAGGGTGTACTTGTCGGAGATCACCTCGCCCTGCTCGGTCACCTTGATCGCGCCGTCCATGGTGCCGTACGGCTGGGCCAGGATCGCCTCGTGCGTCGGCCCTCCGCCGCGCCCCACCGTGCCGCCCCGGCCGTGGAACAGCCGCAGGTGCACCCCGTGTCGGGCGGCCACGTCGCGCAGCGCGCGCTGCGCGCGGTGGATCGACCACTGGCTGGTGGTGATCCCGGCTTCCTTGTTGGAGTCCGAGTAGCCGAGCATGACCTCCTGCACGTCACCCCGGGCCGCCACCAGCGCCCGGTACGCGGGCAGCGACAGCAGTTCGTCGAGGAGTTCGCCGCCGGCGTTCAACTCGGCGGGGGTCTCCAGCAGCGGCACGAACCCGATCCGGGCGCGACCGCTGTGCACGTCCACCAGCCCGGCCTCGCGGGCCAGCACCACCGCGGCCAGCACGTCGTCCACGCCCAGGGTCATCGAGATGATGTACGACTCGATCACCTCGGCGCCGAACCGGTCCTGTGCCTCGCGGATGGTGCTGAACACGTCGAACGTCTTGCGGGTCGCCTCGGAGAGCGGAGTGTCCAGGGTGGACAGCGGCCGACGGCCGGTCAGCTCGTCGGCGAGCAGTTTGGTGCGTTCCAGCCGGGTCAGCGCCGGGTAGTCGGAGACCTCGCCGACGGCCCCGTACAGCTGGGCGAGCACCGCGTGGTGCGCCTCGGCGTGCTCCCGGACGTCCATGGTGGCCAGGTGCAGACCGAACGCGGAGACCGTCCGGATGGTGGAGGCCAACCGGCCGACGGCGGTGAGCTGCCCGGAGTTGCGGGCCAGCGAGGCGCGCAGCAGCTCCAGGTCGGCGATCAGCTCGGCGGAGCCGCGGTAGTCCCGGCCCGGCGTGTGCGCCGTGCCCTGACGAAGCCGCTGCCGGGTGTTGGCCAGCTTGGCCTTCACGCAGCGCGCCTTGAGCCGGTACGGCTCCTCGGCGTTGACCCGGCGGAACCGGGGCGCCACCTCGGGCAGCGCGTCCAGGTCGGCGGCGAGGCTGGCGGAGAGGTCCAGTGACACCCCGCGCAGCCGGCGGGAGACGGAGACCTCGTTGATCAGGTGGTCCATCGCCTTCTCGGTGGCCGCGATGCCGTGCTCGTGCTGGATGGTCAGCACCTCGCGGGTGACCGCCGGGGTGACGAACGGGTTGCCGTCCCGGTCACCGCCGATCCAGGTGCCGAAGCTCAGCGGGCGGGCCGTCGGCGAGGTCTCCACGCCGAGCGTGCGCAGCGTGTCGGCCAGGTCGTCGAGCACCTGGGGGGCGGCCTCGGCGTACAGGTCGCGCAGGTAGTAGATCGCGTTGCGGGCCTCGTCGGTCGGGTCCGGCCGGTCCAGCCGCAGCTCGTCCGTCTGCCACATCAGGTCCAGCAGCTCGGCCAGCCGGCGGTTCGCCGGGCCCTCGTCGCTGGCGCCGTAGAGGATCGCGTTGGCCGTCTCGGTGTCCAGCTCGTCGGCGATGGCCCGCAGCTTGGACAGGATCGAGCGGCGGGCCGCCTCGGTGGGGTGCGCGGTGAAGACCGGCCGGACCGCCAGCCGACGGGCCGCGGCGGCGATCTCCTCGGCCGGCACGCCGCGCTCGGCGATCATCTTGGCCGCCTGGTCCAGCCAGCCGCCCTGCACGGCGCGGCGGCGGCGCAGGTCCCGGGCGCGGTGCACCTGCTCGGTGATGTTGGCCAGGTGGAAGTAGGTGGAGAAGGCGCGGGCCAGCTTGGTGCCGGTGGTCACGTCGAGCCCGCCGAGCCGCTGGGCGGCCGCCGGGGCGTCGGTGCGTACCTGGGCGCGGATCTCCTCGACGAGGTCGAGGAGCGGTCGGCCCTCCTGGCGGGCCAGCGTCTGGCCGAGCAGGGTGCCGAGCCGGCGGATGTCGGCGCGCAGCGCGGCGTCCGGGCCGTCGTGGTCATGCTGGTCGGTCACGATGCGCTCCTTACGTGAGTACGAAGGACAGCGCTGTCCGACTACCTGGATGGTATCCGCGCGGGGACGGGTGGCAGGAGGGGCTCTCCGCATGGTGCGCCGTGACGCGGAACACCTCGGAGATCACTCAACGCCCCGCGCGGGTGCTCGCCCGACGGCCCCGGACCAGGGTCGCGGCGAGCAGTGCGGTCAGCCCGCGCACCACCTCGTCCACCAGCCCAGCCTAGGGCGGCCGTTGTCCGGCTTGCGGCGTTTCGCCGGGCGAAATCCGCTGGCCCCGCCCGCTACCGTTTGATCATGGACGCGCCCCGATATCCCACCAAGCCGAAGCCGGGCGACCGGGTCGCCGTCGTCTCCCCCTCCGCCGGTCTGCCGGCTCTGTTCCCGCACGTCTACGAGCTGGGACTGCGGCGGCTGCGCGAGGACTTCGGCCTGGACCCGGTGGAGTACCCGACCACCCGGGTGATGGGGGCCGACCCGCGCGACCGGGCCTGCGACCTGACCGCCGCCTTCGCCGACCCGACGATCACGGCGGTGCTCGCCACCGTCGGCGGGGAGGACCTGATCACGGTCACCCCGCACCTCGACGACGACGTGCTGCGGGCCAACCCGAAGCCGTACTTCGGCTACTCCGACAACACGAACGTGCTCAACCACCTGTACGGGCTGGGGATCGTGGGGTACCACGGCGGGTCGGTGCTGGTGCACCTCGGCCGCCCGGGTGCGCCGCACCCGCTGACCTTCGACTCGCTGCGGGCGGCGCTGTTCACCACCGGCTGGTACGACCTCGCCCCGGCGACCGAGTGGGGCGACGAGCCGGGCGACTGGCGGGATCCCGCGACGCTGGCCGACGAGCCGGTGATGTTCCCCGGCGAGGGCTGGCACTGGCAGGGGCCGTCGAGCGTGGTGCGGGGGCGCACCTGGGGCGGCAACCTGGAGGTGCTGCACTGGCTGCTCGCCGCCGACCGGGTCCCTTCGGCGACGGCCCTGGCCGGGTCGGTCCTGCTGATCGAGACCTCGCAGGAGCTGCCCTCCGACACCGAGGTGTACCGGATCCTGCGCAACCTGGGGGAGCGTGGCCTGCTCGCCGGCTTCCCGGCGGTGCTGGTCGGCCGGGCCAAGGCGTGGGACTTCGACCGGCCGCACACCCTCGACCAGCGCCGGGCGTACGCGGCGGCGCAGCGAGCCGCCGTGACCCGGGCATGCGCCGAGTACGCCCCGGACTCGGTGCTGGTCTTCGACGTCGACTTCGGGCACGCCGACCCGCAGCTGATCATCCCGTACGGCGGGGAGGTCCTCGTCGACGCCGTCGAGCGCCGGATCTCCGTGCGCTACTGATGAGCAACTCGCGGGCGTACCCGATTCTGCGGACGACGGACGTCGACCGGGCGTTGCACGCCGTCGGCCACCTGCTGAGCGTGGCCAACCTGCGCGACACGGAGGTGCAGCTCTGGGCGCGTACCGGGCGGCATTCGGGTCTGCCCCGCTACCTCGACGCGTACGGCCATTGGCTGGGCGCGGACGGGAGGACCGGATGTGGGCGGAGCTGGCCCGGGAGGACGAGACGGGGCCGCAGGACCCTGCGGATCCGCCGTTCGACGTCGAGGTGGTGGTGTGCGGTCTCGGCCTGTTGGAGGGGCGGCTGGCGGAGGCCGTCGGGCCGGACCGGGCGCGGCTGGACTGGTGGCTTTACGGCTGGCCTGCGGTGCCCTGTCGGGACCTGCCCGGGCAGTTCAAGCACGCGTACGTCCAGTTGGTCCTCAACGCCGCGGACATCTGGGCCACCGAGCCGGCCGACGAGCACACCGTCTTCGTGCACGTCGGCGCCCAGGAGCGGGAGTTGGCACGCGCCGAGTGGCTGGCCCGGGTCGCTGGTCTGACCGTGCTCGGCCCTGGCGTGCATGGCTCGTGAGGTGTCTCCGGTCGCACGCTGGCAAGCGGCAAGAGCTGTGTCGACCGGGACCTCCGCGTCCGCTGGGGCGCCCGCGACGCCGGCGTCAGGCGTCGAGGGTGGCGAAGGCACGGACCGGGAAGGTGCCCATGCCGGCCACCATCGGTGGGGCGGCGGTGAACCGGAAACCGCTCGGCGGCAGCGCGTCCAAACCGGTCAGGTGCTCCACGATCGGGATGCCGGCGGCGAGCAGCATGCTGTGCGCGGGGCGTTCACCGCCGGCCGCCGGGCTCATGTCGTCGATGTTGATCGAGTCGATGCCGATCAGGGCCGCACCGGCGTCGACCAGCGCCTGGGCGGCGTCCCCGGTCAGGTGTGGCGCTTCCGGCGCGCCGTACCGCTCGGTGCCGAAGTGCGCATCCCACCCGGTGTGCAGCAGCACCGCGCGCCCGGCCACCTCGTACGGCGCCAGCATCAGCCGGTCCACCGCGCGGGTCCCCGCCGGCACCCGGACCAGCACGCCGGGCAGGTCGGCGAGGCGGTCCAGCGGCACCCCGGCCAGGTCGTCTCCGTCGGACCAGCGGTGGGCGGGAGTGTCCAGATACGTGCCGGTGTTGGCGATCATGTCGATCCGGGCCACCCGGAACTCGGTGCCCGGCGCGTAGTTCGCCCGCGACGCCGCGAAGGTCAGCCAGTCGCCGATCCGGGGCCCTGGCCAGCCGGGCAGAGTGGTCATCCCGTCGCTGATCACGTGGCTCAGCTCGACGAGCCGACGGCCAGCGCCGGGCTCAGCGACGGTGACTCCTCGGCCGCCCTTGTGCGGCTCTTCGATGATTGTCTTCGCGCTGATCCGGACCTCGGCGACCATCAGCAGCCCGAGATGCCGGACGAACAACGCGGCCAGGTCCTCGTCGGTGATCTCCCGACCCGGGATGTCCAGCCGGAACCCTTCGGTGCGCAGCCCACCTCCATTGGCGAAGCTCACCTCAGCGTCGAACTGCGCCCTCCACTGCCCGCTCATACCCGAACCTGATCACGACCCCCAGTACCCGTCAAGATCTATATCCGCGCGGTCCGCGGGATCGCGAATCGGTCCGCGCGGGATCACGGGTCTGTCCGCGCGGTCCGTGCGGGAAGATCCACACAACTTCAAGGAAGTAGTGGTGTCCCGGCGCGCTGAGGCCACTATTTCCCTGAAACTGCGTGGATCTTGGGCGCGGGGTGACGGCGCGCGGCGTGGACCTGGGCGGAAGGGGGTGCATGTCGGTGGACGGGGATAGGCTGGTTCTCGTGCACCCCCCGTCCGACCGGACGAGGGGTAGCAGTCGTGTGCGTCGAATCCCCTGGAAGTGATCACATGCTCACCGGTCTGTTCTCCGCCGCGCTGGCCGACCCCGGGCTGGCCCGGGCGCGTGACCTGGCGCGCTCCGGTGCCGCGCAGGTCGACGGCCTCGACATCACGGCCCCATCGGCGCTGCGCCCGTTCGCGGTGGCCGCCGTCGCGGCCGACCCCGACGGCACCGGCGGCGGGGCCGGGCGGCCCGTGCTGGCGGTGACCGCCACCACCCGGGAGGCCGACGACCTGGCCGCCGCGCTGGGCGGGTTGCTGCCGGCCGACCAGGTGGCGGTCTTCCCATCCTGGGAGACGCTGCCGCACGAGCGGCTCTCCCCCCGCTCGGACACCGTCGGCCGGCGGCTGGCTGTGCTGCGCCGGCTGGCGCACCCGGAGTCGGCCGACGCGCACGGCCGCACCGGGCCGCTGCGGGTGCTCGTGGCCCCGGTCCGCTCGCTGCTCCAACCGCAGCTCAAGGGGCTCGGTGACCTGGAGCCCGTGCAGCTCGCCGCGGGCGACGAGGCGGACCTGGAGGAGGTCGCCCGCCGGCTGATCGACATGGCGTACGCCCGGGTCGATCTGGTCACCAAGCGCGGTGAGTTCGCGGTGCGCGGCGGCATCCTGGACGTCTTCCCGCCCACCGACGAGCACCCGTCCCGGGTCGAGTTCTGGGGCGACGAGGTGGAGGAGATCCGCACCTTCGCCGTCGCCGACCAGCGGACCATCGAACAGGTCCCCCTGCTCTGGGCGCCGCCCTGCCGGGAGCTGCTGCTCACCCCGCCGGTCCGCGATCGGGCCGCCGCGCTCGCCGAGCAGCACCCGGAGCTGGCGGAGATCCTGGACAAGCTGGCCGAGGGCATCCCGGTGGAGGGGATGGAGTCGCTGGCGCCGGTGCTGGTCGGCCCCGACTCGCTGGAGCTGCTGCTCGATGCCATGCCCGCCGGCACCCACGTGCTGCTCTGCGACCCGGAGCGGATCCGCACCCGGGCGCACGACCTGGTGCGTACCTCGGAGGAGTTTCTCCAGGCCAGCTGGGCCGCCGCCGCGATCGGCGGCCAGGCCCCGGTGGACGTCGGCGCCGCCGCCTTCCGCACCCTGGGTGAGGTGCGGGCCGCCGCCGGCAAGCTCGGCCAGCCGTGGTGGACGCTGTCCCCGTTCGGCCTTGTCGAGGCGGAGACGGCCGAGACGCGACAGCCCTGGGAGGACGCGCCGGAGCAGGCCGCCGTCAGCCCCGACGACGCCATCGCGGTGACCCTGGCGGCCCAGCCGGCCCCGCTCTACCACGGTGAGACCGCGCGGCTGGTCGACGACCTCAAGCGCTGGGCCGGCGAGGGCTGGTCGATCGCGCTGGTCTTCGAGGGGCACGGTCCCGCCCAGCGGGCAGTGGAGGTGCTGCGCGACGCCGGGCTGGGCGCCCGGCTGGTCGAGGAGGTGCCGACCGCGCCGGTCCCCGGCGAGCTGGTGGTCACCTGTGGGGCGTTGAGCAGCGGGTTCGTCGACGAGGCGTCCCGTTTCGTGGTGCTCACCGGCAACGATGTGACCGGCGGCCGGGGCACCTCGACGCGGGACATGCGCAAGATGCCGAGCCGGCGGCGCAACACCATCGACCCGCTGGAGCTCAAGGCCGGCGACCACGTGGTGCACGAGCAGCACGGCATCGGCAGGTACGTGGAGCTGGTGCAGCGCACCGTCAACGGCGCCAGCCGGGAATACCTGGTCATCGAGTACGCGGCCAGCAAGCGGGGCCAGCCCGGCGACCGGCTCTTCGTGCCGACCGACCAGCTCGACCAGCTCTCCCGCTACGTGGGCGGTGAGCAGCCGACCCTGCACAAGATGGGCGGCTCGGACTGGCAGAAGTCCAAGGCCCGCGCCCGCAAGGCGGTCCGGGAGATCGCCGCGCAGCTGATCCAGCTCTACGCCGCCCGCAAGGCGTCCAAGGGTCACTCGTTCGGGCCGGACACGCCCTGGCAGCGGGAGTTGGAGGACGCCTTCCCCTGGCAGGAGACGCCGGACCAGCTCGCCGCGATCGACGAGGTCAAGCGGGACATGGAGCAGACCGTCCCGATGGACCGGCTGATCTGTGGCGACGTCGGCTACGGCAAGACCGAGATCGCGGTCCGGGCGGCGTTCAAGGCGGTGCAGGACGGCAAGCAGGTGGCGGTGCTGGTGCCGACCACGCTGCTGGTGCAGCAGCACTACAACACCTTCGCCGAGCGGATGAGTCAGTTCCCGGTGGAGATCCGGCAGCTGTCCCGGTTCCAGACCCCGAAGGAGACCGAGCGGACGCTGGAGATGGTCGCCGACGGCACCGTCGACATCGTGATCGGCACCCACCGGCTGCTCCAGACCGCCACCCGGTTCAAGCAGCTGGGTCTGGTGGTCGTCGACGAGGAGCAGCGCTTCGGCGTCGAGCACAAGGAACACCTGAAGACACTGCGGGCCTCGGTCGATGTGCTGAGCATGTCGGCCACCCCGATCCCGCGCACCCTGGAGATGGCGATCACCGGCATCCGGGAGATGTCCACCATCGCCACGCCGCCGGAGGAGCGGCACCCGGTCCTCACCTTCGTCGGTGCGCACGACGACCGGCAGGTGGCCGCGTCGATCCACCGGGAGCTGCTCCGTGACGGGCAGGTCTTCTACCTGCACAACCGGGTTGAGTCGATCGACCGGACGGCGCGGCGGCTGCGCGAGCTGGTGCCCGAGGCGCGGGTCGCTGTGGCGCACGGCCAGATGGGCGAGGACGCCCTGGAGAAGGTCATGGTCGGCTTCTGGGAGAAGGAGTTCGACGTCCTGGTCTGCACCACGATCGTGGAGTCCGGCATCGACATCCCGAACGCCAACACCCTGATCGTGGAGCGGGCCGACCTGCTCGGCCTGGCCCAGCTGCACCAGATCCGTGGCCGGGTCGGCCGGGGCCGGGAGCGGGCGTACGCCTACTTCCTCTACCCACCGGAGAAGCCACTCACCGAGCACGCCCACGAGCGCCTGGCCACCATCGCCCAGCACACCGAGCTGGGCGCCGGCATGTACGTGGCGATGAAGGACCTCGAGATCCGGGGCGCCGGCAACCTGCTCGGCGGCGAGCAGTCCGGGCACATCGAGGGGGTCGGCTTCGACCTGTACGTGCGAATGGTCGGCGAGGCGGTCTCCGCGTTCAAGGGCGAACGGCCGGAGGAGGAGGCGGACGTCAAGATCGACCTGCCGGTCGACGCGCACCTGCCGCACGACTACGTGAGCGTGGAGCGGCTGCGGCTGGAGATGTACCGCAAGCTCGCCGAGGCGCGCGACGAGGAACGGCTGCGCGAGGTGGTCGCCGAGATGACCGACCGGTACGGCGAGCCGCCGGCACCGGTGCAGAACCTGGTCGCGGTGGCCCGGTTCCGCCTGCTGGCCCGCCGGTACGGCCTCGCCGACGTGTCGATGCAGGGCAAGCACGTGCGGTTCGGGCCGCTGCCGCTGCCGGATTCCAAGCAGCTACGGCTGAAGCGCTACCACCCGGACGCGGTCTACAAGCAGGCCACCGACCAGGTCAGCGTGCCCCGGCCGAGTACCCGTCGGGTCGGAGGCGAGCCGCTGCGCGACCAGGCGCTGCTGGAGTGGTGCGCCCAACTGCTCTCCGATGTGCTGGGCGCCCCCGCCCCGCTGGCGGTCGCGGCCGGGTGAGGTGGGGGCCGTCACAGCACGGGAGAGGGCATGAGAGAGTGGCGGGCATGCGTGCTCGCCGTCTGATCGCCGCCGCCAGCGTCGCGGCCCTGGGTGTCCTCTCCCTCGCCGCCTGCGGAAAGTCCGCACCGGACGTCGCCGCGTACGTCGGTGACGCCACCTACTCGGTGGACCGTGTCGATGCGATCTACGCCGACGTGCAGGCGAAGTTCGGCGACGCGGTCCGGCAGGAGGCCAGCCAGGCCGGTGCGACGCCCTCGCCCGAGCAGTTGCGGTCCGCCGTCACCCGGCAGGACGTGGTGAACCTGCTGATCAGCCTTGAGCTGGGCAAGCGGGTGGCGGCGGCGAAGAACCTCCAGGTGCCCGACGAGGTGACCCCGCAGCAGTTGGAACAGAACCTGCGGGTGCCGGCCAGCACCGAGTACGCCAAGCTCTGGGGCGAGTGGATCGACCTGCTCCAGGTGCTCAACCAGCAGCTTCCGCCGGCTGACCTGAGCGACGACTCGATGATGGCCGTCTACCAGGCCCTCACGAAGACCGGCGCGATCCAGGGCGGGATGTCGGTGGCCGACGTCCGCCGGGCGTTCGGTGACGGCGGCTTCGTCCGCGCCGCCACCGCGCTCAGCACCGCGCTGGAGGAGGAAGCCACCAAGGTCGACGTCTCGATCAACCCGCGCTACCGGGCGGTCGGGGTGCCGTCGGTCGTGAGCACCGGCGAGGCCCTGGTCTTCTACTCGCTTCCGTACATCAACGAGGCTGGCCCGGTCACCGACATCTCCACCCCGGAGCCGGTGCCGTCGAGCGCGGCCCCGGAGGCCGAGGGCACGGCCAGCTGAGCATGACGGCACGGATCGTCCTGCTGGTCACCTCGCCCCGACTACCGGCCGGCCTGCTGACCTCCGCCGCCTGGGATGTCGTACGCGCGCACCCGGTGCTGACCGGCGCGGTGAGCGAGCTGACCACGGCCATGCGCCAGGCGGGCGCCGAGGTCACCCTCGTGGACGGCCCGGCGACGCAGCCGCTGCTGGACACGGTCGCGGCGCACGGCACGGTGGTCTGGCTGGCCGGCCCGGCCGGCGACGAGTCGCTGGCCCGGCAGTTGGGGCTACGGCTGGCCCGGGAGCCGGGTCTGGCCGAGTTGGAGCTGATGTACGGCTCGTGGGATCCGCCGGGCGCGCGGCTGCTGGACGCGGTGGCCGTGCTGGATCGGCTGGCCTCCCCGGGCGGCGACCCGTGGAAGCGGGCGCAGACGCACCGCAGCCTCGCCGGTTATCTGCTGGAGGAGAGCTACGAGGCGTACGACGCGATCAGCGCCGACGACACCGACGCGCTCCGCGAGGAGTTGGGCGATGTGCTGCTGCAGGTGGTGCTGCACGCCCGGCTCGCCGAGGAGTTGCCCGAGGGCGAGCGCTGGAATGTCGATGACGTCGCCGGTGGCCTGGTGGACAAGATGATCCGGCGCAACCCGCACGTCTTCGCCGGTGCCGAGGCGGGGACGCTGGAGGAGATCACCGCCAACTGGGAACGGATCAAGCGGGCCGAGAAGGCACGTGACTCGGTGCTGGACGGTGTGGCGCTGAGCCAGCCCGCCCTCGCCCTGGCCGCGACGATCCTGGACCGCGCCGCCCGGGTCGGTCTGGCCGTCCCGCCCCCACTGGCCGACTCCCAGCTGGACGAGGAGGCAAGGCTCGGCGCCAGCCTCCTGGCCACCGTCGCCGCAGCCCGCCAGGCCAACCTGGACCCGGAAGCCGCCCTACGCCGCACCACCCTGGCGTACGCCAAGGCCGTCCGCGCCGCCGAAACCCCACCCGCCGAACCCCCCACTGAGTGACGTTGATCAAGAGGTTTGCGTCGGCTTCCGGCCGGATCCTGACGCAAACCTCTTGATCAACGCGGCTGGCGGACGGCGGTCGGTAGGGTCGGGGGGTGGAAGCGTTCGGGGTTTTGGCGGAGCGGGTTGTCGAGGCGTTGCTGGAGAGTCGGCCGGGGGCCGCCACCGCAGCCGGGGACCATCGGTACGACGATCGGCTGCCGGACCTGTCCGCCGACGCGCTCGCCGCCGACCGGGCGATGCTTTCCGACGCGGCGAACGCGCTGTCCGAACAGGACCCCGACTCGTTCGACGTCGAGGAGCAGGTCGATCACGCGCTGCTCACCTCCTTCGTGGATCGGGAGCTGTTCGAGCTGACCGAGATCCGGTCGCACGAGTGGAACCCGTTGCGCCACAACCCGGGCCCGCTGCTGCATGCGCTGCTGGCCCGCCCGTACGCCCCGGCCGAGGTGCGGCTGACCCAGCTGGCCGGCCGGCTCGCCGCCGTACCGGACGCCCTGGCGACCGCGCGCGCGACGCTGCGGGACATGCCGCGGATCCACGCCGAGACGGCGGTCGGGCAGTTCACCGGCACGGCCGCGCTGATCCGCGACGAGCTGCCGGCGCTGCTCGCCCAGGCGCCGAGCAGCCTGGACCGAGTGGAGCCGGCGGCCACCGCGGCGATCGCCGCGCTGGAGGAGTTCGTCGCCTGGCTGCGCATCGGCCTGGCCGCCGACGCCAGCCCGGGCCGTGACCCCCGGCTGGGCCGCCGCCGCTGGGAGGCCCGGCTCTGGCACACCCTGGACACCGAGCTGGGCGCCGCCGAGATCCAGCGCCGCGCCTGGGCCAACCTGGACCGGGTCACCGCGGAGATCCGCGAGGCGGCCGTCGAGCTGGTCGGCGGCCAGGCCGACGACGCGGCGGTACGCCGGGCGCTGGACGTGCTCGCCGCCGAGCACCCGGACGACCGGACCATCGTCGAGCTGGCCGGGGTGACCCTGGACGAGGCGACCGACTTCGTCCGCGCGCACGACCTGGTCTCTCTGGTCGACGACCGGTGCGTGATCCAGGAGATGCCGGAGTTCGCCCGGGGCGTCGCGGTGGCGTACTGCGATGCTCCCGGCCCGCTGGAGACCGCCGCCCTGCCGACCTTCTACTGCATCGCGCCCACCCCGTCGGACTGGCCGGCGCACCGGGTCGAGTCGTTCTACCGTGAGTACAACGACCACATGATCCGCAACCTGACCGTGCACGAGGCGATGCCCGGGCACTTCCTCCAGCTCGCCCACGCCCGGCACTACGTCGGCGGCACCCGGGTCCGGGCGCTGGCCAGGTCCGGCCCGTTCATCGAGGGCTGGGCCGTCTACGCCGAGGAGCTGATGGCCGGCCTTGGCTTCGGTGGCCTCCCGGTGCGGTTGCAGCAGCTCAAGATGCAGCTGCGGATGACCATCAACGCGCTGCTCGACCAGTTGGTGCACGCCGAGGATCTGCCTGAGGCCGAGGCGATGGCGCTGATGACGGAGCGCGGCTTCCAGGAGGAGGGCGAGGCGGCCGGCAAGTGGCGCCGGTCGCTGCTCACCTCCACCCAGCTCTCCACCTACTTCGTGGGGTACAGCGAGGTGGCTGAGATCGCCGCCGCCCGCCCGGACGGGGTGTCGGTGCGCGACTGGCACGACGCCATGCTCGCCCACGACTGCCCGCCCCCGCGCCACCTGCGGACCCTGCTCGGGGTCTGACCCGCCCCGATCGAGCGCCGTCCAGGTGCGTTCAGCGCCGCGCGGCGGTCACCGTGGCGTCGATCAGCCAGCGCGAGATGGAGTACGCGGGCGGCAGCTCCGCCGGCAGCGCGTCCAGGCCGAACCAGCGGGCCTGGGTCAGCTCCCGGCCGTCGACCACCGGCTCGGCATGCGGGTCGGCGGCACGGGCGGTGAAGCCGGCGAGCAGCACCCCGGGGCCGGAGATCGCCCACGGCTGGCTGCCGAAGTAGGCCAGCCCGTCGACGGTCAGCCCGACCTCCTCGCCGACCTCCCGGTGCACGGCCGCCTCCAGCGTCTCACCGGCCTCGACGAAGCCGGCCACCAGTGCCCACAGCCCGGTCGGCCCGGTGGCGTGCCGGACCAGCAGCAACTGGTCCGCGTGGCCGGCCCGGCCTGGCCGGGTGATCGCGACCAGTACCGCGGCGGAGAGCTGCATCGGCACGTACAGGTCGCAGTCGGGACAGCGGCGGGCCGCCTCGCCGGGCAGGTCGGTCAGCTCGGCCCGGCAGGCGCCGCACCACCGGTGGGTACGCCGCCAGGTGATCACCGCCAACGCTCGGCCGGCCAGGGTGGCGAGCGGCTCGGGCACCTCGGCGGCGAGTGACGCCCAGCCGCGCGCCCGGCCGGGGAACTCGTCGGCCGTGGCCACTTCGGTCGCCCATGCGGGCACCCCGTCGAGGGTGCCCAGTGGCACCCATCGGATGTCGGCGGGCAGGTCGGCGACCCGCGCCACGGTCCCGTCGGCGGCGGTCAGCAGCTTCGCGCCGATCACCGGCAGGGCGAGGTCGGTGGGCGCGGGCGGGCGGCCGAGGTCGGCCGCCGGCTGGAACCCGACGTGCGGCGCGGACCCGAGGGTCGGGCCGGTCACGAGCCGCCCGGCCGGCGGTCCACCACCCCGGCGCCGGCGGGCGGGTCGAACGCGTCCTTCGCCACCGTCTCGGAGTAGCGGCTCAGCGCCAGCTCCATCGGCTTGCCGTCGATCGGCCCGGTGAAGCTGCCCAGCACGCCGTCGGTGGTCACGCAGGCGGTGAAGTCGCCGTCCGACCGCTGGACCTCGACGCAGGTGGCGTGGTGCCCGGCGATGGTGGTGTCGCTCTGCTTGATGACCGCCTGCGGGTCGAGTGCGGCGGCGGTCAGCAGCCCGACCACCACCGGCGGGGTGACCAGGCCCTGCCGGTTGGCCTCGTCGAAGAGCGCCACGGTGGGCTTGCTGGCCGGGGTCGGCGGCGCGACGATGGTGCACTCCGTGCGGCCGCCGGCCGCCGTGCACCGGGTTACCGCCTCCGGGGTGACGGTGAGCCGCCCACCCGGGTAGCTGTACGTGGAGCGGGCCGGGTCCTGCGCCTGCGCTATCGCGGCGCTCTCGCCGCCGGGGAGCTGATACTCGGCCGAGTAGGTCAACTCCAGCGCCCGGTCGAGCCGGGCGGCGAGGTCGTTGACGAGATCGGAACGCCCCATGGCGCGTCCGGCGTCCTCGAATGTCTGACAGCCGGTGACCGTGAGCGACGCGATGACCGACACGGCGAGCATGCGGAGGGTGGTCGAGGCGGCGGGCATGGCGACCAGCCTGGTGGATCGGGTCGGCGCAGCGCAAACCAGTTGCCGGTTGACGCCCGGAAATCCGGGAATGTCCGTCAGTGGGAGGCGACTCGGGTGCGCGGGCGACGCCGTGCCCGTTCCCGTGGCCCGATACGCTGCGTTCAACACCTGCCTCAGCCGCACCGTCGCGGCCCACCCACGGACCGGATCACAACAACGAGGAGCGACTCAGTGGCAACCATCGAGGGAATCGTCGCCCGGGAGATTCTCGACTCGCGGGGCAACCCGACGGTCGAGGTCGAGGTCGGCCTGGACGACGGCACGGTGGCCCGCGCCGCGGTGCCCTCCGGCGCCTCCACCGGCGCCTTCGAGGCGATCGAGCTGCGCGACGGTGACGCCGACCGCTACCAGGGCAAGGGCGTGGAGAAGGCGGTCTCCAACGTCGAAGACAAGATCGTCGACCAGATCATCGGGTACGAGGCCAGCGAGCAGCGGCTGATCGACCAGAAGATGCTCGACATCGACGGCACCGACAGCAAGTCGGAGCTGGGCGCGAACGCCATCCTCGGCGTCTCCCTCGCGGTCGCGAAGGCGGCCGCCGGCAGCGCTGAGCTGAGCCTGTTCCGCTACCTGGGCGGCCCGAACGCGCACCTGCTGCCGGTGCCGATGATGAACATCCTCAACGGTGGCGCGCACGCCGACTCCAACGTCGACATCCAGGAATTCATGATCGCGCCGATCGGCGCGCCCACCTTCCGTGAGGCGCTGCGCTCCGGCGCGGAGGTCTACCACGCGCTGAAGTCGGTGCTGAAGAAGCAGGGCCTGTCGACCGGGCTGGGCGACGAGGGTGGCTTCGCGCCGAACCTGCCGACCAACGCCGCGGCACTGGACCTGATCGCCGAGGCGGTCGAGAAGGCCGGCTACCGGCTCGGCACCGACATCGTGTTCGCCCTCGACGTGGCGGCGACGGAGTTCTTCGACAACGGCACCTACACCTTCGAGGGGGCCGCGAAGTCCGCCGAGGAGATGAGCAACTACTACACCAAGCTGGCCGGCGACTACCCGATCGTGTCGATCGAGGACCCGCTGGCGGAGGACGACTGGAGCGGCTGGCAGACGCTGACCGCCTCGATCGGTGACCGGGTGCAGATCGTCGGCGACGACCTGTTCGTCACCAACCCGCAGCGCATCGCCCGCGGCATCGCGGAGAAGGCGGCGAACGCGGTGCTGGTCAAGGTCAACCAGATCGGTTCGCTGACCGAGACCCTGGACGCGGTGGACCTGGCCCACCGGGCCGGCTTCAAGTGCATGATGAGCCACCGCTCCGGCGAGACCGAGGACACCACCATCGCCGACCTGGCGGTGGCCACCGGCTGCGGTCAGATCAAGACCGGCGCGCCGGCCCGCTCGGACCGGGTCGCCAAGTACAACCAGCTGCTCCGGATCGAGGAGGAGTTGGCCGACGCGGCGCGCTACGCCGGTGCCGGCGCGTTCCCGCGCTACCGTTCGGCCTGAGACGCGAGAAGCCTCGGGGGAGGGGTGTGACGATGCAGCAGCGCCGCACACCGGGTGGCCAGCGTCCCGCCCGCCGGTCGGGTCAGTCCGGCCGGCCGGGCGGTGGCCGGGCCACCCGGGGATCGGTCCGTGAGGCCGGCGTACGCGCCGAGCCGCGGGGCGCCGCCGGTCGGGCACCGGGCGCGGCCCGGGGTGCCGACGGGGTCCGCTCCGCGAACCGCCCCGCCGCGGCCCGACGGACCGCCGCTGGCGGTGCCGTCAAGCGGCTCGCCGCACCCCACCCCCGTCGCTTCACCGGCCGGGCCACCGTGCTGTTCGCGGTGCTGATCGCCCTTGCCCTCGCCTACACCTACCCGGTCCGGGTCTACCTGGACCAGCAGGCCGACATCGAGCGGATGGAGGCCGCCCAGGCGGCGCAGGAGGAAGAGATCGCCAAGCTCGCCAGCGAGGCGGCCAAGTGGCAGGACGCCGAGTACATCAAGACGCAGGCCCGGGAGCGGTTCTTCATGGGCCGGCCGGGCGAGAAGATGATGGTGGTGCTGCACGACCCGGAGGGCGCCGCCCGGGACGCCGGGAAGCCCGCCGGTTCGGGCGCCCCGGCTGGTCCGGTGACCTGGTACGACACGCTCTGGTCGAGCGTCCAGGCGGCGGACAGCCAACAGCCGGGCAAGTGATCCACCGACCAGCGCACCAGGAGAGATGGGCACCGTGACTGTCGTACCACCGCCGGAGTCGGCGGCGGATTCCGTACCCCTGCCGCAGCGCGAGCCGGCCACTGAGGCCGACCTGGCCGCGGTGGCCGCGCAGCTCGGCCGCCCGCCCCGGGGTACCCGGGCGGTGGCCCACCGCTGTCCGTGCGGCCTGCCGGACGCGGTCGAGACGACGCCCCGTCTCGCCGACGGCACCCCGTTCCCGACGTTGTACTACCTGACCTGCCCCCGGGCCACGGCGGCGTGCAGCCGGCTGGAGTCGGCCGGGCTGATGAAGGAGATGGCCGAGCGGCTGTCGACGGATCCGGAGCTGGCCGCCCACTACCGGGCCGCGCACGAGGATTACCTCGCCCGCCGGGCGGCGATCGGCGAGGTGCCGGAGATCGCCGGGATCTCGGCCGGCGGGATGCCGGGCCGGGTGAAGTGCCTGCACGTGCACCTGGGGCACGCGCTGGGCGCAGGCCCCGGGGTGAACCCGTTCGGCGACGAGACGCTGGAGCTGGTCGAACCCTGGTGGATGGCCGGCCCGTGCGTGGACATGCCGACGGCCGAATGAGCGCGGACGCCGTGTCCCCGGTAGCGGGTGCCGACGGTCAGATCCCGGTGCGGCGTGCCCGCACCGGGGATGTGCGGGGCATCCGGCGGCTGGTCGACACGTACACCGACGACCGGCGGCTGCTGAGCAAGGCCACCGTCACCCTCTACGAGGACGTGCAGGAGTTCCGGGTGGCGGTTCGGCCCGAGGACGGCGCCGTGGTGGGCTGCGGCGCGCTCCACGTGATGTGGGAGGACCTGGCGGAGATCCGCACGGTCGCGGTGGATCCGTCGTGTCGGGGCCTGCGGATCGGCCACCGGCTGGTGGGCGAGCTGATCGACGCGGCCCGGGAGTTGGGTGTGGCGCGGATCTTCGTGCTCACCTTCGAGACCCGGTTCTTCGCGTCGTTCGGGTTCCGGGCGATCGACGGCGCGCCGGTGCCGCAGCCGGTCTACGAGCAGCTGCTGCGCTCGTACGACGAGGGTGTCGCGGAGTTCCTGGACCTGGAGCGGGTCAAGCCGAACACCCTGGGCAACACCCGGATGCTGCTGCGCCTGTAGTCAGGCCCGCCGGGGATGCGCGGCGAAGAACTCCCACATCAGGTCGGTGGCCGACAGGCCCGCGGTGGATGCGGCGAGCTGCCCGGATGTCGCTCCCGGCCAGCTGTGGCCCATGTCGGGAATGGTGTAGACGCTGACCTCGCTGCCGTCCGCGCAGCCCGCCACCGTCCGGGTCACCCCCGGCACCCCGGACGCCTTCGGGCTCGGTCGGCAGGTGAGCCGCTGCTGCCAGGTCTGCATGCCGGTTTGGAAGATCGAGGCGTACCGGTCCTGGCCGCCGATGAAGGTGATCACGGAGACCGGGCTCTTCGGCACGTAGCTCTCGGACGTGGTCAGGGATCCGCTGTAGCCGCCGCTGACCACCCCGATCGCGGCGAACCGGCCCTCGCCCTCCACCGCCGCCCGGAAGCTCATGTCGCCGCCGTTCGAGATGCCGGTGAGGAAGACCCGGTTCGGGTCCGCGCGCCAGGTCTGCACCAGGTGGTCGGTGAGGGTGGTGAGGAAACCGACGTCGTCCGCTTTGCCGCAGCAGATCAGCGCGTTGAAGCCACCGCCCAGCCCGTCGGGGTAGGCGACCAGCACGTTGTCCTTGTCGGCCTTGGCGTCCAGGCCCCCCAGCTCCTGCATCAAGGGGCCGGTTCCGGGGTAGAAGTGCAGCGCGATGACCAGGGCGGGCGGCCGGTTCGGGTCGTACCCGGGCGGGGCGTGCAGCAGGTAGGCGCGGTCCACCCCGTTGTGTCGCAGGGTGAGCCGGTGGTCGCCGGGCGCCGGGCGTTCGGTCGACGCCGAGGGTTGTGCGGACAGGGTCGACGAGGGTCGCCCCCGCTGACCACACGCCGCGACCACCACGATGAGGCACAGCCCCGTCAGCAATGCCAACATCCGTCGCACGTCGGCCACCCCTCGTCGACCCGTGGTCCACAGTGGGCGTGTTCCACTCGTGGATCAACCCTTTCGGTCCAGGGCGAAGGCGGGCAGGCTGTTCCCATGCTTCGGCTTCGGCTCGGGCCGGCGGACCTGTGCCGGGTGCGGTTCGGTGACCGGCTGCACCCGGTCGGGACCGCGCTGCTGGCCGGTCAGTGGCTGCGCGATCCGACGGTCGCGGTGATGGCGCCGGCCCTGGCTGAGCGGGCGGCGGCGGTCGAGGGCGCCGGCGACGCGCAGGCCGCCACCGCGATCCTGCGACACCTGCTGCCCGACCGGGGGCGTCTGCCGGACTTCGTCACCCCCCTCGACGGTCTGGAGTCCGTGGCGGCCGGCCTCGAAGCGATCCGGGCCACGCCGGCGCGGCGGGTCCGCGCCGAGGTCACCGAGTCGTACGCCGACGCGGCCGCCACCCCGCTGCGGCGGCGGTTCGCGGCGGCCGACCCGGAGGTGCTGGACCTGTTCGGTCAGGCCGTGCGCACCTGGTTCGATGTCGTCCTCGCGCCGCACTGGCCCGACCTGGTGTCCACGCACCGCCAGCAGGTGACCTGCGCCAGCCAGCGACTGGCGCTGCACGGCCTGGCCGGCCTCTTCGGGGGGCTTCACCCGGCGATCCGGTGGCGTGAGCCGGTGCTGGAGGTGCGCACCTGGTGGGATGGGGAGTTGAGCGGCACCGGCCACGGGATCCTCCTGCTGCCCACCCCGTTGGCCGGTCCCCGCCCCCGGGTGCTGGTCGAGCCGGGCCGCCCGATCCTGCTCGTCTATCCGGCGCCGATGCCGCACCGGCCAGCCACGGCGGGGGGCGACTCCCTCGGGCGGCTGCTCGGCACGACCCGGGCGCTGGTGCTGCGGCGGCTCGCGGACGAGGGCGGGCTGAGCACGACCACGCTGTCCCGGGCCGTCGGGATCAGTCTCTCGTCGGCGTCGGAGCACGCCACCGCGTTGCGGGAGGCCGGCCTGATCGCCAGCGAGCGGGACGGCGGGGCCGTCCGGCACCACGTGACACCGCTCGGTGCGGGTGTGCTGGGGGCGGGCCCGGACGCGGCCTGCTCCGAGGCGTGGCCCTCGGCTGGACAAGCCGCCGGATGGCCGCCGGTCCTACCGTAAGGTTGCTGCCGTGACGACGCGTGTGGCGGCCATCGACTGCGGGACCAACTCGATCCGACTGCTGGTCGCCGACCTGCCCGATTCGTCGGCCGGGCCGCAGGCTCCGCTGGTCGACCTGACCCGGCGCATGGAGATCGTCCGGCTGGGGCAGGGCGTGGACCGGACCGGCCGGCTGGCGCCGGAGGCGATCGAGCGGACCCGGGTGGCGCTGGCGTCGTACGCCGCCGACATCGAGAAGCTGGGTGCGGAGCGGGTGCGGATGTGTGCCACCTCGGCCTCCCGGGACGCCGCCAACGCCGCCGACTTCACCGAGATGGTGCAGCGCACCCTCGGGGCCGCGCCCGAGGTGGTCACCGGCGACGAGGAGGCCCGGCTCTCGTTCACCGGTGCGGTACGCGGGCTGCCCGCCGACGCGAAGGAGCCGTTCCTGGTCGTCGACATCGGCGGTGGCTCCACCGAGTTCGTGGTCGGTGACCGGGCCGACGGGGTCCGTGCGGCGATCTCGGTGGACATCGGCTGTGTCCGGATGACCGAGCGGCACCTGGCCGGAGACCCACCGACGCCGGAGCAGGTCGCCGCCGCGCAGGCCGACATCGCGGCCGCGGTGGACCGGGCGCTCGCGGCGGTGCCCGGTCGGGAGGCGGCCACGCTGGTCGGCCTCGCCGGGTCGGTCACCACCGTGGTCGCCATCGCGCAGGGCCTGCAGGAGTACGACCCGGAGCGGATCCACCACGCCCGGGTGTCGTACGAGGCGGTGGCTCAGGTGACGGCGGACCTGCTGGGTCAGACCCGTGAGCAGCGGTTGGCGATCCCGGTGATGCACCCGGGTCGGGCCGACGTGATCGGGGCGGGCGCGCTGGTGCTCCGCGTGATCATGGAGCGGGCCGGGATGCCATCGGTGGTCGCCTCGGAGCACGACATCCTCGACGGCATCGCCTGGAGCCTCCAGCCGGCCTCGAACTAGCTGGGTTGATCGACAAGAGATCGGGGATGTCGGGGGACCGGCTCGGCGACCACCACCGCTCCACGGAGCGCGGATTACCCGTTCACGGCTGCATGGCGAGGCACGGGTTCCGTGACAAACGTTCACGGTGTTGGATGAATCGCGCTGAAGGGGCGTCAATCACCCGTCCGTCGTGATTAGACAGTGCCGACGCGTCGCGGCCTTTCCAACTCTGTAGCATCGCTGCGACGACGAGGGAGCGCTGAGTGAACGACTTCATCCCGACCTTGCCCGATCTGGGGCTGGAGTTCCTCCCTCTCGACCCAGGCGATCCCGATGCGGTGGGCGACATCCGGCTGCTCGGCCGGATAGGCGAAGGTGGCATGGGTCGTGTCTATCTTGGAGTGACCCAGGCCGGCCGGGCTGTGGCGGTGAAGGTCGTCAAGGATCCCTACTCGACCGATCCCTCCTTCCGCGCCCGCTTCGCGCGCGAGGCCGCGATCGCCGGGCGGGTCGGCGGTGTGTTCACCGCCCCCGTGGTCAGCCACGACTCCGAAGCCGTCCGCCCGTGGCTGGCGACCGCCTTCGTGCCAGGCCCCAATCTCGCCGTCGCCGTCGCGCGCCACGGAACATTGCCGCTGCACGGCGTGTGGCGACTCGCCGCAGGGGTGGCCGAAGCCCTCAAAGCCATCCACGCCGCCGGCATCGTCCACCGAGACCTGAAGCCCGGCAACGTGCTGCTCGCCGCCGACGGCCCCCGCGTCATCGACTTCGGCATCTCCCGGGCCGACGGCGAGCTCGACCTCACTCAGACCGGCATCCGGATGGGCACCCCGTCCTACATGTCACCGGAACAACTGCGCGGGGAGCGATCCACTTCTGCCACGGACGTCTTCGCGCTCGGCTCGGTCGTCGCCTTCGCCGCCACCGGGAGGGCTCCGTTCCGCGCCGGCAGCGACGTGGCGCTCGTCTACCGTGTCACGCAGGGCGAACCCGATCTTGACGGAATCACCGATCCGGGACTGCGGGAGCTGATCAGTCGGTGCCTGGCCAAGGAGCCGCATCTGCGCCCGACGTCGCAGGACGTCATCGCCGCCTACACCGACCGCAGCGCGGCAGCCGCCGGGCAAGGCTGGCTGCCCGTCGGCCTTGAGGAGACCCTTCCCCAGGCCGGGACCGCTTTGACCATCCCGGTCAGGCCACCCGGCCTCGCACCCACTCTGACCGGCCTCGCACCGACTTTGACCGCCACCGCATCGATCGGCCCGGACGGGCTCACGACCGTCGCTGTTGGACGGGATACCGTTCCCGAGCCGGTCGCCGCGAACCCGACGAAGCTACCGGATCTGACGACCCATGCCATGTCGCCGATCGACACCCGGCGCCGGAAATGGCGTCGACCGGCTATCGCCGCGGCGATCGGCGTGCTTGTGGCGGTACTGGGCGGGACCTATCTCGCCAATGGCGGCGCGACACCCCGCGACCCTTCGGTCGGCAACTCTCCGATCGGTGCTGCCGCCGCAGCCGTCTCCTCCCCGCCTGTCGACGGGACCTCCAGCCCTGCCAACGATCCGAACGCGCCCGGTACGCCCGGTGTGACCGGTACGCCCGGCGGTGGCCCAGGGGCGGCTAGCGGTGGCCCAAATGCGGCTACCAGCCCTTCGGTCGGTGCGGCGCCGGCCAAGGACGATTCGGGCACCGCAGAACCGACCAAGACCGCTCCTCGTGCCCCGGCGTTGCCCTCGGGGCCGTTCAACCCCGACAACATGGTGATCGTGAGCTCCGACGGCGCCGTTCTCAGCACCACCGGCACGAACGACGGCTCGAAGGTGGTGACCGCCGACTGGCGGAACCTTCCCGGCCAGAGATGGCAACTCGAGTCGTCTGGCGATGCCCTGGTCGTGAAGTCCGCACCCTCCAAGCAGCTCACCGTCGGCTACGACGGGGTCGGCGTGCTGTCATCGGTCGGCAGCGGAAACGGCTTCGGGTGGGTCTACGACTCGGAGAGGCGTCAGCTCCGCAAGCGGAACACGAGCGGGTGCCTGACCTCCGAGGGCCCCGGCCAGCAGGTTTCCTATGGTGTGTGCAACAGCAGCCAGAACCAGCTTTGGCGGGTGGTGTCGTGAGCTTCATCCTGCGATCCTGACCGGCTGTCCGAGGCCGCAGGCGAGTCGGGGGCGAACGCCCGCTGCGGGAGAAGTAGCTGCTCACGTACGCGGTCCGGGCGAGCGTCCGGAGGCGATCCAGGTGCGTGGCTCGACCGCGCGGCGCGTTTCGTTGACGCTACTTCGCATTGCACAGTAGTGTGCAGTGCGTGGACACCACACAGTTGCTGAAGGGCGTGCTCGATCTGGCCGTCCTCGCCGTGCTCCGGGAGGAGGACGGTTACGGTTATGACATCCTGCGCCGGCTGCGCGAGGCCGGCCTGGAAGAGGTCGGCGACGCCTCGGTCTACGGCACGCTGCGCCGCCTCTTCGCCGCCGGCCTGCTCACCACCTATGTCGTGCCGAGCGAATCCGGGCCGCACCGGAAGTACTACTCGCTCAACGCCGCCGGGCGTGACCAGTTGACCCGCTCCGGCAAGCTCTGGCGCTCGTTCGCCACCACCATGGACAGTCTGCTCGACGATCGGGGGATGGCGGCATGACCGTCACGGAGCAGGAAATCACCGACTACGTGGCACGGGTCCGGGCGGCGCTGGCCGACCTGCCGCCCGCCCAGCGCGACGAGCTGACCGAGGACCTGCCCGACCACCTCGCCGAGGTGGCCGCCGAGGCCGACGGCACGCTGGTCGAGCGGCTGGGCGAGCCCGAGGCGTACGCCGCCGAACTGCGGGCCGCCGCCGGTGCCCCGGCCAGCGGGCGCAACCTCGACCAGCGGGTCGCCGCCACCGTGGTCCGGTTCCGCAGCCGGCTGCGTGCCGTCGATACCCGGCTCGGTCCACCGCTGGGGTACGAGACGGCCAGCGACTTCCTCCGGTTGCTACGTCCCGGCTGGTGGGTGCTGCGCGGCTACCTGGCGGCGATGCTCGTCACCGTGATCAGCACCGGCGGCAGCTTCGGTCTGCTGCCTCGGTTCGGCGGCGAACTGCTCGCCGGGCTGATCATGCTGGTCGGCTTCGTGCTCGCCTCGATCTGGCTCGGTCGTCGCTCCGCCCGACTGACCCGCTGGCCGCGATCGGCGATGCAGGTCGGCAGCGCGGTGCTGGTGGTCTTCGCGCTCGCCGCTCTGATGCAGGCGGAGGACCGGATGCGCTACGGCGACTACGGCTACGACCCGACGTCGGTCGACAATCCGTACGACCGGGTCCGGGACGTCTTCGTCTACGACAGCGAGGGCCGGCTCGTGGAAAATGCCCGGCTCTTCGACCAGAACGGCGACCCGATCCGGCTCGGCTACCCGGACTGCGTGGACCTGGCCGACGCCTATGCCAAGCCGTTGCTGCGGGCGTACCCGTACTGCCCGGACCAGGCGCCGTTCGGACCTCGGGCTCCGGGCGCGCCCGCACCGACCGCAGCTCCGGCGACGACGCCGAGCCCGGCGCCGACGGCGCCCCCGGCCACGACGCCCGGGACGGCCACCGGCGAGCCCACGGCGGGCCCGACCGCGACGCCGACCAGCACCCCGAGTGGCGAACCGACTCCCACCGCGACGGGGTGAGCGGCGATGTGAACTGGATCATGCAGACGAAGCTGGGAAATAGCTGAACGGACGAGGCGAGCGGGACGACGCCGTAAATCAATGATCGTTACGGTGTCGTCTGCTCATCAATCCCTCGGAAGGACCCCCCGTGTCAGAGCAGGTCGCACCGCCCCCCGCGTCCGACGCCGTGCCGCCCCAGCCGGCCGCCGAGACGCCGCCGCCGGCCGAGCCGGAGGCGAAGAAGTCCGGTGCAAAGAAGGCGCTCGGCATCGTCGGCGCGATCCTCGTGTTCGTCGTCATCGCCGGCCTGAAGTTCGGTGTCGGCTCGGCGATCGGCAACTACCTGAACAAGGACGAGACCGCCGACGCCAAAGCTGGCGACTGCATCGCCGAGCTGCCCGAGATCACCGGCACCGAGGAGGAGGAGGTCGACGGCGCCAAGGTCGTGGAGTGCACCTCCACGGACGCGGCGTACAGCGTGGTCGGTCGGGTGGACGGGCAGACCGAGGCCCAGGCCAAGGCCGGCACCGCCTGCGACCAGTACCTGAAGGAAGGCGAAGAGGGTTACGTCTTCTACAACATCGAGCCGGGCAAGACGGGCTACCTGCTGTGCCTGACGAAGAAGGCCTGACCGGAGCACCGACAGACGGCAGCAGCACGAACGACGGCGGCGGGGGAAGCTTCCCCCGCCGCCGTCGGCGTACCCGGGGTCACCGCCTGGCGAACGGGAGGTGAATGCCACTGTTCCCGCGTCTTCCCGGGGGGTGGCGTGGCGTGGCAGGCTACCGGCACGTAGGACCACTGGGCGACCAGCCAACGATGACTGACCGCTAGGAGGACGGCCGATGGGCGAGATGGTGAGCTACCGCAGCAACGGGGGGACGAGCGAGGGGTATCTCGCGATACCCGCCAGCGGCCTGGCCAGCCCCGCTGTCATCGTCATCCAGGAGTGGTGGGGCCTGGTCCCGCATATCCGGTCGGTGGCGGACCGGTTCGCCGAGGCCGGCTTCGTCGCCCTCGCCCCGGACTTCTACCACGGTGAGACCACCAGCGAGCCGGACGAGGCGCAGCGGCTGCTGATGGCGATGCGGATGAACGAGGCGGCGAAGGACATCGCCGGCGCGGCCGACTACCTCGCCGGGCGACCGGAGGTCACGGGCAAGGTCGGTGCGGTGGGCTTCTGCGCTGGCGGCAGCCTGGCCCTCTGGTCGGCGACCCTCTCCGAGCGGATCGTCGCCACCGCTGGCTTCTACCCCGTGCTGCCCTGGGAGTCGATGAGCCCCGTGTGGGGCGACTACGCCGGCAAGGCCGCCGTCATCCACTGCTCCGAAGAGGACGGCACCTCCGCCGCCGAGGGCGTGCAGACCGCCCGCCAGGCCATCGAGGAGGCCGGCGGCACCTGCCACCTCTACGACTACCCGGGCACCTCGCACGCCTTCTTCAACGACGACCGGCCGGAGGCGTTCGACCAGCGCGCCGCCGCCAGCGCCTTCGCCCGCACCCTGGAACTCTTCCGGGCCAAGCTTGGCTGAGCCGCGTACCCCGGAGCAGGTGGTCGCCCGCGCAGCGTGGGCGACCGACCTGGCCGACCTGGACGCCGCGGTGAGCGACTGTTTCGCCTGCCCCCGCCTGGTCCGGTGGCGGGAGGAGGTGGCTCGCACCCGCCGGGCCGCCTTCCGCGACCAGGAGTACTGGGGCCGCCCGGTCCCGGGGTTCGGCCCCGCCGACGCGCGGATCGCCATCCTCGGGCTGGCGCCCGCCGCGCACGGCGGCAACCGCACCGGCCGGATCTTCACCGGTGACCGCTCGGGTGACGTGCTCTTCGCCGCCCTGCACCGGGCCGGGCTGGCCAACCAGCCGACCAGTGTCGCCGCTGACGACGGGCTGGCCCTGCGGGACACTCGGATCTTCGCGGCCGTCCGGTGCGCGCCGCCGGACAACAAGCCCACCCCGGTCGAGCGGGACACCTGCGCGCCCTGGCTGCACCGCGAGGTCACGCTGATCCGGCCCACCCTGCGCGTCGTGGTCGCGCTCGGTGCGTTCGCGTGGGCCGCGTGGTGGCCGGTGCTGCGCCAGGTGTACGGGCAGCGCCCGCCCAGCCCGCGACCGGCGTTCGGCCATGGGGCACACTGGTCCGGCACGGCCGCACCGGAGCTGCTCGGCTGCTACCACGTCAGTCAGCAGAACACCTTCACCGGGCGGCTGACACCAGTGATGCTGGACGATGTCTTCGGTCGGGCCAAGCAGCTGGCCGGAGTGGACTGAGCGCGTGGGGTGGTGGCGATGACGGACGGAACGCGCCCGCCCACGCCGTCCCCGGCCACCGAGGCGGGGGTGCTGCGTCCGGCGGTCGGCCTGCTCCGCCGTTGGTGGCCGGTTGGTGCGGTCGCCGCTCTGCTCGTCGGGGCCACGCTGGCCGCCGCGCACTCGTCGATCGGTGCCAGCCGGATCCCGCCGGTGGAGCAGGTCCCCTGGGTCCCCGAGTACCCGACCGCCGAGCCGCCGCCGTCGATTCCGGTCGAGCCGCGTGACGCCGGCGAGGCCACCCAGGCGCACATCCCGCAGTGGATCGCGACGGTCGCGATGGTGCTGCTCGGGCTGGCCATCCTCGCCGCTCTCGGCTACCTCGGCTGGATCCTGCTGCGGGGCCTCCGCCGCCGCCGGGCCACCCGCGCGCTGCCCGGACAGTGGCCCCGGCGTACGGCCGAGGGCACCGCCCGGGAGGTGGTCGCCGCCCTCGACGCCGGCCTGGTGGAGCTCGACGACCGGGACACCGACCCCCGGGTGGCGGTGATCGCCTGCTGGGTCCGCCTGGAGGAGGCCGCTGGCGCAGCCGGTGTTTCCCGGCGGGCCGGGGACACCCCCACCGACCTGGTCACCCGTCTGCTGCGCGGCGATCCGGCGGCCGGGGTGCCGGCGATCGTCAGCACCGACGTGTTGGCGGAGTTCGCGCACGTCTACCGCGAAGCCCGGTACGCCACCCGACCGGTCGACGAGCGCACCCGTGACCAGGCCCGCGCCGCGCTGCGCCGGCTGCGCCACGAACTGGCCACGGTGGCACCCACCTCGGAGGTGCCGGCTTGAGCAGCACCAGCATCGACGACCTGCTCGCCTTCGAGGAGGAGCCGGCGCCGGTCGGCCCGCAGTCGCGTGGCGGTCGGTCCCGACTGGTGCTGCGCTCGCTCGCGATCGCCGCCGCGGTGGTCGTGGTGCTGGTCGTCGGCCTCCGCGGGGTCGGCCTCCAGGTCTCTCTGCCCGTGCTGATCGCCGGGGTGCTGGCCGTGCTGGCGGTTCGCCGGGTCACCGCCCTGCTCGCGCCGCCACCGCCACCGCCACCGGGCGGCCGGGTGGCGACGGGAGAGGATGACGGCAGCTACAACTGGGGAGCCCGGGACGCGCTGCGCGCCGCGATCAACCGCTGGGAGTGGCCGCTCGACTGGTCCAACACGCGACCCGAACGCTTCAGCAGCGTGATCCTGCCCCGGATCGGTGAGTTGGCCGACGAGCGGATGCGCCTGAAACACGGCGTCACCCGTGAGTCGGACCCGGCCCGCGCCCGTGCCCTGCTGGGCGACCGACTGTGGACGTTCCTGGAAAGCCCGCCTCGCCGCCCCCCGTCGCCGCGCGACCTCGCGGTGATCGTCGCCGAACTGGAGAACATCTGATGAACGACGTGGACCGGAGCTTGCCCGCCGCCGAGGTCGGCCAGCTGGCCCGGGCGGTCCTGGATGCGGTCGGCACCGTCGTGGTCGGCAAGCGGGACGCGTTGGAGCTTGTCCTCGCCGGCATCCTGGCCGGTGGGCACGTCCTGCTGGAGGATCTGCCGGGGCTGGGCAAGACGCTCACCGCGCGCTCCTTCGCCCAGGCGCTCGGGCTGGACTTCCGACGGCTCCAGTTCACCCCGGACCTGCTCCCCGCCGACGTCACCGGCTCGTTCCTCTACGACCAGCGCAACGGCGACTTCACCTTCCGGGCCGGCCCGATCTTCACGAACCTGCTCCTCGCCGACGAGATCAACCGGACGCCCCCGAAGACCCAGTCCGCGCTGCTCGAAGCGATGCAGGAGAAGCAGGTCTCGGTGGAGGGGGTGACCTACAAGCTGGACGAGCCGTTCCACGTGCTGGCCACCGCCAACCCGATCGAGTACGAGGGCACGTACCCGCTGCCCGAGGCGCAGCTGGACCGCTTCCTGCTCCGGGTCTCGTTCGGCTACCCGGACCACGAGGAGGAGTGGGAGGTGCTCCGTCGCCGGATGAGCCGCCGCCGCGAGGAGGCGGAGATCAAGCCGGTGGTCGACGCGGCCACCCTGCGGGCGATGCAGGCCGCGCTGGAGGACGTCGTGGTGGAGGACTCCATCGGCCGCTACATCGTGGCGCTCACGGCGGCCACCCGGGAGCACCCGTCGGTGCTGGTCGGCGCCTCGCCGCGTGGCTCGCTGGCGCTGCTGCTGCTGGCCCGCGTCCGCGCGGTGTTCGGCGGCCGGGACTATGTGGTGCCGGAGGACGTCAAGGAGGTGGCGGCGCCCGCGCTGGCCCACCGGATCACCCTGCGCCCGGAGATGTGGCTGCGCCGG
Organism: Micromonospora sp. NPDC005173; assembly: GCF_040608515.1. Taxonomy (NCBI): domain Bacteria; kingdom Bacillati; phylum Actinomycetota; class Actinomycetes; order Micromonosporales; family Micromonosporaceae; genus Micromonospora; species Micromonospora sp. NPDC005173. Next base: position 386,986 of record NZ_JBEXIK010000003.1, read on the forward strand.
GTCGACCCGGCGTTCGTGGTCGGCGAGGTGCTGGAGGCAACCCCCGCGCCGGCCAGCGGCGCACTGCCCAGCTACGCCGCCGGCGGGCCCCGGCGCTGATGACCGGACCGACCGTGCCCGTGCCGCGATCCACCGAGCCGGAGCCGGCGACCGGTTGGGCACCCACCTGGGCGCTCAGCCGGGCGGTGCTGCTCGCCGGCCTGCTGCTGGTGGCGGGCGTGCTGCTGGGACGGGTCGACCTGATCGTGCTGGCCGCCCCGTTCGCGCTGGGCACCGCGTACGCGCTGCGCCGCCGGCCCACCGCGCTGCCGCAGGTCTGGATCACCCCGGGTGACGATGGGCCGCTGGTCGAGGGCGGCGAGGTGACGGCGGCGGTGAGCGTCGGCAATCCGGACACGGTCGACTACGACCTGGTGGTGGTGCGGTCCCGGGTGTCGCCGTGGCTGCGGATCGAGCGGGCCGGCTTCGCCCGCGATGAGTCGCCCGGCGACGCGACCCCCGACGGTGGTGCGACCCCCAACGGTGGTGCGGTACCGACCGGCGGGACGGGCCGCTCTGTCGCCGATCGGCCGTTCGTGACCTCGGTGCCGAGGTCGGAGGCCGTGGACCTGGAACTGGCCGGCCGGGCCCTGCGCTGGGGTCGGCATCCAGTCGGTCCGGCCGGCGCCCGGGTCGCCACGGCGGGTGGCCTGCTGGTCTCCCGGGCGGTGATCACCGAGCCGGTCCGGGTGCGGGTCTATCCGCGGACCGAGCCGTTCGAGGCGGTGGAGGCGATGCCCCGGGCCGCCGGCCTGGTCGGGGCACACCACTCCCGCCGGCCGGGCGAGGGCGGCGAGTTGGCCGGCGTCCGGATCTTCGCCCCCGGTGACCGGCTGCGCCGCATCGACTGGCGGGTCTCACTGCGTGCCCGGCAACTGCACGTGGCGGCTACCCTCTCCGACCGGGACGCGGAGGTGGTGGTGCTGCTCGACGTGCTCGCCGAGGCCGGCCGGTCCGGCGGCGTGGGCGGCGCGGCCTCGGTGCTGGACACCACCGTGCGGGCCACCGCCGCGATCGCCGAGCACTACCTGCACCGGGGCGACCGGGTCTCGCTGCTGGAGTACGGCCCGGCGGCCCGGCGGCTGCGCCCGGCGGCCGGTCGCCGGCAGTACCTGACGGTGCTGGAGTGGCTGCTCGACGTGCGCGCCCAAGCCTCCCAGCACGAGCCGTACGACCAGGTGTTCGGCCCTCAACTGCTCTCGTCGGACGCGTTGGTGGTGGTGCTCACCCCGCTGCTGGACGAGCGGTCGGCACAGATGCTGGCCCGGCTGACCCGCGCCGGGCGGTTCGTGGTGGCGGTCGACACGCTGCCGACCGACCTGACGCCGCCCAGGGACCGGGGCTGGGCCGAGGTGGCGTACCGGCTGTGGCGGCTGGACCGGGAAACCATGATCGGGCAGCTCCGGGAGCACGGGGTGCCCGTGGTGCGCTGGGCCGGCGCCGGCAGCCTGGACCAGGTGCTGCGGGACGTCGCCCGGCTGGCCACCGCCCCGAGGGTTGGTGGCCGGTGAGCGCGAGGAGTGAGGGCGGGCATCCATGATCGACACCGTCACCGGGCGGGTCAGGGCGGCGCAGGACGCCTTCGCCCGGATCAGCCCCGCCCCGCTCATGGTCCGGGCCGGGATCTTCGTCAGTGTGCTGGCCGGGTTCGCGCTGGCGTTCCCCGCCGAGGTGCTGACCGGCCGGCCGCTGCTCTTCATGGCGGTGGCCGCGCTGTTGCCCGCGGTGGGCCCGCGCCGGGTCTGGCCGACCTTCACGGCGCTGGTCACGGTCGGTGGCTGGTTGCTCGCCACCGATGGGTACGGCCGGCCGGTGGCGCTGTGGCGGCTGCTTGCCCTCGCCGCGCTGCTCTACCTGGCGCACACCCTGTGCGCGTTGGCCGCGCTGCTGCCCTATGACGGGGTGGTGGACCCGGAGCTGATCACTCGCTGGTTGTTGCGGGCGGCCGCGGTGCTGCTGGGTACCGCCGTGCTGGGGGTGCTGCTGTTGCAGGTGGCCGGCCTGGGCGGGGACAGCGGCCACCAGTGGGCCACCGTGCTGGGGCTGCTGGTGGCGGTGGGGACGGCCGGGTTGCTCGGCTGGCTGCTGCGCCGCAGGTAAACCGGGCGTGCCGACCGGGTTACCCGGGTCACAGGGGTTGTGTTCCGTCACAGATGGGGGGCGCGAGCGGGATTACCTGAGCCGCTCGGGGAAAGATAGATGACGTGAATCCGAAGCGGATCCTTGTGGTGGGTGCCGGGCACGTCGGTCTTTACGCCGCCCTGCGCCTGTCGAAGAAGCTCAGCTCCCGTGAGGCTGAGGTCATCGTGGTTGACCCCCAGCCGCACATGACGTACCAGCCGTTCCTGCCTGAGGCGGCAGCGGGCAACATCTCCCCCCGGCACTCCGTGGTGCCGCTGCGGCGGGAGTTGCGTCGGTGCACGGTGGTGGCGGGCACGGTCACCCGTGTCGAGCACGACCGCAAGGTGGCCACCGTGCAGCCGATCGCCGGCCCGGTCCGGGAGATCGCGTACGACCACGTGATCGTGGCCCCCGGTTCGGTGTCCCGGACGCTGCCGATCCCCGGCCTGCACGAGCACGGCATCGGGTTCAAGACCATCGGTGAGGCGATCTACCTCCGCAACCACGTGCTGGACCGGCTGGACGTGGCGGCTGTCACCCCGGACCCGGAGGTCCGCCGTTCGGCGCTGACGTTCACCTTCGTCGGTGGTGGCTACGCCGGCATCGAGGCGCTCGCCGAGATGGAGGACATGGCCCGCGACGCCATGCGCTACTACCCGGAGCTGAAGCCGGAGGACATGCGCTGGGTGCTGGTCGAGGCCACCCAGCGGGTGCTGCCCGAGGTGGACCGGGACATGGGTGCCTACACGGTGCAGCAGCTGCTCAAGCGGAACATGGACATCCGGCTGGACACCCGGCTGGAGTCCTGCGTCGACGGGGTGGTCAAGCTCTCCGACGGTGACAGCTTCCGCTCCGACACGATCGTCTGGACGGCCGGCGTGAAGCCGTCGCCGATGTTGGACGCCACCGACTTCCCGCGCGACGACCGTCGGCGGGTCACCTGCCTGCCGACCCTCCAGGTGGTCGACGGTGACCGGGTGGTCGAGGGCGCGTGGAGCGCCGGTGACTGCGCCGCGGTGCCCGACCTGACCAAGGAGCCGGGCAACTACTGCTCGCCGAGCGCCCAGCACGCGGTCCGCCAGGCCGCCCAGATGGCCGACAACATCGCGGCGGTGATCCGAGGCCGCGAGCCGGTCAACTACAAGCACAAGCACGTCGGCAGCGTGGCCAGCCTCGGTCTGCACAAGGGCGTCGCCCAGGTGTACGGGATCAAGATGACCGGCTGGCCGGCCTGGTTCATGCACCGGACGTACCACATGAGCCGGATCCCGTCGTTCAACCGCAAGGTCCGGGTGGTGGTGGACTGGTCGCTGGCGTTCTTCCTGAAGCGCGAGGTGGTCGCCCTGGGCCAGCTGCACGACCCGCGCGAGGAGTTCGTCGAGGCGTCCCAGCCGGTTGGCGCCCCCCGCGTCTGACCCGATCGACGAACAGGGCCCCCGCTGCACCGTTCCTGGTGCCGCGAGGGGCCCTGTTCGACGTCCGGGTCAGACCCGCCATGTCCAGGCGTCGGCGATCCGGGTGGCCGGGCCGTAGAGCTGCTCCAGGGTTGCGCGCAGGCTCTCCACGTGGGGGGCGTCGTCGGCCAGCGCCACGCAGGACGCGCCCCAGAAGTCCGCGTCCCGGGCTGCCTGCCGGCGCTGCTCGTCACCGATGGGCGGCTGGTCGCCGCGTCGGGCCACGTCCGCCAGCAGCGCGGAGGTGGGCTGCTTGAAGGTGCCCATCGCCGCGGTGCCGCCCCGGCCGTACGGGCCGATGAAGAAGCCCTCGGGCAGACCGAAGCCGGCGTCGGCGGCGGCCGCCCAGCGCATCGGCCACGGCTCCTTGGGAGTGGGCAGCGGCACCGGGACCAGCACCCCGCCGGGGCGGACACACTGCCGCCAGTGCCCGCCGGTGATGAACTCCGGCAGGGCGGGTCGCTCGGCGGTCGGCAGGGGGGCCGGGAAGATCGGCAGCAGCGCCGCGACGACGGCCAGCGGCACCAGCCGCCGCGCCCGACCGGTGCTCTGCAGTGCCCGGTCGACCGCCAGCACCAGCAGCGTCGCGACGATCGGGAGCAGCGCCAGGCCGAACCGCATCGGCAGGGCGCCGTCCACCACCGGCAGCCCGGCCAGCAGGGCGTACGGGCCGGGCAGCGCGGTCCGGGTGCCGCCGAGCACCACCTCCGGGCCGAGCGAGAGCGCGCCCATCGCCAGGGCGGCTGCCACGCACGCGAGCACCAGCCGGCGCCGCCCGGCCCAGATCGCGCTGGCCACGGCGACCAGCAGCAGCGGCCAGCCGAGGAACGTGTTGTACTCGGCCGGGCCGGTGGTCAGCCGGGCGGATTCGTCGCTGCCGGCCACCGACAGTGGGGAGACTGTCCACCAGCTGCTCAGGTCGGCCGAGAAGTAGTCGGGGCTGAACATCCCGTCGGCGACCCCCTGCGGCCCGGCGAACTGGAACCACAGCGGATACCCCAGCACCAGCAGGGCCAGCCCGGCGGCGATGGCCAGCCCGCCGGCGAACGCGGGCAGCGCCCGCCGGGCCAGGTCCCGGTCCGCCATGGCGTAGCTGACCGCCATCACCAGCAGCGTGACGGCGGCGAGGAAGAGCACCTCCTCGCCGATGAAGACCTGCGCGGTGACGGCGGCGGCCAGCCCGGCCGCGGAGCTGAAGATCCGCCGCCGGTCCAGCCCTGCGGGCCGGGCGCCGTCGATCCCGCTGTGGGTGGCGGGCGACGTGGGCTTCGGGTCGGACGCTCGCAGTAGCCGGATCACCAGCCAGACGATCACCGGCACCAGCCATTGGGCGGTCATGTGCAGGTGGCTGTTGGTCTGCGAGATCATGCCCGGGCCGAACCCGCACAGCCCTCCGCCGAGCGCGGCGGCGAGCCGGCGGGCGTGCAGCGTCCGGTGGAACAGCAGGTACCAGGCGACGGCGGTGCCGGCCAGGTTGGCGGCGGCGAGCAGCGCGAAGGTGACCGGCGCGCCGAGCAGCAGGGTGATCGGTGCACAGACGATGCCGAGCGCGATGACCGTGGTGTTGGCCATCATGTTGACCCCGTCGGGGGCGTTGAGCCGGTCGGTGAGCAGGCTGAAGTCGCCGAGGAGCGCTCGCGCGTCGACCGCCAGGAACCACTCGTAGAGGGCCTGGTCCTCGGGGTTGAGCGCCATGACCCGCCCGCCCGGGTCGGGCCACAGGCCGTGGGTCAGCCAGCCAGCCAGGACAGTGCAGATCAAGGCGACCAGCAGGTCCGCCCGGTGCCGGTGAACGGCGGACAGCAGCCGGACGGCCCAGGCGAGGCGGTTGATCTGATCGGAGCGGCGGAATGCCTGCTCAGGGGCGGCGTCGGGGGCCGTGGGGGCTGCGCTGCTCACGCCATCGACCCTAGTGCGGGCTGGCCGGCGGGGTACGCCGGGTCGCCAACGACCCGCTACGGTGACACTGCACCGTGCGTGTCGGCGCGCCGGTGCCACCCGCCCGGGTGGTGGAACGGCAGACACGGCCGCCTTAAAAGCGGCTGCCGCAAGGCGTGCGGGTTCGACCCCCGCCCCGGGCACCAGCCGCCACGGGCCGCATTCCCATTCGTGATCACCAGGAGTTGGCCGGGCCGTTTACTCTTGGAGGGCACGTTCACGTGCAAACGACCCCCTGAGGGAGGCCAGACAGTGAAGACCTCGAACCCGGTGCTCGCCCGGCTCGGCCAGGCGGCCGAGCGGGAGCGTTCCGCCGGGTACGCACCGACCGGGCCGTACGGACAGCCCGGCATTCCCCAGCAGTACCCGTCCCAGGCCGGTTACCCGGCAGCGCCGCCCACCGTGGCGCCCATGACCGTCGACGACGTGGTCGTCAAGACTGTCGCCCTGCTCGGCATCCTCGGCATCTCCGCCGCGGCCGCCTGGGTGCTCGTGCCCGACTCGCTGGTCGGTGCCGCCTGGATCGGCGCGGCGGTGGTCGGCTTGGTGCTTGGCCTGATCATCTCGTTCTCCCGGATGGCCAACCCGGCGCTGGTCATCACGTACGCGGTCGTCGAGGGTGTCTTCGTCGGCATGGTCAGCAAGGCGTTCGAGTCGGCGTTCGACGGCATCGTGCTGCAGGCCGCCTCGGCGAGCTTCGGCATCTTCTTCCTGATGGCGATCCTGTACCGGGCGAAGGTCATCCGGGCCACCCCAGCCTTCGTCAAGGGCATGATCGCGGTGATGACCGGCCTCTTCGCGGTCATGCTGATCAACCTGGTGCTGGCCCTGTTCGGCGTCAACACCGGCCTGCGTGACGGCAGCCCGCTGGCCATCGGCTTCAGCCTGGTCTGCATCGTGGTCGCGTCGTTGAGTTTCGTGCTCAGCTTCAAGGAGATCGAGGACGGCGTCCGGATGGGCCTGCCCCAGCGCTACTCCTGGACGGCCGCCTTCGGCATCCTGGTCAGCCTGGTCTGGCTCTACATCGAGATCCTGCGCCTGCTGAGCTACTTCCAGGGCGACGACTGACCTCGTCCGCGCTGCTGACCGGCGCCCGCTCCCGCTTCTGCGGGGGCGGGCGCCGTCGTCTGCACCGGGCGCGCTGTTTGGCCGCCGTCGCCGGCCGGCCCGGGGCAGAGTGACTGCGAGGGGGTTGCTAACTGCTTGTTGTGGAGTGTCCATGAGTGACTGTTAGGTGCTTTTAGTGTTGTATGATCCTCGTTGTGATCCTGACGGAATGGGCTAAGGCGCAAGGTGTTGCACCGCGTACTGCGTATCGCTGGTTCCGTGAGGGCACGTTGCCGGTCCCTGCGCGACGGGTGGGGCCGCGCACGATCCTGGTGAACATCGAAGCGAACACCGTGCCGGAAACGGTCGGTGGTGTCGGGTTGTATGCCCGTGTTTCCTCGCATGGCCAGAAGGACGATCTGGAGCGGCAGACCGCCTGCTTGGCCCGGTGGGCGGCGCAGGCTGGTCACCGTGTCGTCCGTGTGGAGTCGGAGATCGGCTCCGGGATGAATGGTGGCCGTTGCAAGGCCCCGTCGGCTGCTGGCCGACCCGCAGGTGAGCATCGTGGTGGTGGAGCACAAGGACCGGCTGGGCCGGATGAATGTGGAGCTGGTCGAAGCCACGCTCGCCGCCCACGGCCGTCGTCTCGTCGTCTTGGACGAAGGTGAAGTCGAAGACGACCTGGTGCGGGACATGGTGGAGATACTGACCTCGTTCTGCGCTCGCTTGTATGGCCGCCGGTCTGCGAAGAACCGGGCGAAGGTCGCGTTGGAGGCCGCGGCGCGTGGCTGACCTGCGTGATATCGCCCGGCCGTTCGTCGCCGACTCCGCCATGGGTGTGTGCATACGCGACCGGCTCAAGGGCCTCACT